>JAIBBQ010000056.1 GCA_019694595.1 Myxococcaceae bacterium
ACAGGCGACAGCTTCTCGACTCCCGAAGACACCGCGCTGCAGCTCACCACCGCGCAGCTCCTGTCGAACGACACCGACGCGCAGACGCCGAACGGCCTGAGCGTGACGGCGGTGATGAATGCGCTTCACGGCACGGTGGTGCTGTCGGGCAGCTCCATCACCTTCACGCCGGAGGCCGAATTCAACGGCCTCGGCTCCTTCGAGTACACGGTGAGCGACGGACAGCTCACGGACGTTGGCGGGGTCGCGGTGACCATCACGCCGGTCGACGATCCGCCCGTCGCCACGCCGCAGATGGTGAGCACCGACCGCAACACCCCGGTGGCCATCATCCTCTCGGGAACGGACATCGACACCCCGAAGATGAACCTCCTCTACGCGGTGGACGCGGGGCCTGCGCACGGCGCGGTCACGGGGACGCCGCCCAACGTCCTCTACACGCCCACCACCGGCTACTCGGGCGCCGACAGCTTCACCTTCACGGTCTCCGATTCGACGTCCACCTCGCCCACCGCGACGGTGTCGCTGACCGTGACGCCGGTGCAGCTCTGCGGCGACGGCATCGTCGATGCGCCCGAGCCCTGCGACGACGGCAACAAGGTCGACACCGACGGCTGCACCAACCAGTGCAAGGTGGGCCCGCTCTGCGACGCGACCGCGCTCGGCGGCGCCGACCGCTTCGTCACCGACCCTGCGACCGGCACTTGCTACGCGTCCTACGACGACGACCAGACGACGTTCGCGGCGGCGCAGACCGCCTGCATCGCGGCGGGTGGCACGCTCGCCACCATCACCAGCGCCTCCGAGCAGGCCTTCGTCTCGCTGGTCCAGAATCCGGCGCAGAACCCGTGGATCGGCGCGCAAGACGACGCCAACACCACGGACACCGTCTTCACCTGGGTGACCAAGGAGCCGTGGAGCTACACCCACTTTGCCACCGGCCAGCCCGACGACGACGTGGGCACCGGCGGCAACGGTGACTGCCTCCACCTGATGAACCCGGCCGGGGAGTGGAACGACACCAACTGCACCTTCGCGGGCTTCGTCACCGGCCGCATCTGCGAGCTGCCGCAGAACGTGTGCGGCGACGGCATCGTGCAGAGCGCGCGCGGTGAGACCTGCGACGACGGCAACGCGGTCGGGAACGACGGCTGCTCGGCGACCTGCCAGGTGGAGACGCTGCGCTTCAGCGAGTACGTGGAAGGCAGCTCCAACAACAAGGCGCTCGAGATCTACAACCCGTTCCTCACCGCGACGAACCTCACCGGCTGCTCGCTGCGGCTGTACTCCAACGGGGCGACGAGCCCGACCAACACCGTCGCCCTCACCCAGACCATCGCGTCGCACGACGTGTTCGTCGCCTGCAACTCGCTCTCGAACGCCTCCATTCTCGCCGCCTGTGACCTCCAGGTGTCGGCGGGCGCCCTGGGCTTCAACGGCGACGACGTGGTCGAGCTCTTCTGCAACGGCGCCGCGGTCGACGTCATCGGACAGATCGGCAACCGCGGCTCCGGCGGTGGCTGGGGCAGCGGCACGGTGAAGACCTTCGACGCGACGCTGCGCCGCAAGTGCTCGGTGTTCCGCGGCGACTCCAACGGCACCAACGCCTTCGACCCCGCGCTGGAGTGGGACGGCTTCGCCACCGACCTGGCGACCGACCTCGGGACCTACAGCTGCCCGTGAGGCACGACCGGGGAAGCGAACGGTCCTCGTCCGCTTCCGCCGGTGACGTCCCTCACTGGAGGTCGAGCCGCAGCGCGCGACCGCCGCGGCCGTCGAGCACGTAGAGCTTGCCGTCGGGGCCCTGCGCCAGGCCGGCGAGCGCGCCGGCGCCGAGCCCGGTGTCGAGGTCGCCCTTCACCACGCCGGTGGTGGACAGCACCTTCACGTGGCCGGTGGCGTACTCGCCCACCACCAGCTGCCCGTTGACCAGCAGGAGGCCGCTCGGCTTCCCGAGACCGGTGGCGACCGTCTCCACCTTGGTGCCCGGGACTTCGTAGAGCGGCGTCTCCGCGTGGTACGCGGGAATGCGACGCGCGGTGCTGAGCGAGGTGCGGGTGTCGAGGCGCACCACCCGGCCGCTGCCGGTGTCGGCGAGGTACAGCTGGCGGGTGGAGACGTCGAAGGCCAGGTGGCTCGGCGCCTCGGCCACCCGCTTGAGCTGCCCGGTCGCGTAGCGCACGGTGATGCCGTCGGAGTGGTCGTCGCCGCCGAGCTGGTGCGGCTTGTTGAAGAAGTACCGGTCGACGCTGCCCGAGTTGCCGTTGAACACCCAGTACTCGCGCATGTCGGCCTGGCCGGTCGCCGGCCGCGCGCCCACCGCGATGCCCATCGCCTTGGGCGAGTGGTGGAGCATGTCGTAGTGCGAGTTGGTGCCGCCTTCGAAGTACCGGCGGTCGGAGGTGAAGAGCGTGGGGCCGGTGAAGTAGTTGCCCGCCGCGCGGCCGTTGTAGTCGTTGACGGAGTCGAGGCTCACCGCGAACTCCGCCTTGGTCGGCGAGAAGGCGATGCCCGTCGGGTTGTTCATGAAGTGGTTGGAGTCGTCGTAGAACTTCGCCGCCTTCGCGGTGCTCTTGCCGGGGTTGTCCACCACCACGGTGGTGTCGTCGCCGCGGTTGAGGATCCACAGCGAGCCGTCGCCCGGCTTGAACGCCATCGCGGTGGGCTTGAAGAGCTTCTCGGCGATGACCACCGCCTTCACGCTGGAGGCCACCACGGTGCCGTTGATGTTGAACGGCGCGGCGGTCGCCGCCTGCTCGGTGGTCGCGTCGAAGGCGACCGTCTGATCATCGGCGTTCGCCGCCGCGACCTGCGAATCCGGGAACTCCGAGGGCTGCGGCTCATCCACCGGCCCGCACGCGAAAAGCCCAACGACGACGGCACTCGACACCAGCAGCTTGTTCATCGACATGTGCGCGACTCCTCCCCTTGTGGCGGGCGGGCCCTTCCCACACTTCCGGAATGAAAGGCAATTCCCCACAGTGTGGGACGAGCGCCATCCCCAACCCGCCTTGAATTCAGGGGTTTTGAATCACTTGCCCCCCGAACCTCGGGCCAGGGGCAGCTCCAGGGGTGCCGGTCGGCTCAGCGCAGCCGCAGGCCCAGCCGGTACGTCACGCGCTCGCCGGTGCGCAGCGTGTTCACCGCCCCGCCGAGCGGCAGCGCGACGTCGCTCCAGGGCTCGACGCACACGAAGGGTTTGCCCGGCTGCGTCCACAGCACCAGCGCCTGCGAGGTGGCGTCCCAGTCGAGCTCCAGCACCGCGCCGTCACCCAGCTCGAGCGCCGTGGCCGCCCGCGCCGGGCGCTTGAGGTGGAGGTCGAGCTCGCCTGCGAAGTCGAACGCCGGCAGCGGCCCGGTGCGCCCGGTGAGGTTGTCGTAGGCCTCGGGCGCGGCAGCCTCGACGCGGACCTTGGCCTTCAGCGCGACGTCGACGGCGAAGTACGGGTGGAGCCCGAAGTGCACCGGCACCTGGTCGCTCAGCGCGAGGACCTCGTGCTGCAGCTCCGCGAGCCCGGGCGACAGACGCAGCGTCTGGGTGAGGCGGAACCGATGGGGGTAGGCGGCGGTGGCCTCGCTGGCCTCGAGCACACAGGACACTTGCGCGCGCTCGCCGCTCGCTTCCCGCTCCACCACGCGGAACGGCAGCAGCCGCGCGAAGCCGTGCTGCGCGAACGGGCTGCCCGCGGGCGGCTTTCCCGCGAAGGGGAAGAGGACGGGGATGCCGCCGCGCACGTTCTTGGTGCCGTCGGCGAAGGTCGCCTCGTCGAGCGCCAGCAGCTCGCGGCCGCGCAGCCGGACCGAGGTGACGAGGCCGCCGCGGGTGGGCGCCAGCTCGGCCGACGCGTCACCGGCAGACAGGCGGAGCACCGGCCACCCGGCGCGGCTGGCATCGACGATGGCGCTCATGGGGCGTGGGACAGGATGGCACCACTCGGCCCGACGACCCAGACCCCCGCGTCGCTGAGCGCGAGCGCGCCGGTGAGCTCGGGGGTGAGCGAGACGGGGGGACTCCAGGCCGTGCCGCCGTCGAGGCCCTCGAGCACCTCGCCGCTCTGGGTGACGGCCCACGCGCGGTCCTCGTCTTCCCAGACGGTGCGCACCAGGTTGCCGGTGGCCGTCGTCTTCACCGTCGTCCACCCGCCATCGCCTCTGGACAGGTACACCTTCGCGCCGCTCGACGACGCGATGAGCCGCAGCTCGCCGCTCGCGGTGGTGATGCCGCGAATCGAGTACACCGTGTTGCCGGGCGACAGCTCGGTGACCACTCCGCCGTCGCGGGTGAAGTCCGCGCGGGCGATGTACTGCGACCCGGTGAGCCACACGCTCGACAGGCTGCTGCCCCAGACGTCGGAGCCGGAGGTGCCGGGCAACGCACGCTCCTGGACGTCGCGAAAGCCTGCGTCGCGGGTGAGGCCGACCACGTCACCGGTGAAGACGTACGGGCCCCCACCGGGCAGGCCCCACACCGCCCGGTACCCGGAGAAGTGGAAGTCGTCGACGCAGGAGTCGTCGACCAGCGGGTCGAACCGCACCGCGAAGTTACCGACCACCGGCGCGTGGACGTCGCCCGTCACCCAATCGACCCACGGGCGCAGGAAGTGGTGGCTGCCGGAGGGCCTGGTGCAGGTGTGCTTCTGCCAGGTGGGCCGCAGGCCGGCGGGGGTGCGCGTGAGCCAGGCGTTGGTACCTCCGATGGCGAACAGCCCCGCGGTGGGGTGGCTCGAGACGTCGACGAGGTCCAGGGTCTCTCCCTGCGTGCGCACGGAGACGGTGGTGACGCCGCCGGTGACGGCGAGGTCCGCGTAGAGACCGCGGTCACCGGCGGCGGCGAGCTGGCCGCGCGCGCCGGAACCGATGCCACGGGTGCCGGCGAGCGACACCGCGCCCTGCGCGACGAAGGTCCCCGCGTCGAGCGCGGCGCGGAACACGCGCCCGCCCGAGCCCTCGTACATCCACAGGTCGTCGAAGGCGGTGCCGGCGAGCAGCCACGGCGCGCCGGGCACCGAGCCCGCGAAGAGCGGCTTGAAGAGCCGCGGCCCGACGCTGCCGCCCTGGGCGAACACGCCGGGGGGCGCGGCCGCGAGCGCCACGCCGTCGGGCGACATCCACAGCGAGGTGATGGGGCTGCCGGCGTCGTTGGCGAACGACACCCAGCTGGCGGAGCCCTTCATCCACACGAGCATCGCCCGGTCGGTCGCCGCCACGATGCGGTCAGGCCCCGTGCCAGCGAGTCCGAGGATGGTGCGATTGCCGGCGCCGGGCAGCGGCGCCACCGACATGGGCACCATTCCCTTGAGCTCGACCAGCCGCCCGCCGGTGCCGCCGGCGAGCGCGTCGTTGCCCAGCGGCGAGGCCCACACCGAGACGAGGTCGCCGCCGCCGGCATCGAGCAGCGTCGTCCACACCCCGTTGCCGGTGGAGCCGAGGACCAGGCCCTTCTCTCCCACCGCGTACAGCGCCCCGGTACCCACGCCCGCGATGGCGAAGAGGTCCCGCGTCGTGCCGCTGGCTTCGAGCGACCAGCCGTCGACGTGCCAGCGGAGGATGGTGCCCTGGCGCCCCACCGCCCAGACGTCGTCCGGCGACGCTGCGTAGACACCCAGCAGGTCGTTGCCCTGCGGGAACGGGTTCTCCCAGCACCAGCCTTCCTTGGTGCAGGCCAGTGGCTCTCCGCAGACGTTGGGGACCCGGGCACCGCAGCGGCTGCGCGCCGGGCACGTGCCACAGTCGACCGGAACGCCGCCGTCGCAGCCCGTCACCTGGCCACAGCCGAGCACGGCCGGACACCCGCACGCTCCGGGAGTGCCTCCCCCGGAAGCGGTGCCGCCACCCGACGCGGTGCCGCCACCCGACGCCGTTCCGCCGCCCGACGCCATTCCGCCGCCCGACGCCGTTCCGCCGCCCGACGCCGTTCCGCCGCCCGACGCCGTTCCGCCGCCCGACGCGCTCGCGCCGCAGTGCTTGTCGGCCGCACAGAACGAGCCTGGGCAGTCGCCGTCGGTCTCACAGAGGTAGCGCAGGGACGGATCGACCGCGGCGAGCTGGCACCCGACCAGGAGCACGGCGAGTGCGAAGGCCCCCGCGAACTTCACCACGTGAAGACGGCCACGCCACCGAGCCCCACGGCCGCGAGCGCCGAGACCAGGGACACCGTGGCGTGGGTGTTGGCGCGGCCGGCGAGCGCGTCGGCCTGGGCGCGGGTCAGCTCGGAGGTGTTGCCCTTGGTCCCTTCCTGGAGCGTGTTGCGCGCCACGATGGCCGAGGACAGGAAGCCCACCGCCACCGCGGCGGCGACGGTGGCACCGCCGGCAGCGAGCAGCGAGGGCACGTGGTTGGGGCCCGGGGGCTCGGCCACCTGGGGAATGACCGCCGCGGGAGGAACGGCTTCCGAGGCCACGCCCGGGACCAGCGGCGGAGGCGCGAGCGGGGCTGCCGGCGGAGGCGCGGGCGCGAGCTGGCGGACCTTGGCGGTGAAGGACTGCAGCACGTCGTCGGGAATGGTCGCGTTCGTCTGGTAGAGCGCCGCGGAGCGCTCCAGCATCTCGCCGTCGGACACGCGCATCAGCTCGAGACCGATGCTGCGGTTGGTGCCCACCTCGGTGAGCGAGATGAGCACCAGGTACGCGACGTCGAGCGCGCGCCCGGCTTCCTGCAGGCACTGCACCTTGGCGCCGCAGTCGACGGTGTCCTTGAGGCCCGCGAGTTCCAGGGTCTTCGCCACCGCGCGGCCGTCGCGCACCTCGCCGTCGTTGGTGGAAATGGCGCTGGCCACCTGGGCCGCGGTCTCGCGGGCGGTCTCCGGCGCCACCCCGGTGCGGCGAGCGACCAGCACGGCCGAGCCGTGCGGTCCAATCGCGGTAGCGAGCGTCAGCAACAGCGCGAGGGGCATGCGCGCGGGAGTCTACCCGCCCTGCCTGCCAAGACGAACCTGTTCAGATCACCGCTTGAGGAAGGCCGGCTCGAGCACGTCGAGTTCCCGCGCCACGTCCTTGCGTTCCGCCAGGGTGTTGGCCTTCGACAGCTTGAGCCGCGGGGACGAGAGCAGCACCTGCTTCGACGGGTCGCCCGCCGCCGAGTGCTCCAGGTCGTCGAGGCGGCGGCGCAGCACCGTCATCGCATACGGATCGGCCGCGGCCGTCTTGATCACCCGCGGGGGCTTGGGCGTGGGCTCGAGCGGCGCGGTGGCCGTCGGCGTCGCGGGGGCGGGCCTCGTCGGCGCCGGGACCGCCACCGGCGGCTGGGCCACCGGGGCCGGAGTGGCCGTCGCGGTGACGCGAGGCTCCGGCTCCTTGGGAGACGGCAACGACGGCCGGGGCAGCTCGGGTGGCGGAACCGACGCCCTCGGCTTGCCGGTGGGCTTGGCCCCCAGGAGCCAGCCCACCCCGAGCCCGCCGCCGAGCAGCGCAGCCAGCGCGACCCACTGCCACCACCGCGACGGCGCGGCGTCGAGCGTCTCGCCGGGCAGGCGCGTGGTGGGGTAACCGTCGTTGCCCGAGGTCGGCTCCACCTCGTCGGTGTCGCCCGGGATCGGCCCACGGCGACGCGGGTCGCGGCCACCGGTCGGCGTCCCCTCCGCGGGGTCCGAGTCCATCGTCTCGTCCCGGCTGTCGCCGGGCATGTGCACGAGCTCGGTGGCGTTGGGCGGCGGCCCGGGGTTCGGCACCGGTCCCGCCTTCGCCGAGAGCCCTTCCCGCGGCGTCGGCTGCGACGCCGCCAGGCCCAGTGCGGGCTCGGCCGGCGTGAGGTCGTGCGGGGTGATGAAGTCGGGCGAGGCGCTCTGGGTGGGCAGCGGGCCCGTGCGCTTGAGGACCGCGGCGCGCGTCTGGGTGTTGGCCTCGGCGAGCAACGCGTCGAGCCGCTTGAGCTCGAAGCGCACGTCTTCGGCGCTGCGCGGCCGGTCCTCGGGCTTCTTGGCCATCAGCCAGAGCACGAAGGCGTCGACCTCGCCCGGCACGGTCCGCTCCACCGTCGACGGCGTGGGGCACGGCGCGGAGACGTGCTGCACCATCACGTCCATCGGCGTGTTGCCCAGGAACGGGAGCCGGCCGGTGAGCATCTGGAAGGCGATGACTCCCAGCGCGTAGAGGTCGGTCTGGACGCTGACGTCGAGCGCGCGGGCCTGCTCCGGGGCCATGTAGTCGGGCGTGCCGGCGATCTGATGCACCGACGTCTGGCTGACGCGCCCGCCGACCGCGCCCATCTTGGCCAGGCCGAAGTCGAGCAGCTTCACGTAGCGGCTGCCGCCGGCCTGCTCGCAGAGGAAGATGTTGCTCGGCTTCAGGTCGCGGTGAATCACGCCCGCCTGGTGCGCGGCGTGGAGCGGCACGCAGATCTCGCCGAGGAGCTCGAGCACCTCGTGCGCGGGCATGGGGCTCTTGCGCCGCATGAAGAGGTCGAGCGGCTCACCGTCGAGGTACTCCATGACGATGTAGTGGCGCCCGTCGGGGAGCACGCCGACGTTGAAGATGTCGATGATGTTGCGGTGGCCGATGGAGTTCACCGCCTCGGCCTCGGCGAACAGGCGCTTCACCTGTCCCTGGTCGGTGGCGAACTCCGGCCGCAGGACCTTGATGGCGACCCGCTTCTTGATGACCGGCTGCACGCCCCGGTACACCACGCCCATGCCGCCTTCGCCGATCAGCTCCAGCACCTCGTAGTCGCCCAGGCGGGTGCCGAGCAGCTGCGTCATCGAGGCGCGCGACATGGGGCTGCCGCTGCCATACGCAAGGGTGCGTGGCGCGTCGGCGCCGTCGATGAAGAAGGTGGACCCGTCGTCGGGACAGCTGGTGGCCCCGTCGGGCACCGGCTTCCCGCACACGCCACACCTCGGTCTCAGGGAAAGAGACGTCACTCCGGGGCGCGAGTGTAGCCCCAAGCCACCGGGCTTTCTCCTGCGCGGTGCTGCGGAACGACGGCCTTCACCGTTGCAAGCGCAAACGCCGATCCATGGCAGAGTCCGGCCGATGGACCGATTGCCACCCTTGCGCTCGCTGAAGGACGTGAAGACCTTTCTGGGTGGGCTTGTGCCTACTGCCCCCCACACCGGGTGGCCCTTGCCCGAGGTGCTCACGCACTGCGCCCAAAGCATCGAGTACTCGGTGCGCGGCTACCCGGTGCTGCGCTCGGGGCTGTTCCGGGCGACCATCGGCCCGCTGGTGAAGCGGCGCTTCCTGGCGAAGGGGGCGATGTCGCACGACCTGACCGCGCCCATCGCCGGCGCGCCCGCGCTGGAGCCGGCGCCGCCCTTCCCCGAGGCGGTGGCCCGCCTGCGCCAGGCCATCGAGACCTTCGAGGCGCACCCGGGCCCCTTCGCACCGCACCTCGCCTACGGCCCTTGCACGAAGGACGAGTACGACGTGCTCCACGCGCTCCACGTGGCGGACCACCTGCGGGTCTTCGGGGCTTGACCGCCACCACCTGCCCCGTGGGTAGAGTCGGGTGCGGCGGCGGGCCGGGTGGTCGGTGAGGGTGGACTCGATGCGCTGGCTCCTCGTGGCGGTGTTCGTGGCCGGCTGTCCTTCTGCCTTCAAGCCGGGGCCGTGCGACGGCAGCGGCGGAATGTCGACGGGCGGGAGCGGCACCGGATCCTTTCAGGACAGCGCGGCGCTGACCGGCGTTCGCCAGTCGGTGCATCTGGAGAGCCCCGTGAGCGGGTGCCTCGCCTCGAGCGAGCTCTCGGTCACCGCGAAGGTCTACGACCAGGACAACGTCGAGGTGCCGGCCACGGTGGAGCACGTGGTGCTGGAAAGTTTCATCGCCAGCGCCGACGTCGTCTTCACGCCGGTGAACCCGGGGAACCACCACCTCACCGCGCGCTTCGAGCCCAACCTCGGCATCCAGCAGGCCGACGTGGTGGTGGTGGCCGATCGCCGCGGAGACAAGGGCACGGCGGTGCAGGTGCCTTCGGGCACGACGTGTGACGCGGTGACCTTGTTGCCGTCGACCGCGGTGCTCTGCCTGCGCACGTCCCGTTCCCTGCTCGAGGTCTACCGCGCGGGAGCGCTGGTCCAGAGCATCACCGGGGTCTCGGCGTACGCCACCCGGGGCGACGTGGTGTGGACCGGCGGCGTCACGCTGGTGCGCGGCGAGGACCGCGGCGCCGGGATGCTGGCGAGGAGCGGCGCGATCGGCGGCGCGTCCGGCGCGCAGCTCAAGATCCTTCCGGGCGGCGACGTGCTGGAGATCACCCCCGGCCACATCTACCGCTCGGGCTTCGATGGCGGCGCGGTGGTGCAGCCCTTCGTGCCGGTCGCGGTGAACTTCAGCGGACCGGTGGCGCTGTCGCCAGGTGGCCTGCGGGTGCTCGGCATCGGCGCCAGGGGCGCGTGCGTGGCGTCGGTGCCTGGCCAGGGCCCGGCAGAGTCCGGCTGCAGCGAGCAGACGGGCTCGTCGATCGGCGCGGATCACGGCGGCGTGTGGTCCGGGAACAACGGCAGCGGCCTCGTCACCTACTTCGCGGCGCTGGACACGCTTCCGCTCGACGGCGGGCAGGTCACGTCGTCGCAGCTGACGCTCCCCAACAACTGGATCGTCCAGAGCTCGACCTTCGCTCCCGCGGTCGAAACCTCGGTGCCCGGCTTCGGTCCAGCGGGCCCCGCGGGCGACTCGATGGCGGTCGGCTCGGGCCTGCCACGCGCGAGCGGAGGAACGCTCATCCTCGAGGAGTTCGCGCCCAAGGCCGGCACCGCCCGGGGCGACGACGTGCAGGTGCTGGTGACGGCACCCGACGGCACGATGCGCGTGGTCCAGCGAGGCCCGTGATGCCCCGATGGCTGCGTTCCGAACCGGCTCCGGCCGGCACCACGCGCTGCGCAGGGCGCCCCCTCCGCGGGTCGTCAGGGCTTGAGCGCCATCTCCTGCCTCGTGAGTAGAGTGCCCGGGCCGGACCGGGCCGGGTCGTCGGCGAAGGCGGGAGCGATGCGCTGGTCGGTGGTCGCCTGCATGCTCATGGCCTGCTCCACGCCGGGCGAGCCGTGCTCCGGCACCGGAGGCTCCAGCGGTGGAGGTCCCATCACCGGCCAGGCACGACTGGCGCTCACCGGGGTGGGCCAGACGCTGAGCTTCGAGGTGCCGCTCTCCGAGTGCCTGGCGCCGAGGGACGTCAGCGCGACCGCGACGGTGTTCGACCCGGACAACGGAGAGGTCGCAGTCACCGTGGACCACGTCGGGGCCTCGGGCCTGCTCGCCGGCGCCGACGTTCACTTCACCCCCGTGGTCCCGGGCGCCCACCACGTGCTGGTGCGCTTCGAGCCCAACCTCGGCATCGCGCAGGGCGACGTGGAGGTGGTGGCAGACCGCAGCAGCGCGCCAGGCGTCGCGGTCCAGGTGCCGGTCGGCACCATCTGCGATGCGGTGACGCTGCTCCCCTCACGCGCGGTGCTGTGCCTGCACACGGCCCTCGCCCAGCTCGACGTCTTCCGCGGCGGCGCGGCGGTGGACCGCATCTCCGGGGTCTCGACCTTCGTCACCCAGGGCGACGTGGTGTGGACCGACGGCAGCGCCCTGTCGCGGTGGGAAGACCGGGGCACGGGGCCACTGGTGGCCTCGGGCTCGGCCGCGGCCGTCTCGGGCGCACAGCTCAAGCTGTTGCCGGGCGGCGACGTGCTGGAGATCACCTCGAGCCTCATCACCCGCACGGGCTTCGATGGCGGCGCGCTCTGGGAGCCCTTCCCACCCGTGGTGGCGACCCTCGAGCCCCCGGTCGCGCTCTCTCCCGAAGGCGGCCGCGTCCTCAGCGTGGGCGTCAAAGGCGCCTGCGTGGCGTCCGTGCCGGGACCTGCGCGGCCGCAGTTCGGCTGCGACCACGCGCGGGGCACCACGGTGGCGTCCATCAACTCGGACCGGGGCGGCGTCTGGGCCGGGAGCCTCAACCTCGACGGCATCCTCTATTACTACCCGGCGACCGACGCGCTCCCGCTCGACGGCGGGCCGGTGCCGTCGCTGCGGTTCACGCTGCCTCCGAGGTGGACCGAGCTCGACGGCGCGGCGTCCTTCGCCGAGTCGACGGTGCCGACCCTCGGTCCACTGGGCACGGGCATCGATGCGCAGGTGGTCGCCTCGGCGCTGCCACGCCCCCGGGGCAGCGCAGTGGTGCTCGAGTCGTTCGCCCCGACGGGCGGCTCCGCGCGTGGCGACGAGCGCCAGGTGCTGGTGACGGCGCCCGACGGCACGATGCGCCTGGTCGAGCGAGGCCCGTGATGCGCTCACCGCTCCTGGCCCTCGCGCTCACGCTCGTCTCGGCCTGCGGCCCGGCGGCGCCCGCCACCTGCAAGATTTCGCTCGCCCGTCCCACCGGGCGGCGCTTCGACGACGGCACGGTGGGCGTGCAGGGCCAGAGCCGCGACGTGGTCTTCACCTTCCAGGTCGCGACCTGCGCCACCGCGAACGACCTGTCGTTCCGCGTGCAGGTGACCGACCCGGCCAACCAGCCCGTCGAGGCCAGCGTGGCCCAGGCGACGGTGAAGAGCGGCGATGCCCGCGCCACCGTGCGCTTCCGGCCGTCGGTGGAAGGGCTGCACCACGTGACGCTGGGGGTGGAGCCCAACGTCGTCATCCTCCAGACGGAAGACCTCGCCGCCCGCGACCTGCGGCAGCGCGAAGGCGTGCCGCTGCCGCTGCCTCGGGGGACCGTCTGCTCGGCGTACGCGGTGCTGCCTTCGGACGGAGGAACGCTCTGTGCCGCGCCGGGGGGCGAGACCACGCTGCACCGCGCGGACCGACCGCCGCTGCGCCTGAGCGAGGAAGAGGCCAACCTCTCCGTGGCCGGCGACGTCGCCTGGCTGCACGACCGCAGCGGGCTGTGGTCGCTGACCTTTCCGGCCGACGGTGGCGTGGAGAAGGACAGCGTGGGCCTCGCCTCGCAGCGCGACGGTGGGCTCCTTGGCCTGTCCTCGGGAGACGTGGTGAACCTGAAGCAGACCTCCGTCGCCCGCTTCCGCGCCGGGGTGGGGCCGGTCGGCGAGGTCTTGCTCGGCCAGCGCCCGTTCGCCGCCGCCGTCTCCAGCGACGAGGCGACGCTGCTCACCGCCAGCCCTCAGCAGCTCTGCGTGATGGACGTGCCGCCCACCTTCCGCCCGCCGGTCTGCAAGAGCATCAGCACCAGGGTGGTGGGCCAGAGCCCCGGCGGGCTCTATCTGCTCGGCGCGCTGGGCACGGTGCCCCAGCTCTCGCGGCTCACCGCCCGGCAGGCGCTCGACGCCGGCCCCACCGGCCCGGTGGTGGCGCTGGCGGTGGGGTGGTCGGCCGCGCCCCTGCCCGGCGGCACGGCCCAGGTCCCGGTGCTCTCCGGTCCGCTGGCGGCCGACGACTCCGGCCCACGCGGGGTGCTGGTGCCGAGGCTCGAAGGCGCGCTGCTCGCGCTGGAGGTGCACGCGGCGCCCGTCGGCACCACCGTGCTCGCCGACGAGCACTTCGTCTACCGCTTCTCGCCCGACGCCGGCGCGGTGGCGGTGCCGAGGGGCCCGTGAGCGTGCGCCTCGCACTGGCGCTCCTCGCGCTGGGCCTCGCGGCGTGTCCCGCCCCGGTGGACACCAGCCTGGTGCTCCGCTGCGTCGACGCCGGGCCGCCGCGGCCCGCCACCATCTCCCGCGCCGGCGACGAGGTGGAGCTCGACGTCTCCATCGCCGCGCCGCAGCTGAGCTGCGACCAGCGGCTCGACGCGCTGCCGTCGGTGCGCGCCACGGTGGACGACCCCGACAACCACCGGGTCGCCGTGGAGGCGAAGGCCCCCACCCTCTCGATGACGCCGGCCCCGGCGCTCACCGCCCGGCTGCGCTTCCGCACCGAGCTCCCGGGCAGCTACCACGTCACCGTCTTCTTCGAGCCGGTGGGCTCGGTACAGCTCGACGTCGCCGCGGCGCGCGTGCGCTCGGGCCTCGACGCGGGGGAGCCGCTCGCCGCGGTACACGGCGCGCGCTGTCGGGCAGCGACGCCGCTGCCCTTCTCGGCCGGAGTGCTGTGCGAGGAAGCGACCGGGGTGCGCGTCTTCTCCGACGCCGGGGAGCAGCGGCTCTCCGACCGGGAAGCGCTGGTGGTGGTGGAGGCGCAGCGGCTGTGGGTGCTGCGCGATGCGGGCGTCGACGTCTGGGGGGCCGGTGACGCGGGCGAGCTCGCGCTGCGCCTGAGCAGCTTCACCTCGGCGCCGCCGGTGGTGGCGACCGCGGTGCGCGACGGCGGCATCGCGGTGGTGACCTTCACCCCGGAGACGGGCATCGCGCTGCTCGACCTGCTCGCCTTCGACGATGCGCACCTCGGGGTCGGCCTCTACACGTCGGCGCGCTCGGTGTTGCTGGCCGGGCACCCGCCGGCGCTGGGCTTCTGGGCGACCATCGCCGACGACGTGGTGCTCTACGGCGATGGCCGCTCGCTCTGCACCGGGCCGCTCGATGCGGGAGCACCCGGCAGCTGTCCGACCATCACCCTCGTCGCGCCGGTGAGCGGCGAGCCCGGGGTGCTCTGGCTCCGGGAGCTCTTCGAGCCACGGCTGGGCTCGGCCCACCTGCTCCAGGGCGTGCCGGTGGAGTCGGCGGGCCTGAGCCTCCCGCGTGGCTGGTCGGTGGAGCCGCGGCTCGGGCCGGGACAGGCGCCCGTCATCCGCCGCGAGGCCACGCGGCTGTTGCCGATGCTCCAGGGCGGCGCGCTCACCCTGGAGGCGTGGGAAGACGACGGTTTCGAGGTGCTGGGCGCGGACTCGGCGGAGGTGCGCGGCCTGCGGCCCGACGGCACCTGGGTGCGCATCGCGCGGTGAGGCGGGCGCGCTTCAGGTCTCCTGCGGCGGCATCGGCGGAATCTTGAGCACCTTCTCCACCAGCGCGTGCACCGCGTAGATGGCGGGGGTAAGGGCGATGGCCACGGTGAGCTTCACCACGTAGCTCGCGAGCACCAGGGACACGAGGCGCCCGAGCTCGAGCGAGCCGCTCCACGCCAGGCTCTGGATGACGATGGTGTCGATGAGCTGGGACACCAGCGTGCTGCCGGTGGCGCGCAGCCAGAGGAAGCGGCCGTGGGTCTGCTTCTTGAGGAGGATGAAGACGCCGATGTCGATGAACTGCGCCAGCACGTAGGCCACGCAGGACGCGACGAGGATGTTGAGGCCCGAGCCGAAGACGCGGCCGAAGGCGTCGGGGGTGGCGCCGCCCCAGTCGGGCGCCAGGGTGAAGGGCGCGTAGGGCAGCTGCAGCACCAGCGCCACCACCGCGGTGGTGAAGACGGCGGCGGTGAAGCCCACCCACGTCACCAGCCGCGCGGCCTGCTTGCCGTAGAACTCGTTCAGCACGTCGGTGAGCAGGAAGGTGAGCGGGAACGGAATGATGCCCATCGAGAGCACGAAGGGCTTCCCCAGCACGGTGACCTCGACCAGCTTGCAGCCGATGAGGTCGCCCACCACGAGCGCGGCCACGAAGATGCCGCAGAGGAAGAGGAACAGCCTGGACCGGGCGTCGAAGGTCATGGAAGGCGGCGGACCATAAAGGCGAGCACTGCGCGGTGCACGGCCGGCGTCGTTTTCCCCTAAGTTCCCCGGTCGGAAAGCCGTGCGCGCCCTGGTCCTCGCCACCACCTGCCTCGCCACCGCCGCGTTCGCGCAGGCGACTCCATTCCAGGGGAGCCAGCGGCTCTTGCTGTCGAGCGGCACCCTGCGGGGCAGCCCGCGCATGATGGGCCTGGGCGGCGCCTACGTGGGCATCGCCGAGGGCGCCGAAGGCATGACGCGCAACGCGGCGAGCATCGTGTCCAAGGACGCGCACTTCGACGGCGACTCGTCGCTCGACTTCGGCGGCACGATGCACTTCCTCATGCCCGGCTCGGTGAAGGAGCAGGACTGGGACAACGACGGCCGCCCGGAGCAGCGCGAAGGCCCGCTCGCCAACCTGGGCACGCAGGTTTTCTATTCAGTCGTCGCGTTCCGCTACAAGAACTTCGGCATCGGCGGCGGGTTCGACCTGCAGAACTTCCTCGCCGCCACCCGGAAGGACGGCGAGACGTTCGACCGCGTGCTGAACGTGGGCCTGCTGCACTTCTTCGGCGCGCTCGGGTACAGCTTCTGGAACGACCAGATCCTCGTCGGGGCGGGCGTGGAGACCACCCACGCGCTCTTCGGCTACGGCGAGAAGCCCGACGGGCAGCTCCTGCCCGGCTTCAACGACTCGGCGGGCTACCACGGCTGGGGGCTGCAGCTCGGCGCGCTCTGGCGCCCGGAGAACGAGAACTACCGCATCGGCTTCGCCTTCAGCCCCAACACCACCGCCTGGCAGGCGGGGAGCAAGGCGCAGATCGGCGGGTGGACCTTGCCGTCGCAGGTCGTCTCCCCGGGCCGCGTCTCGCTCGGCGGCAGCTTCGCCTTCGGAGAAGGCCGCGCGTACAACATCACCTCCCGCGAAGGGTGGATGCTGGGCCCCGACGGCCAGCCGGGCCGCACCGCGGCGATGACCAAGTGGCTGGTGACCGCGCAGCTCGACGTCACCCTGCCGGTGGACAACGCGGTGGCGATGTCGCCCTTCCTCGAGCAGCCGCTCACCGACGCCATTCCCGCGGGCGACCGGCCAACCTTCTGTCTGCGCGCGGCGGTGGAGAAGGAAGTCTTCATCGACCGCCTGCGGCTGCGGCTCGGCGGCTACCTCGAGCCGCCCACCACCGCGACGGGGCCGATCCTCCGGCCGCACCTCAACTTCGGCTTCGAGATCTTCCTCTTCAAGGTGAAGACCACCCGCATGTCGTTCGGGCTGTCGTTCGACTTCGCGCGCCTGTACCAGAACCTCTCCTTCGCGGTGCTGGTGTGGAAATGAGAGCGCCCTGACATGGACACCGGCACCCGCTTGAACGACGCCGAGCTCGCGCTCGCCCGCGAGGCGCTCCCCGACTGGTCGGTCGACGCCCAGGAGCTGCGCCGCAACTACGAGTTCGCCACCTTCCTCGACGCGGTGGCCTTCGTGCAGTGCGTGGCCCAGGCCGCGGAAGAGGCCGACCACCACCCGGACATCGACATTCGCTACACGATGGTGACGCTGGCGCTCACCACCCACGATGCGGGGGGCGTCACCGAGAAGGACACCGCGCTCGCTTCCACCTGCGAGGAGCTCTTCGCCCTGCCCGCCTTCTCCGGCGACGGCGAGGACCCGCTGGGTGACGAGGGCGAAGACGGCGAGGGGCTCTCCGACGAGGCCCCCGACGAGGAAGCGCCGAGCGTGCCCGCGCTCACCTTCAAGCGCCCCATCATCGGCTGACCGCGGCGCTTTGGGCCTCCCCGGGCCGGCGCCAGGTGCCTTCGGCGCGCCGTTGGACCAAGATGGTCCCCGACGCAAAGGGGACGCAGCCCGGCCGGCCGCCCGGGACCTTTCTTCGCAGTGAACCTCGCGACTGCACAGCGCGCGCTGGACGAAGGCGAGGCCCGTTACGGCCCGCTCGGGGTGAACCTCGAGGCCTTCGCCCGCTTCCTCGCCGAGCACGGCCGCGCGGCGCGCACCGCGGCCTTCGCCGACCTCGCGCTGGCCTTCGCCTGTGGCACCGGCAGCGCCCAGGCCCACGCCGCCATCGAGCGCCACGTCTTCTCGCAGCTGCCGGCGGCGCTGGCGCGGCTCGACCGGGGCCGCGGCCGCGTCGACGACGTGCTGCAGCAGCTGCGCGAGCAGTACTTCGTGGGCCAGAAGCCCGGCGTGCTGGGCTACCTCGGCAAGGGCCCGCTCGCGGGGTGGTTCCGCACCGTGGCCACCCGCATGACGCTGGGGCTCGACCGCTCGGGGCCTTCGGGCCACGACACCGAGCGCGAGCTCGAGGCGCTCTCCACCACCATCGACGTGGAGCGGCTGCAGCTGCGCAAGGAGCACGGCCCCCTCTTCCGCCGGGCGTTCGCCGCGGCCTTCGAGTCGCTCTCCAGCCGCGAGCGCGCGGTGCTGCGGCTGCATCTGGTGGAAGGCCAGTCCATCGATCAGATCGCCGCGGTGTACGAGATTCACCGCGCCACCGCCGCGCGCTGGGTGCAGCGGGTGCGCGACGTGCTGCTCGAGCGCACCGAGGACCGCTTCGCCCGGGACAGCAAGACGTCTCCCGAGGAGCTCGACAGCCTGATGCGCTCGCTGGTGAGCGCCATCGACCTGAGCATCGAGCGGCTCTTGCGGGAAGGCTGACAGCGGCCCGATGCGCTGCGGCGACGAGCAGCAGCTGAGCGCCTGGGCGTCGGGGTGGCTCGACGCCGACGAGAGCGCGGCGGTGCGCGAGCACCTCGACGGGTGCGCGAGCTGCCGGCTCCTCGCCGACGCCATCGTGGGCGCGGACGGCGACGGCGCGCTGGTGCTCAAGCCCGGCGCGCGGCTCGAGCACTACGTCATCGCCGAGTGGCTCGGCTCCGGGGCGATGGCCGACGTCTTCGCCGCCGAGGACACGCGGCTCGGGCGGGCGGTGGCGCTCAAGGTGCTGCGCGCGGAGTGGAAGACGCAGGCCGCCCACATGCTGCAGACCGAGGCGCGGGCGATGGCGGCGCTCAGCCACCCCAACGTCGCCACCGTCTTCGACATCGGCCAGGTGAAGCAGACGCCGTACCTGGTGATGGAGCGCCTGCCCGGCGGCACCCTGCGCCACTGGCTCGCGAGCCCGCGCACCGAGAGCGAGGTGCTGCGCGTCTTCGCGGCGCTCGCCGACGGGCTCCACCACGCCCACCGCCTCGGGGTGCTGCACCGCGACTTCAAGCCCGAGAACGTGCTCTTCACCGACGACGGGGTGCCGCGCATCACCGACTTCGGGCTCGCGCTGCTCGAGGAGCCCCGGGGCACGCCCGCGCCCGCGCCGCAGCCGGCGCGCGTGGCCGGCACGCCCGCCTTCCTCGCTCCCGAGCTGCTCCGAGGTTCGCCGGCCTCCGCGGCGAGCGACCAGTACGCCTTCGGGCGGGCCCTGCAGCTCGCGCTGGAGCCGCTCGCGCCCGGCCGCGCGGCGCTCGACGCCGTCACCCGGATGCTCTCGAGCGAGCCCCGAGCGCGCTTCGAGGACCTGGCCGCGGTGGCGTCCGCCCTGCGACAGGCCGACCCGGTCCGGCGGGTGGCGAGGCGCCGGGTCGCCCTCGCGCTTTCCGCGGTGGCCGTGGCCGCGGGGCTGTCGTGGGCCGGGCTGCGGGCGCTCGAGGTGCGCCGCTGCCAGCGCTTCGCCGCCGACGCTTCACCGCGCGGGAGTGCGCCCTTTCCGTGGCTCCAGCGGGAGTTCGAGCTGCTGGGCCAGCGTCAGACGGAGCAGCTCGAGCGCGCCTGCCGGTTGGGTGGCGTCGAATCGCCCGCGGCCGCCTGTCTCGAGGTCGCTGCGGCCGTCACCAGCCGGACCTGGGCCGACCTCGGCCAGCCGGGGCTCCCGGCCGAGGACGCGCTCGACCAGTTCCTCGCGCTGCCGGTGCAGCAGTGCGAGCTCGTCCCCGGCAGCGAGCAGGCGCCCTTCCAGGGGGCGGCGCTCGCGCGGCGGCGGCAGCTCGAGCGCGCGCTCGGCGGACACTGGGCCGACCCCCTGGCGCTGGGCGCCCAGGCTTCCAGCCTCGGCGACGACGACCTCGCGGTGCGGCTCGAGGCGGGCATGCGGCGGCTCACCCTGCTCGAGCGCGGCGACCTCTCGAGCTGCGACGAGGAGCGCGCGGCGACGCTGGCGAACCTGGAGCGCGACGCGCAGCGGGCCCACGCGCCCGGGGCGCAGCTCTTCGTCACCAGCCGCCTCGCGATGTGCCAGCGCCGCCAGGGGGAACGGCCCCGGGTGCTGGACACGCTGCAGCGGGGCGCCGACGCCGCCGCGCTGCTGGGGCCCCGCTCGCTCGCCGCGCTCAACTTCCAGCTGCGGCGCGCGCGCCTGCTCGCCACCATCGAGCGGCGCGCGGAGGCCCGCGAGGTGCTGCTCCCGCTGCGGGCGGCGCTGCCTTCGACCGTGGGCCCGGGGCACCCGCTGTCCGGCAGCCTGCTGTCCACCGAGGCCTACGTGGGGACGGAGCCGCTCGACCCCGTGACGTCTGCCAGGCTGTACGGGGCGGCGCTCGCCGACCTGGTGCCCGCGCTGGGGCCCGACGCGCGCGAGGTGCGCTTCGCACGCCACAACCGCGCCAGCATGCTCGCCGAGCGGTTCGCCTACGTGCAGGCGCTCGAGGAGCTCGAGCAGGTGAGCGAGTCGCAGCGGCGCTCCGAGGGGGCGCTCTCGCCCGGGGTGGTCTCCGAGCAGGTCCCGCTCTTCCTCGCCGTGGGCCGCATCCCCGACGCCGTCGCCGCGGCGCGCGCGCTGGAGAGCGAGGTCCCGGTGGACCGGCTGTCCACCATGGTGTCGGCGCAGCAGTTCCTGGGCGCGTGGGCGGAAGGACTGCTCGCGGCGGGAGAGGCCGCCGAGGTCGAGCAGCGGCTCAAGGCGGCGCGGGCCATCGAGCACGTCGCCCCGCCGGACGAGTCGGCGATGGCCGAGCGGCGCTCGCAGGAGGCGCGGGCGCTCGCGGCGCTCGGTCGCCCGGCAGAGGGCCTGAAGCTCCTCGACGAGGTGTCGGAGCGCGTGGCGCGGCTGGGGCCCACCGAGCGCCAGCAGGTGGCGTGGGCCCGGGTGGTGGCGCTGGTCGCCTTGGGTCGGCGGGACGCCGCGGCGGCGGTGGCCTCTGCGCTGCCGCTCGACGACTCCCCGGGCATCGACCCTGCGAGACGCGCGTGGCTCCACCTCCTCGCGGGGGTGGAGCCGGAGCGCGCGCGGACCTTCGCAGCCACCCTGGGCCCCCGCGCCGCGTGGGCGCTCGAGGCCGGGCGGCCCTGACGGTCAGTTCTTGCAGTACTTGCCGTTGTTGCCCGACAGCCAGAAGGGCGACGGCAGGTGCAGGCCGATGGTGAGCTTGAGGCACTCGTTGCGGTCGGCCACCTCGCCGGCGATGACCGACAGCCCGTTCACCGCGCCGCCGAGGATCAGGTAGGCGATGTCGTCGCCGGGGAAGGGCGAGGCGGCCACCCAGCCGGCGACGCCCGAGTCGAGCGCGGCCGCGGCGTCGTTGGAGGCGTTGGCGATGGACTGGGTGGTGTGGCGGTTGAAATAGAACGAGGTGGACACGATGCCCTTGTGCCACTCACCCACGCCGTTGCTGGCGAGGGTCTCCGGCTCGTTGTCCGCGTCCATCCACGCGCGGCCGCTGATGGTGCCCACCACGTCGATGATGACCTGCGCCCCGGCGCGCTGCCCCGGCGAGCGCAGCGCCACCGTGGCGTAGCCTTCGTCGTCGAGCGGCACGATGGCCAGGTTCGCCTTGTTCCCCTGGAAGGGCATGAAGGACAGCGTCGGGTACTCGGTGTTGCCGCCGCCCACGGTGAGGATCGCCGGGGTGATGGGGCTCGAGCCGCTGGGGTCGGCGACGGTGACGTTGGCGATGACCGCGGCGTTCTGGCCCGGCACCTGCGGGAGGTTGCTCAGCTTGATGCGGCGCAGGTCGGTGGAGCGCTTGCCCGTGTCGGTCCAGAAGTAGTTGCCGGCCTGCCGGGTGTCGAGCAGCCGCACCGGCGGAAAGATGGTGACCGTGCCGTCGGAGCCCGGGCGCTCGATGAGGTAGGCCTGCAGCGTCGAGCGCAGCTTGAGCCCCGCGTACGTGTAGACGTTGAGGTACCCGTCGTCGGTGGCGAGGAACTGCGTGTTGGTCTGCGGACCCGCGCTGTAGTTGCCGTGGGAGAACTCGCCGCGGCTGCCGCCGGTGTACGCGGTGAGGTAGCCCTCGCCCGCGGGGTCGGCCACGTCGAAGTTGACGATGCCGCCGTGAATGAGGCCGCTGAACGGAATGTTGTCCGCCGACTGGCCGCCGGTGATGCGGTAGTTGGCGACACCGCCCGCCGGCAGGACCAGCTGCCCCTGCGGGTTGGGGTAGACGCCCGCGGGGATGAGCATCGACTGCACCGGGGCAATCTTGGCGCCGGTCCCGTCGTTCACGAATCGGCCGGTGACGTCGACGATGACGTGGGTCGAGGCCGTCTCTCCGTTGAAGATGAAGAAGCAGCGCGACGGGTCGAGTTCCACCGCGGCGGCGTTGGCGATGGGCTTGCCGACCTTGAAGTTGAGGTTGGAGGCGATGGGCAGCGACGGCCCCGGGTACGCGGTCAGGTAGCCTTCGCCGTCGGCGTTGACCGCCACCAGGCTCACCATCACCGCGCGGGTGTTGGCGGGCACCGGCGGGCAGAGCCTGTGGGTGGTGCCCCGGCCCATCTTCTGCCGGCTGTCCATGTTGCGGCTGTCCCAGAGCCGGTAGGTGCCTTCGGAGAGGAAGGTCAGCCCGCTGGTGAGCGGCTTCTCGGCCACCGCGGCGAGCGGATCCGGATCCACCGGGACCGAGACCTCCGCGGTGCCACAGCCCGCGAACAGCGCAGCCACGACGAGCAACGGAAGCAGGAAGAAGACGCGAAGCGGGCGGTGAGTCATGGACGGACCTGTCGGTGACGGCGTGCGAGTGAGTGCTGCTCCCCTTGGACCTCGACTTCACCGCCAGTGGGGCTCGCACCGCCGTTGTCGCACCCGCGCCGAGCATCCTCGGCACGCCCTGAGAAATCAGGAGCTTGCTTCAGCGCACCGGGTCGGCAGGCGCCTTGGGCTCCACCGCGGCCTCGAGGCGCGTCTCCCCGCCGCGGGTGCTGAAGCCCACCCGGCTCTGACCCACCTTGAGGCCCACCGCGAGCCCCCGAGGCACCACGGGCAGCGTCTTGTCCACGCTCACCGAGAGCGCGAACGGCGCGTTGCTCGCAGGCGTACTGAGCCCGGGCTGGGGCAGCACCTGCGAGGCGGCGAGCGGCGTCGTCTGCGCCTTGACCGTGATGCAGCCCGACACCGCCAGCGTCACCACCGAGAGGCAGAGCAGCGTTTTCATGGTGACTGCTGGTTGCCGCCCGCGCGGAAGGCGATCCACGCCCCGCGCACCGCGTCAGGGCGCGACGACGGTGGGCGACTCGCGGCCGACTTCCCACGCGGCGGCGCTGGTGTTGCTCTTGTGGTCGCCCATCGGGTTCTGCGGCGTCCACGCGGCGACGACGAGGTAGCGGCCGTCGGCGGTGAAGCGCAGCCGGCGCACGGCCCAGCCGAAGGAGCGCTCCACCGGCTCGCCGCCCGAGCGGTGCAGCAGCACGCGCTTGTCCCAGCCGCCGGTCGCCAGGGTGACGCCGTCGGGGCTGATGGCCGCAGTGGCCACCACGCCGTGGTGACCGTGCACCTGCTCCAGCACCGCACCGGTGGCGGCGTCGACGCGCGCTCCGCAGTCCCACGCGCGGTCGGGCTCGACGATGCCCTTCTTCTCGCGCTCGTAGATGTCGCGGGTGCGCTCGCTCTTGGTCTCGCTGAAGGCCACGCCCAGCACCTTGCCGGCGCGGTCGAGCGAGAAGTCGTTCACCGAGCCCTGGAAGGTGAAGCGCTGCGTCTCCTTGAGCGTCAGCCCCACGCTGGACTGCGCCGCGGCGGTCGCCACCTTGCGCTTGAGCACCGCTTCCTTCGCCGCCTCGTCGTAGGAGAGGTCCACCAGGTCCGCGAAGCCCTGCCCCAGCGCCGCCTGGGCGCCTTCGGCCACGCACGCCTCGCAGATGGCGACGTCGAGCCCGTCGAGCTGCAGCCCCTTGAAGGACACCGACACGCCGTGGGCCACCTTGGCGTTGACGGTGCCGAAGGCCGACTGCAGGGGGACCTCGTCCTTGAGCTCGGTGGCGTCGAGGCCGCTCGTCTTGGCGAGCGCGGGGCGCACCACCACCGCGACGGGGAGCCGCGCGTCGATGGCGAAGGTCGCGGACGCCTTGCCCGCCAGCGTGCCGCGCACCTGCGCCGCGCCGCCCTTGCGGTCGAAGTGGATGCGCGCGCTGTCGCTCGCGAGCTGCTCTTCCTGCGAAGTGAACACGACGATGCTCTTGTCCCAGCTGCCGGTGAAGAGCCGCCCGTCGGGAGCGAAGGCGAGCGCGCGCACCTCGTCGGCGTGCACCCGGGTCTCGGCGACGAACTGCAGCGACGGCCAGGCGAGCGTGGTGACGAGGCCCTTGGCGCTGCCCACCACCAGCCAGTGGCCCGACGGGTGGAAGGCGAGCGTCACCAGCGGCTCCTCGGTGAGCCACTGTCCGACGAGCTTCGCCGTCTTGGCGTCGTAGGCCCGCACCGCGCGGTCGCGGCTCACCGCGGCCACCGCAGCGCCGTCGGGCGCGTACTCCACCGCGTCGATGTCGAACTCGTACGGGTTGACCGCGACGTCGCCGAGCTGCCTGGGCGGGTTCTCCAGCGCCCACAGGGTGAGCTGGAAGTTCTTCATGCCCAGGCGGGAGACGGCCACCGCGCTGGAATCGGGCGAAGGCTTGGCGTCGTAGACGAAGTCTTCGTTGTTGAGCAGCAGCGCGGGCTCGTTGAGCTCCACCGGCGTGCCCACCACGTAGCTGCCGGGCTTGGCGCGCAGCGCGGCGCGCACGTCGTCGGGCAGCGGCACGGCGTGCTTGCAGGCGGTGAGCGCGAGCGAAAGGCCCAGCGCGAGTCGAGCGAGGGTCTTCATCCCTGCGGCTTCCCGGCGGCGACGGGGGGAAGCTCCTTGATGCCCTTGGGGTCGATGGTCAGCATGAAGAGCGGCTTCACCGCCTCGCGCTTCTCGTCGAAGCGGGTGAGGCCGGTGGCGCCGTCGTAGTCGTGCAGGCCGGCGAGCTGCTCGCGCAGCTCCGCGCGCGACTTGGGCGCCTTGGTGTCGAGCAGCAGCTTGAGCATGCCGCCGGTGTCGAAGCCCACGGCGTCGAGCAGGCTGGGCTGCGCGTCCTTGTTGGCGTCGTGGAAGAGGTCGACGAAGGCCTTGGTCGCCTTACGGCTGGAGCCTTCGTAGAAGCCGTCGACGTAGATGGAGCAGTGCACGAACTTGCCGCCGCGCACCACGAGCTCGTAGTCGTCGACGGTGCGGGACTTGGGCGAACTCCAGGTCGACGGGCCGAGCAGCACCACGGTCTTGAGCTTGTCCTGCCCGGTGGTCTTCTGGATCTTCTCCAGGTCCTTCTTGTCGCAGGCGTTGGTGATGATGTCTTCCACCGCGAGCGCGGGGGCGACCAGCGACACGCGCTGCCAGGAATCGGCGATGAGCAGCGCCTCGAAGTCGATGACCGGAGGCAGGTCCTTCTTCACCTTCTCCAGCGCCTTGCGGCGGTGGTAGTCGTCGAGGCCCTGCTCGCGCAGCTCGCGGAGCTTCTCGAGGTAATCGCCGCGGTCTTCCATGTAGTACCGGCCGACCAGGCGCTTGGCCTCGCTGGTGAACGTCGTCTGGTCGTGGTCGTACGTCTCCGCCGCGCGCAGGGTGCCGCCGCGCTTCTCCACCGCGTCCCAGAAGTCGTTGGCCACTTCCACGCCGAAGGGGATGTTCGGGTACAGCACGCCGAACGACTTGAAGCCGAGCGACTTGGTCGCGTACTCGGCGAGCGCGTCGGCCTGCTGCTGGTTGGTCAGCATGTTGCGGAACACGTGCGGCCCGATGGCGGTGAGGCCTTCGGCGCGGCTCAGGCTGATGATGGGCACCTGCAGCTCTTCCGCCACCAGCGCGGCGCGGCGCGCGTCGTCAGACAGCAGCGGTCCCACGATGGCGATGGCGCCTTCGTCGAGCGCGAGCTCTTCCACCAGCTTGCCGGCGAGGTTCACGTCGCCCTGGGAGTCCTTGGCGATGAGCTCGACGTCGCTGCCCTTGAGCGCCAGGGTGAGGCCGCGCATCACCGCCTCGCCGAGCGCCTTGTACTTGCCGCTCAGGGGCAGCACCGCGCCCACCACCTTGGGCTTCACCTCGAAGCGGCGCGCGGTGCGGTCGAGCATCTGCCGGGCCGACGGCGCCCAGGGCGAGCTCGGCGCCTCGCGCAGGAGCGTGCGCAGCGTCTCGTCGAGCCGCTGCCAGTCGCGCAGGTGGAAGTAGATGCGCGCCAGCTTGAAGGTGAGCAGCGGCCAGGCCGGGTGGCCGGGAGACAGGCCCTGGTACGCCTCGGCGACCGAGAGGAAGTTGGCCTTGGTCTCCACCACGTCTTCCATCGCCTTGAGCGCCTCGTCGCGCTCGGCGCCGCTGGTGTCGTCGACCCGCTTGAGCGCCAGCTTGAGCGCGTCGGCGTACTGCTTGGCGCCGGCGGCGGCGCGGGCGAGCGCTTCCTCGGCGCGGCGCTTGTCGGGGCCGGACAGGGTGTCCACCAGCGACTGCAGCGCCTGGTACGCGTCGCGGTACTGCTTGAGCTCGAGCGCGGCGAGCGCCGAGGTCAGCCGCGCCTGGTCCGCCTGCGGGTAGAGCGGGTTCTCGAAGATCAGCTCGTCGAGCGAGCGGCGCGCGGTGGCGTAGTCGCCTTCCTCGTAGGCGGCGATGCCCGCGCGGTAGAGCGCTTCCTCGCCCGCGGTGGTCTCGGGGAAGGCCTTGCGCACCGAGAGGTACGCGTCGACCGCGGCCTTGCGGCCCTTGGTGTCCTGCACGTGGACGGCGTCGGCGAGCGCCTGGTCGGCGCGCTTGTCGGACTTCGCCTCCACCCGCGGCTTGCCGTTCACGGTGGTGCTGCCGCCGGGCCGCGGACATGCGGCCAGACAGACACCCAGGCTCAACAGGAAGATCCGGTGCGTCATCGAGGGCCGTGCATAGTGCACTTCGCGCGCCTTGGTCGTTCCCTTTGCAGCGCCCCGGGTCAGGGCAGCAGCGTGCTGTTGACGCAGAGCCGGGGCACGCTGGTGGGGAAGACGTAGCTCAGCATCAGACACTGCTCGTCGAGCTCGAGGCTGGCGCCGGTGTGGATGACCCGGTTGGTCGGGTTGACGTAGTCGCAGGCGTACTGCGCGCCGGCGGTCGGCGCGGGGAAGGCGGGGGCGGCCCAGGTGGACGCGCCGGGGTGCTCCCAGTCGTTCCCGTCGAAGAGCGTCGTCGCGCCGTCGAACACCCGGGCGCGCGTGCCCTGCTTGTGGGTGAACACGGACAGCCAGGTGAACTTGGTGCTGGTGGGCAGCGGGCACGTGGCCGAGGCCGTCGTCGAGCCGCTCGCGGGAATGTTGAGGTTCGCGTTGTAGGCGACCAGCGAGTCCGCGCGCGTCACCCCGGCGTCGACCGGGTAGAGCCCCACCTCGAGCTCCGCGCTGGAGTCGAGCGCTCCGCTCGTGGGGTTGGTCACCACCAGGTACAGGTAGCCGGACGTGCCGGGGGCGATGACCTTGGCGAGCGGGTGGCCCGCGCCGTCGTCCGCGGGGAACGACCAGCCGGCGTCAGGCTCCCACGCCGAGTACGCCCACGACGCCTTGCCTGGGTCCTGCGCGCAGTCGGTGGTGGTGAAGGTGCCCGCGTCGGCCAGCGCGGTGTTCGACAGCCAGAGCGACAGGTAGTGCACCGACGCCGTCGACCGGGAGCGCCACGACTTCACCGCCACCTCGGCCGCGTTCGCGGTGCGGAAGTGGTAGCAGAACGCGGTCTGCGTGCCTGCGTCGACGCTGAAGGCCGGCACGGTGATGGTGAAGGCGAGCGGGTTGCCCGCATCGACGCCCGCGTCGACGCTGCCGCCGTCCATTCCAGCATCGAGCACGCCGGCGTCGGAGCCCGCGTCCGGCGCGCCACCGTCGCTCAGGCCCGCGTCGATGCCCGCGTCCACACCCGCGTCGAGGCCGGCGTCCGTGCCAGCGTCGACTCCGGCGTCGAGGCCCGCGTCTTGCCCGCCCGCGTCCGACGGACCGGGGCTTCCCGAGCAACCAACCACCACGACACAGAGGACCAGGCAAGCGGAGCGCATGCTTGCGCTGCCTAGCAAAAGCCTCAGCGCTTGGTCGCGGCGAAGAGCGACTTCACCTTGTCGAAGAAGCCCTTGGTGCGCGGGCTCACCGAGTCGCCGGCTTCCTTGGCGAAGGCCTCGAGCAGCTCGCGCTGCCGCGCCGACAGCTCGCTGGGCGTCTCGATGGCGATGCGCACGTGCTGGTCGCCGCGCCCGCCGCCGTGGAGCCGCGGCACGCCCTTGCCCTTGAGGCGGAACACCTTGCCCCACTGGGTGCCCGCGGGCACGCGCATGGTGACCGGCCCGTCGAGCGTGGGGACCTCGATGTCCGCGCCCAGCGCTGCCTGGGTGAAGGCGATGGGGACCTCGCAGAGGATGTCGTCTTCCTCGCGGTGGAAGATGGCGTGCTCGCGCACCTGCACCACGACGTACAGGTCGCCGGCGGGGCCGCCGTTGGGGCCGGGCTCGCCTTCGCCCGCCAGCCGCACGCGGGTGCCGTTGTCCACGCCGCCGGGAATCTTCACCGTGAGGCTCGACTCCGACTCCACGTGCCCCAAGCCCTTGCAGCTCTTGCAGGGGTCGGCGACCACCTTGCCGGTGCCGCTGCACTGGCCGCAGGCGCGGGCCACCGCGAAGAAGCCCTGGGTGAAGCGGACCTCGCCGGCGCCGCCGCAGGTGGGGCAGGTGCGCGACTGCTTGGTCTTGGAGCCGGTGCCCTCGCACGCCTCGCAGGCCTTGGGCCGCGGGATGCGGACCGCGACCTCGGTGCCGAAGCAGGCTTCCTCGAAGGAGATTTCCAGGTTGTAGCGGAGGTCCGCGCCGCGCTGGCGCTGCGGGCCCCGGGGTCCGCCCCGACGGCCGCCGAAGATGTCGCCGAAGATTTCCCCGAAGATCTCGTTCAGGTCGACCGCGGTGCCGAAGCCCTGCCCCTGGCCGCCGCCGAAGCCTTCCAGGCCCTGGTGGCCGAACCGGTCGTACCGGGCGCGCTTCTCCGGGGTGGAGAGCACGTCGTACGCCTCGGACGCTTCCTTGAACTTCTCCTCGGCGCTCGCGTCCCCTGGGTTGCGGTCGGGGTGGAACTGCATGGCGAGCTTGCGGAAGGCGCTCTTGAGCGCCGCCGCGTCGGCGCCTTTGTCCACGCCGAGGACCTCGTAGTAGTCGCGCTTGGCCGCCATGAAGGAACGCGCACATATAACGCAGGCTTCGCCGCCGGCAACGCGCGCGCTCATCCTGCGGGTGGGAGGGTGGATCCGCCCCTTTCGTACCCAGGTCGCCCTGGCCGCCCTCGCCGCCCTGGTGGCAGCCCTCGCCGGCAGCGGCTTCACCACCGTGGTGGGCCCCCTGCTCCACGGCATGCTGGCGGGAGAGACCGGGAGCTGGCCGGTGCTCCAGCTCGCCGGCCTGGTGGTGGCCCTGGCCGGCGCCCGGGCGCTCTCGATGTGGGTGCACACCGGGCTCATGCAGGGCGTGGCGCAGAAGGTGCTCTCGCGGCTGCGCGCCGACCTCCACCGCCACGTGCTGGCGCTGGGGCCCGCGTGGCACCAGGCGCACCACTCGGGCGAGGTGGTGGCGCGCTTCAGCCTCGACGTGGACCGCGTCGAGCTCACCGTGGGCCAGGTGCTGACCAGCGCGCTGCGTGACGGCCTCCAGGTGGTGGCGCTCCTGGGCGCCTGCCTGGTCATCGACGTGCGGCTCTTCGCGCTGGCCTTCGTGGTGGTGCCGCTGATGGCGTGGCCGGTGTCCCGCTTCGCCAAGGCGCTCAAGAAGGTGGCGGTCGGCGCGCAGCAATCGCTCGGAGGGCTGACGGTGCTCGCGGCGGAGACGCTGCAGAACCTCGCGGTGGTGCAGACCACGCAGTCCGAAGGGGTGGTGCTGGAGAAGGCCGACCAGGAGCACCGCGTCTACCTGGGGCTGATGCGCCGCTCGCTCCTGGTGCGCGGCGCCTTCACGCCGACGCTCGAGGTGCTGGGCATCGCGGGGGTGGCGCTCGCGCTCGCGCTCGGCGTGCGCGCGGTGCAGCAGGAGCCGGCGCTGGCGCCCAAGCTGCTCAGCTTCCTGGCCGCGGCGCTCCTCGTCTACCAGCCGGTGAAGGGGCTCTCCGGGGCCTTCGGGCAGCTCTCGCAGGGCCTCGCCGCCGCGGGGCGCCTCACCGAGGTGCTCGACGCACCGGTGATGCCCGACGAGGGCACCTCCTGCGGTCCGCTGACGGGTGCGCTCGCCTTCGAGGGCGTCCGGGTGCGCTTCGGTGACGACCGCGAAGGCCTCAAGGGCCTCGACCTGTCGCTGCCCGCGGGGAAGCTCATCGCGCTCGTGGGCGAGAGCGGCTCGGGGAAGACGACGCTGCTGCGCACGGTGCTGCGGCTGCTGGAGCCGAGCGCCGGCCGGGTGCTGTGGGACGGCACGCCCCTGTCGACCATCGCCCCGTCGAGCCTGCGCGCGCAGGTGGCGTGGATGCCGCAGGAAGCGGTCGTCCTCTCCGGCACCGTGCGCGACAACCTGCTGCTCGCGAAGCCCGGCGCCACCGAGGACGAGCTGTGGGCGGCGCTCACCTCCGCGCACGCGGACACCTTCGTGCGCGCGCGGCCGGGCGGGCTCGATGCGCCGGTGGGCGAGCGCGGCAACCAGCTCTCGGGCGGCCAGCGCCAGCGGCTCGCGATGGCGCGCGTGTTCCTCGCCGCGCCCTCGGTGCTGCTGCTCGACGAGCCCACCAGCGCGCTCGACGCCGAGGCCCAGGCAGCGGTGGAAGAAGGCTTGCGGGCGCTGCGTGCCGGCCGCACGGTGCTGATGGCGGCGCACCGCCTGGAGACGGTGCGCGACGCCGACCTGGTGGTGGTGCTGCGCGACGGCCAGGTGCTGAAGCAGGGCCGCCCGGACGAGGTGCTGGCCGGCGGACTGCCCGGCTGAGCCCATCGCCCGGGCGGAAGGACTTCAGCGGCCGCTCGCCGCGACGAGCACTTCCTGCGCCGCCGCCTTGGACGAGGCCGGGTTCTGGCCGGTCACCAGCCGCCCGTCGCGCACCGCGTGGCTCGCCCAGTTCGGCCCGCGCTCGTAGGTGCCCCCGAGCTCGGCGAGGCGCGTCTCGAGGAGGAAGGGGACTACCTTGGTGAGCCCCACCGCCGCCTCTTCCTCGTTGCTGAAGGCGGTGAAGCGGCGACCCTTCACGATGGGCTGACCGGCCGCGTCCTTCACGCCCACCAGGCCCGCGGGGCCGTGGCACACCGCGGCCACCACCTTGCCCGCCTTCCACGCCTCGGACAGCACGCGGGCAACGTCGGCGCTGGTGGGCAGGTCCCACATGGTGCCGTGGCCGCCGGCGACGAACACCGCGTCGTAGCCGCCCTTCACCTCGCCGAGCGGCAGGGTGTGCTTCAGCTTCTCCACCGCGGCGGTGTCGGCGAGGAAGGCCTTGGTCTCGGCCGACGGCTCCTTCTCGCTCTTGGGGTCGACCGGCGCGGGCCCGCCCAGCGGAGAGGCGAGGTCGACCTGCGCCCCGGCGGCGCGGAACACCTGGTACGGGACCGCGACTTCCTCGAGCCAGAGCCCGGTCTTCATGCCCGAGCTCCCGAGGACGGCGTGGCTGGTGACGACGATGAGGATCTTCATGGCGTGACTCCGTTGGAACGGTGCCGCCTTCAGTGGCGGCCACGAAGGAATCATCTGCCCCGACGTTGTGGAGTTCATCGAAACTTGATTCAGTCCTTGTGAAGCCACGGTGAACAACCTCGACGCCATCAACCTCGAGCTGCTGCGCACCTTCGTGGTCGCCGCCGCCCACCGGACCTTCGGCGAGGCGGCGCGGGCGCGCGGGGTGTCGGTCTCCGCCATCTCGCAGCAGGTGAAGCAGCTCGAGGCGCAGACGCGGCTCGCGCTCTTCGAGCGGCTGGGGCGCCGGGTGCGGCTGACGCGGGAAGGGGCGGCCCTCGCGGAAGTCCTGCGTACCCACCTGGGCCAGGTGGCCGCCGCGCTGGAGGAGGCGAGCGGCGCGGTCCAGCGCCTCGCCGGGCTGGTGACGGTGGGCGGCCCGCGGACCTTCGGCGGACACTTCGTGCTGCCCCGCCTGGCGCCACTGCTCCGGGAGCACCCGGGCCTGCGGGTGGATCAGGTCTTCGACGTGCCGTCGGCGCTGGAGCCCCGGCTCCTCGACGGCGCGCTGGACTTCGCCGTGCTCGGGCGCCCGGCCCAGCTTCCCGGCCTCGAGACCGAGGCGCTGGCGCAGGAGACCTTCGTGTGCGTGACCGCCCCGGCGCTCCTGCGGCGGCTCCAGGGCGGGCGCGACGAGGCCGCGCTCCTGGGCTGGCCGTGGCTCATCTTCGACCGCGACCTCCCCATGCACGCCTCGTGGTGGAAGGCCGCCTTCGGCCGGCCGGCGCCGCCGCCCGCGCGGGTGGTGAGCGCGACCGCGAGCCTGGAGCAGCTGCAGGCGCTGGCGGAGGCGGGCCTCGGCGCGGTGGTGCTGCCCGACTACCTGGTCGCGCCCGCGCTGGCCTCCGGTGCGCTCGCGCTGGTGGAGCCACGCGCCTCGGGCGCCCGGCCGCCGCGGCCTGCCCGCAACACGCTCTTCCTCTCTTGGCGCCGCGGAGCCCCGGCGAGCGCCCGGACGGATGCCGTTCGCGCCGCGCTGCTGGCGAAGACGGCCCCGCGCCTCAGCGCTCGGCGGTGAGCGCGCGCGCCGCGTCGAGCAGCGCCCCGAGGTGGGCGGTGAGCAGCTCCTCGGTGACGTACTTGGTGTAGGTCGCGGTGATCAGCTTCCCGTTCAGCAGCGCCGCGCCCCAGTGGCCCTTCGCGAAGTCGCGGTGGAAGAGCACCGAGAGCTCGGAGCCAGGCGCGGCGACCTTGGCCACGATGGCGCGCCCCGCCGAGGTGGAGAACGCGCGCAGCCCGTCGCCCAGGTCCTGCTCCTCGCCGTCGGGGACGCTCTTCTTCATCCGGTAGGCGAGCGCCTTGGGCCCGATGGCCACCTGGTCCGACCAGGGCCCGGGCGGCAGCGTCACCGTCACGCACACCGGCCGGCCCACCTCGTTGTTCGACTCCGAGGCGTAGTGGAGGTGAAAGCCGCCGAGGTCGCCTTCGAGCTCGTCGTTGGCGATGCCCGGCTTCGCGGTGAGGCCGAGCCTCTGGCCGACCGCGACGACCGCCCGCCTCTGCCCCTGGCGCGTCCACACGTACTCGGCGATGGCCAGCACGGCGGCGGCCGGACCGATGAAGAGCGCCTTGGCGAGCCACCCCATCTCCCGGGTGAGCACCAGGCCGGCGACGGTGAGGACGACCACGCCACCGCGAATCACCCAGGGCGTCCTGTCCATGGTGCGGGCTCTAGGAGAGTCCGCGCGTCGAAGGCAATCGAGCTCACCTACAGTGTGCGCCATGAGACAGGTGGCGCTCCTGCGCGGCATCAACGTCGGCGGCAACAACATCATCCCCATGAAGCAGCTCGTCGAGCTCTGTCAGAAGAAGCTCGGCTGGGAAGACGTGCAGACGTACATCCAGAGCGGGAACGTGGTCTTCACCTCCGACGAAGCGCGCCCCGCCGAGGTGCTGCGCGCGGCCATCGCCAAGCGCTTCAAGCTCGACATTCCCGTGGTCACGCGCACCGCGAAGGCGCTCGACACGGTGGTGAAGGGCAACCCGTTTCCGGGCGCCGACCCCAAGCTGCTCCACGTGGGTTTCCTCAGCACCACGCCGACCGCGACCCAGGTGGCCCGGCTCGACCCCGAGCGCTCGCCGGGCGACGAGTTCCGGGTGGTCGGCTCGCACCTCTACGTGAACTACGCGGGGGGCGTGGCCAAGACCAAGCTCACGCCGCAGTACCTCGACTCCCGGTTGGAGACGATGTGCACCGCGCGCAACTGGCGCACCGTGCTCACGCTCCAGGAGCTGCTGGGCTGACCACTCCGGAGGGCAACGCGGCGGTGCATCGACGCTCCAGCGCGCGTGAAACCCGTTGATCCGCCACGAGGCACGAATCCTGTAAGTTGAGCGCCGTTCCACCCAATTCCTGGAGGCACGCGTGACCCGGATTCTCTCCGCAGCACTCGGACTGTCGCTCTGTGGCGCGCTCGCGTGCGGCGGGACTGCGGGGTCCGGGAGCGGAGGCGGTTCCGGCGGCTCGGGCGGCGGCGACGCGAGCGCGGGCGGCGGCACCACCGCCTCGGGCGGCGGGACTTCTTCCAGCGGCGGCGGCTCGGCAGCCTCGGGCGGCGGCAGCGGCGCGAGTGGCGGCGGGGCCTCG
>JAIBBQ010000287.1 GCA_019694595.1 Myxococcaceae bacterium
ACGACGTCGCCGGGCTCGAGGCCTGCCTGGCCGAGCGTGAGCGGGCGCGAGTCGAGGCCGAGCAGGCCCGGGCCGCGCCGGTCGCGCAGGCCCCCGCGCTGGAGGCCGCCGAGCGCGAGGCCCGCGAGGCCGCCCAGGCCCTGTCCACGCTCCTCGCCAGCGCCCAGGTGGGCTCGCGCGAGGCCTTCGTGGCGCTCGCCCAGCACCAGGCCGAGGCGCACGAGCTGCGCGCCCGCGAACGGGAGGCGCTCGCCGCCCTCGCCGGCAAGGGCCTCTCCGTCACCGACGGGCTGGTGGCCGAGCTCCAAGACCTGCGCGGCGACGAGAGCGGGGCCGCGGAGGCGAGCGCCGCCGACGCCGCGCGCGCGCTGGAAACCGGGCTGCAGGAACTCGCCGCGCTCGAGCAGCAGCTCAAGGGCTGGCGCGAGGCCGCCGGCGAGGCCGCGCTCCTGGAGCGGCGCGCGGCCCTGTCCGCCACCGCGCAGCGCCTCGCCGCACGCGCTGCCACGCTGCTGTTGGCCCGGCAGGCGCTGGAGGCCGTGCGCGAGCGGCTGGAGCCGCAGTCCGAGCTGCTGCGCGAGGCGGCCCTCGCCTTCCGCACCATGAGCGACGGCCGCTACGTCTCGCTGCGCGAGAACGCCGCGGCGAAGGAAGTGCACGCCATCACCGCCGACGGCCGCGAGCTGCCCGCCACCCAGCTGTCGCGGGGCACCCGGGAACAGCTGCTGCTCGCGTTCCGGTTCGCGGGGGCGCGGCTCTACGCCCAGCGCCACCTCGCGGTGCCGATGCTGCTCGACGACGTGCTGGTGCACGCCGACGCCGCCCGGCTGTCGGCCAGTGCCAAGGCGCTCGCCGAGCTCGCCCAGGTGACGCAGGTGCTCTTCTTCACCTGCCACCGCCACGTGCGTGAGGAGCTGGAAGGGGTGGGGGCCAAGGCGGTGCACGTCTCTAGCGCCACCCAGCTGGCCTTGCTCGCACAGGGAGACCTGGAGGGTGCTAATGCACGCGCCGATGAGCCTTGAGCCTGCCGAGCCGCAGGGCACGCCTCCCGTGGTGGAGGTGGAGCTCAACGAGAAGCAGCTGACGCCGATGATGAAGCAGTACCTGGAGGCGAAGGCCCAGCATCCGGGGGCGATCCTCTTCTTCCGGCTGGGCGACTTCTACGAGATGTTCTTCGAGGACGCGGTGAAGGCGTCCGAGATCCTCCACATCACGCTCACCGCGCGCTCCAAGGGCGACGACAAGGTGCCGATGGCGGGGGTGCCGTACCACTCCGCGCGACGCTACGTGGCGCGGCTCATTCGCGCCGGCCACACCGTGGCCATTTGCGAGCAGACCTCGGAGGCGGGCGGCCCGGGCATCGTGCGCCGCGAGGTGGTGCGGGTGGTGACGCCCGGCACGGTGCTCGACGAGGAGCTGCTCGAGGCGAGCGAGAACCACTACCTCGCCGCGGTGGCTCCGCCGGCCAAGGGCGACGCGCGCTGGGGCGCGGCGCTGCTCGACGGCACCACCGGCGAGCTCGACGCCATCGCGCCGTGCGCCCTGGGCGAGCTCGCCGAGGCGCTCGGCCGCGCAGCCCCCAAGGAACTCCTGGTGCCCGAGGGCGCCGACGGGCCTTCCGTCGACGCGCTGCTCGAGCTGCTGCCCCGCCGACCCAGCGTCGCCCGGGTCGCGGCCGAGACCTTCGAGCGGCCGCGCGCCGAGGCGCTGCTCAAGGCGCACCTCAAGGTCGCCTCGCTCGACGGCTTCGGGCTCGACCGGGCGCCCGCCTCGCTGGGGCCGTGCGCGGCGGCGCTGCGCTACCTCCAGGACACCCAGAAGACGCCCGCGGCCCACGTGGTGCGCGCCCGGGTGGTGGAAGCGCAGGGCGGCCTGGTGCTCGACGAGGCGTCCCGCGCCAACCTCGAGCTGGTGCGCTCGCTGAAGGACCAGGGCCGCACCGGCACGCTGCTCTCGGTCATCGACCGCACCGTCACCTCGGGCGGCGCGCGGGCGCTGCACCGCTGGCTCCTGAGCCCGCTCAACGAGCTGGCGGCGATCACCGCCCGCCACGACGCGGTCGACGAGCTCCTGCGGGCCCAGGCCTTCCGGGAGACGATGGGGGCGCTGCTGAAGGATGTGGGCGACATCGAGCGGCTCACCGCCCGGCTGTCGCTGGCCTCCGGTGGGCCGCGCGACCTCGGCGCGCTCGGCCGCTCGCTCGCCCAGGTGGCGCCGCTCGCCAAGGCCCTGCAGGGGGTCAAGTCGCCGCTCATCAAGGCGCTGCTGCCGAGCCTCGAAGACCGCGCGCTCCACGGGCTCGCCGCCACCCTGCAGAAGGCGATCGTCGACGAGCCCAAGCAGGTGGTCGCCGACGGCGGCTTCATCCGCCCGGGGTTCAACGCCGAGCTCGACGGCTACGTGGCGCTGGCGACCAACGCCAAGGACACGCTGCTCAAGCTGGAAGCCCGCGAGAAGGCCGCCACGCAGATCGGCTCGCTCAAGGTCCGCTACAACAAGGTGTTCGGCTACTACCTCGAGGTCACCAAGGCGAACCTGCACCTGGTGCCCAAGGGGTGGATCCGCAAGCAGACCACCGTGGGGGCGGAACGCTTCGTCACCGAGGAACTCAAGCAGTTCGAAGAGCAGGTGCTCACCGCCGACGAGAAGCGCCTCGCGCTCGAGCTGCGGCTGTTCGACGAGCTGCGCGCGCTGGTGCTCTCGCACGCGGCGGCGCTGCGCACGGTGGCCGAGTCGCTCGCGGTGCTCGACGTGCTTCGCGGCTTCGCGCAGGTGGCGGCCGAGCTGCGGTACGTGCGGCCGTCGATGCACGAAGGCTTCGAGCTGGAGATCGAAGGCGGCCGGCATCCGGTGGTGGAGCTGAGCCTGGGCAAGGGCGAGGCCTTCGTGCCCAACGACGTGCGCCTCGACCGGGAGACCGCGCAGCTCATGGTCATCACCGGCCCCAACATGGCCGGCAAGTCGACGGTGATGCGGCAGGTGGCGCTCACCGTGGTGCTGGCCCAGGCCGGCGCCTTCGTGCCCGCCAAGGCGGCGCGGCTGGGGCTGTGCGACCGCGTCTTCACCCGGGTGGGGGCGTCCGACAACCTGGCGCGCGGCCAGTCGACCTTCATGGTGGAGATGGCGGAGACGGCGAACATCCTCCACCACGCGACCAAGCGCTCGCTGGTGGTGCTCGACGAGATCGGCCGCGGCACCTCGACCTTCGACGGCCTGTCGATCGCCTGGGCGGTCGCCGAGCACCTGGTCGATCGCGTGGGGGCGCGCACGATGTTCGCCACCCACTACCACGAGCTCACCGACCTGGCCCGCGAGCGGCCCAAGGTGAAGAACTGCTCCATCGCGGTGCGCGAGGCGAACGGGAAGGTGACCTTCCTGCGCAAGCTGTGCGACGGCGCGGCGAGCAAGAGCTACGGCATCGAGGTCGCCAAGCTGGCGGGCCTGCCGCTCGAGGTGCTGGCGCGTGCGCGCGAGCTGCTCAAGAACCTGGAGTCCGGCGAGTTCGACGAGGCCGGTCGCCCGCGGCTCGCCCGGCGGGCCCAGCCCGACCGCGCCGCCCCTGCGCCGGTGCCGGCCACCTCGCAGCTGGGGCTCTTCGGGGCCCCGGCGGCGGTGAACGTGAAGGAAGCAGCCGTCGCCGACGCGGTGCTGCGCTTCAGCGTCGATGGGGCCACGCCGCTCGAAGCCTTGAACGCCATCGCGCGCTGGCAGGCGGAGCTGCGCGCCAAGGGCGAGTAAGCTCGACCGCCGTGCTGCGCTTCGCGATCCCCAAGGCGCCCCGGGCGGTGAAGCTCGGCCAGGTGCCGGGGGCGCTGCGGCGGCTCCTCGTCGCGGGCCTCGTGGGGCTGGGCGTGCTCGCGGTGCTGTGCGGGCTGGGCCTGTGGCTCGGCCGGGCGCTGAGCAGCCAGGCGCGGTTCCTCGACGCCGCGGTGCCGGTGACCGGGCGGCTGCTCGAGCTGCGGCTGCCGCCCAAGGGCGAGCGGGTGGGGGCGCTGGCGCGGCTCACCGTGGCCTACGCGGTGGGCGAGCAGAAGGAGTCGGGGGTGGTGGAGCTCGACGCCGAGCGGGCGGAAGGGCTGGGGAAGGGTGCGGAGGTGGCGCTGCTGGTCGACCCCGCCGCGCCGTCGCAGCCGCGGGCCAAGGAGCGGGTGGAGCAGCTCGACGAGAGCCGCCGCTACCTGCCGTGGGCGGCTGCGCTGGGCGCGCTCGCGGTGGTGCTGTCGGTGCTGCGCGAGCTCAAGCGGGCGGTGGCCGAGGCGCTCGAGCCGCTGCGGCTGGGGGCGCTGGTGTGGCTCACCCCCGACGAGCCGCTCGGCGACGGCCGGGCGACGGCCGTGGTGCGCGGGCACTACTTTCGCGACGACGTGAAGCTCGAGGTGCGCGCGCGGGTGGGGCCGGGTACCGGGGTGGTGCGGCAAGGCGACAAGGTGCTCGCGGCGGTGGTGCCGCGCGAGCCCGACTGGGTGCGGGTGGTCGACGAGTCGCTCGCCCGCTCGCTGGGCTGGCTCGCCTGACGGCGAGCGCTCACTGCGCGGCGGCGGCGCGGCGGCGGCGGCGCTCTTCCGGCGAGAGCTGCTCGTAGACGACGCAGCGGCCGCCTTCGCACATCGGCGGGCGCACCCCGAGGCAGGGCGTGTCGTCCCGGGGGTCGTCGTCGACGAAGGGGCGGCGCTCGTCCTTGGTGCGCTTGCGCAGGGCGTCGGTCTGCGCGCGGTTGATCAGCACCACCGAGCAGCGGGGCACCTCGTCGCCGGCGAACGCGTTGACCCAGGCGCACTCGTCGTCTTTCTGGCAGCCGGCGAAGGGCTCGGCGAGCTTGGCCAGCCGGGTGTCGTACGGGTTCTTGAAGGCCTCGCCCTGCAGCCCTTCGAGCGCGGCGAGCTCGCAGGTGCGGATCGAGACCCGGGCCTCGCAGGCCTGGCGGGCCTCGTCGCAGCGCTCCGCCCCCTGGGTCGCCGCCTTCGCCATGCAGGCGGTGACTGCTTCCTCGGCGGCGGTGGGGGCTCCGGGGCCACCGGGCCTGGGCCCAGGCGTGGAAGACGAGGTGGCGCAGCCGCTGCCGCAGACGATGGCCAGGGACAGCAGCAGGGCGCGCATCGGCAGTCTCCTCGCGGCGAAAGGGCCGCGCTCAGGCGTGGGCGAAGTATTCGGCGGCGAAGACGCCCAGGGCTTCCGACAGCTTGAGCTTGCTGCCTTTCCGGGGGCCGGCGGCGGCGACGAAGGGCTTCAGGTCGGGCGCCAGGGTCTTCTCGGGCAGGACGACCGCGAGCTGCTTCACCTTGATGTCCTTGGGCAGGGCGATGACCAGGTGGCCGCCCTGCGCGGCCTCGAGCGCGCCCTCGAGGCTGGTGCGGGTCCACCCGCGCATCGGGCCTTCGAGGCGGATCCAGTCGACCGTCTGCCCGAGGGTGAGCTCGCGCATGCCCATGAAGTGGGGGATCTCGCAGTGCATCGCCTTGCTCACGTCCCACACGAAGATGTGGCCTCGCCCGTCGGCCTCGTAGCGGGGGTTGTTGGCGACGCCGAACTGGTGAATCACGTTGCGCAGCAGCGCTCCGCTGCGGCGGCCTTCGCGGCTCTGCACCGGCGGCTGCAGCGAGACCACGATGTCCGTGCTGGTGACCTCGGGCGCGGGGTCGACGCCGTCGTACGTCTCGCTGGTGCTGGGCACGTCCTGACCGGTGCCACCCTCGCGGGTGTTGCCGATCATGTTCTGCGCCCGGAGCTCACGCTCGCCGTCGTTGAAGGCCGAGTTGAGCTGGCCCTTCTGGTGATCGGTGAGGTGTCGCGCCGCGGCCATGGCGTTGCCGGGCAGGGGAGGGGCGGCGAACTGCTTCGGGAGCCCGACTGGAATCTTCTTCTCGCCGGTGGTGGCGGGCGCGCCGGGGCCACCGAGCGCGGGCCCCGCCGCGGGTGCGGCCACGGCCGACTGGGTCCAGGCCTGCACGGGGGGCTTGCCCGTCTTGGTCGTCTCCGGAGCCGCCGGGGCTGCTGCCGCTGCCGGCTTGGGCGGCGCGGTGCCCTTGGCCCAGCCGGTGCCGCCGTTCGCCGGCCGGGGCTTCGGCATCTCGGGCGCGGTGGACGACGGCGTCCCCTTCGACTTGGCCAGGCCCCAGCCCTTCTTCTCGGGCTCCCGCGTCAGGAGCGGGTTCTTCTTCGGGGGCTGCTGATCATTCGACGAGGCCATCGGTGCAGGTAAGTGAGTGTAGCGCGCGGCGGGTTTTTTGCGGGCATGTGTGCGCCGTGGTCACATCTCGATCACACGATGTTGCTCCAGCGGAAGGACATGCGCAGGTGGTGGGGCCAGCTGGTGCTGGCGCTCGCGCTCACCGGAGCCCCCGCGGCGCTGGCGAAGGCACCCAAGGCGCGCGCGGCGGCGCCCTCGAAGGTGAAGGCGGAAGCGCCCAAGGGCCCGGCCGCGAAGCCGAAGTCGGTGGAGTCGAGCCCGGCCCCCAAGGCGGCCGCCCCCGCCAAGGCTGATCCGAAGGCGGATCAGGCCTACGCCGACGCCAAGGCGGACTACCAGAAGCTGAAGGCGGATCCGCAGCGGAGGAAGTTCCGGCACCACTGGCTGAACGCCGCCAAGCGCTTCGAGCAGATCGCCCGCGTGTACGAGAAGAGCGAGCGCGCGGCCGAGGCGCTCTACACCGCGGGCGGCCTCTACGACGAGCTCTCGCGCCTGTCGGCGCAGTCGGAAGATCAGGCGGCGGCCAAGAGCGCGTACGAGCGGCTGATCTCCGGCTGGCCCGCGCACCGGCTCGCCGACGACGCCGCCTACGCCCTGGCGCGGCTGCTGCTCGACCGCGACGGCGCGCCGGCCCAGGCCCGCGCGGTGCTCGAGGCGGCGCTCGCCCGCAGCCCGGTGGGCGACCGCCAGGCCGAACTCGCGAAGCTGCTCGGCGCGCTGCCGCCGCC
>JAIBBQ010000057.1 GCA_019694595.1 Myxococcaceae bacterium
GTCGGGCGGCGGCAGCGCGTCGGGCGGCGGCAGCGCGTCGGGCGGCGGCAGCGGCGCGTGCACCGGCAGCTTCACCACCATCGGAACTCCGGACGCTGGCGCGTTCGTCTTTGCCATCTCGCGCGATGGGACCACCGTGGTCGGGAGCGTGGGCTCCGCCACCGGGAGAATGGCGTTTCGCTGGCGCGCCGATGCTGGGTTGCTGACGCTCGGCCAGCTCTCGTCGGCTTCGCCGTCGAGCGAGGCGTTCGCAGTCTCCGCAGACGGCGAGGTCGTCACCGGCATCAGTCACTCGAGCCAGGTGAGCTGCCCGGGGCGCCAGGACGAGGCCTTCCGGTGGACGGCCGCCGGAGGCATCAGCGGCCTGGGCGATCTCCCCGGTGATTGTTTCTTCTCCGCGGCCTACGGCATCTCCGCCGACGGCGCGCTCATCGTCGGCACCGCGACCAACGCGCAGAGCAACACCGCCGCGACCTGGTCCACCGCAGGTCAGTGGAACGACCTCGGCCTCGCCATGTCTCCCGGCAACAGCAGCTCCCTCGCCGCGGTGACGCCAGACCGCACGGTCTTCGCCGGCACGTACCGCATCGGCAACGGCGGCGAGTACGAGCTGCTGCGCATCGCCGATGGAGGCGCGCTCGTGGAGCGCCTCGGCGACCTCGACGGCGGCATCAGCTACGCGGGCTTCAACGCGCTGTCCGACGACGGCGAGGTGCTGGTCGGTTTCGGGACCTCGGCGGTCGGCGCCGAGGCGTTGCGGTGGACCCGCGACGCCGGCCCGGTCGCGCTCGGGCACCTCAGCGGCTCCCAGCTCATCAGCGTCGCCGCCGCGGTCTCGCGCGACGGCAGCCTCATCGCCGGGAGTGAACTGACCGACGCCGGCTCGGAGGCCGTGCTGTGGCTCGGCGGACTGTCCGCCTCGCGGCTCGAGCAGGTGCTCTCGAGCCACGGTGTGGTCGTCCCCGCGGGGTACCGGCTCCGCTCGGTCACCGGGCTCACCACCTCGGCCACCCAGGTCACGGTGGTCGGAAACACCGACGACGCCAGCGGCAACCCTCTGGGCTTCGTGGCGCGCTACTGCACCCCGTAGCGCCGGAACTCCGCGAGCCTCGCCATGATGAACACCACCAGCGTCGATGCCTACCTCCGCGACGGCTGCGGCCGCTGCGAGAAGTACCGGACCCCCGCGTGCAAGGTGCACCTGTGGGCCAGGCCCCTCGAGGCGCTGCGCGCCCTGGTGCTCGAGAGCGAACTCGTGGAGGAGATGAAATGGGGCTCGCCTTGCTACACGCTCGGCGGGAAGAACGTGCTCATGATCGCGTCGTTCAAGGAGTACTGCGCGCTGCAGTTCTTCAAGGGCGCCGCGCTGGAAGACCCCGACGGCGTGCTGGAGAGCGCAGGCCCGAACTCGCAGCACGTGCGCTTCATCAAGTTCCGCTCCGGCCAGGACGTGGCCGCCCGGAAGAAGGCCGCCAAGCGCCTCGTGGCCCAGGCCATCGAACTCGAGCGCGCCGGAGGCAAGGTCGCCCCGCGCTCCACGCCCGACGCCGTTCCCGAGGAGCTCGCCCGGCGGCTGGCCGCCCAGCCCGCGCTTCGCCGGGCCTTCGACGCGCTCACCCCGGGGCGCCGGCGCAGCCACGTGCTCCACGTCTCGGGTGCCAAGCAGGCCGAGACACGCGAACGCCGCGTCGACCGCTGCGCCGAGGCCATCCTCGCCGGACGCGGCTTCAACGAGCGCTAGCGTCCGTCCGGAGCGCCGAACCACGTGGTGAGCGCCGCCGGCAGGTGCTCGTCGCCGAGCGTACCCGCCCACGCGACGTATCCATCGGGGCGGACCAGCACCGCCGCCGGCGCCGCCACCATGCCCACCACCGGCAGCTCCCAGCGTCCTGGCGCCGTCGCGAGAACGCGGTCCACCCGCTTCCCCCAGGGCGAGAGGTCGAAGTGCCCGGGCCCCTTCAGGTCGAGCAGCAGCGGCCGGGCCCGGTGGAGCAGGGTGAAGAGCCGGGTGGCCCGACCGCCGACGTCCAGGTCGAGGTCGGGCATGCGGCGGCCGACCAGCGGGTGTCCGTCGCCCAGCGGGTAGCGCAGCTCGAGTCCCGACATCTTCCCCGCGTAGCGCTTGCGCGGCTCCTCCAGCTGCAGGAGCTCGCCGAAGAGCTCCCGCACTGCCTTGCTCCGCTCGTCGGTCCGGTTGAGCGCCACCTGCGCCAGCGTGTCGCGCAGCACCCGCACGGCCACCGGGTGGCGCTCCGAGTGGTACGTGTCGAGCAGCGCGGCGCTCGAGGTCCCCTTCACCACCTGCCCGAGCTTCCAGCCGAGGTTCACCGCGTCCTGCACGCCGAGGTTCAGGCCCTGGCCGCCGACCGGGTAGTGCACGTGCGCGGCGTCCCCGGCGAGGAGGACCCGGCCCTCGCGGTAGCGCGTCGCTTGCCGGGCGGCGTCGGTGAAGCGGGAAATCCACACCGGGCTGTGCACGCCGAAGTCCGAGCCGTACAGCGACACCAGGAGCGCCCGCAGATCCTCGAGCGTCGGAGGCGCCGTCGCGCCGACCTGCGCCTCGGTCACCATCACCCGCACGTGCCGGCCGTCGTCCAGCTTCGCGAAGCCTCGCTGTCCCCGCGCGTCGTTCTGCATCCCCCACGGCGGCTCCTGCGCGAACTCCACCTCGGCGATGACGTGGCTCACCGTCGGCTCGAAGCCATCGAACGCGATGCCCGCAGCCTTGCGCACCACGCTGCGGCCGCCGTCGCACCCCACCAGGTACTGCGCCCGCAGCGACCGCCCGTCGGACAGCGCGACGCTCACCCCGGCGTCGTCCTGCGCGAAGCCGGTCACCTCGCAGGCGCGGAGCATGCCGACCTGCAGCTCCGCCGCCCACTCCGCGAGGAGCCGCTCGATGTGCCGCTGCCAGAGCGCCAGTCCGTAGCCGTGACGGGTGGGGAAGTCGCTCACGTCGAGCGGCGTGCCGGCGAAGCCTGCCACCTGCATCGCCTTGCCCTCGGCCAGGAAGCGGCCCGCGATGCCACGCTGGTCGAGCACCTCGATGGTGCGTGCGTGCAGCCCGCCGGCGCGGGAGCCGTCGACGTCCTGGGTGGCGCGCCGCTCGACGACGACCACTTCGACGCCCGAGAGCTTCAGCTCCGCCGCCAGCATCAAGCCCGTGGGCCCCGCGCCGGCGATGACCACCGGGTGCGTCGTCTCGGAATTCATGACCGCCGCACCTGCCCCGTTCCCCGCGGAGAAACCAGCTTCCGGTTTTCGGCGCGCTGCGACACACTGCAGTCCGTCGCCATGAACCGCGGACGCACACGGCCGACCGCGTGAGAACTCGAGGCGAGGTCCTGGTGATGGGTGGTCGCGGTCGCATCGGCCGCGAGGTGCTCCGGGCGTTGTCCGCGAAGGGCGCTCGCGTCCGCTCGCTGGTCCGCACGCCGTCGCCCGGGAGCCTGCTCCCCCACGTCCAGGAAGTGCCGGGGGACCTCGCCGACCGGGCCTCGCTCCAGCGCGCGCTCTCCGGGGTCGACGCCGCCTTCTTCGTCACCCCCCACCACGCCGACGAGGAGGCGCTCGGGCGCTCCTTCGTCGAGGCCGCGCTCGCCGCCGGGGTGCGCCGCCTGGTCTTCGCGTCCGCGTACCACGCCGACGTCCGGTCCTCGCTCGGCTACGCGCTCTTCGCCGCCGCGGTGGGGTTCGTCACCCACTACGGGCCCAAGCTGCGGGTCGAAGGCCTGGTGCGGCGGTCCGGCGCGAGCCCCGTGGTGCTGATGCCGTCGAACTTCTTCCAGAACGACGAGCTCTTCCTGAACGAGCTGCGCGCCGGGCGCTACCCCCAGCCGCTCGGGCTGCGGGGGGCCAATCGCGTCGACTGCCGGGACATCGGCGACGCGGCCGCGCGGGCGCTCCTCGACCTCGAGCTCGCTTCCGGTGCGTACCCGCTCGTCGGCCCCGACCCGGCCTTGACCGGCCCCGAGTGCGCCGACGTCTGGGCCCAGGCGCTCGGGCGTGCCGTGGCCTACGACGGCGACCTCGACCGGTGGCGCGCCCTGGTCGCCGACCGCATGCCCAGCCGCGAACGGGACGACTTCGGCAAGACGTACGGGCTCTTCAGCCGCGTGCGGGTGGCGGCCAAGCCCGCGGAGCTCGCCCGCACCACCGCGCTCCTCGGGCGACCACCCCGTGCGTACCGGGACTACGTCGCCGAGCTCGCTGCCCGGCTCGAGCCCGCCTGACGCCGGCGCGCTCCTCGAGGAAGGCAACGAGGCGTTGCCGTGGCCTAGGCTCTCGCCCATGACCCGGAAGACCCGCCGGACCCGCGGCGTGCTCGGCGGCCGCAGCGACGAGGTGGTGCGCCGCGTGCTCGACGCCGCACTCGTCGAGCTCGCCAGCTCCGGCTACGCCGCCTTCCGCATGGAGGCCGTCGCCGAGGCAGCCGAGGTCAACAAGACCACCGTCTACCGGCGCTGGCCCGCCCGGGCACAGCTGATCGCCTCGCTCCTCGAACGGCTCCAGGCGCCGCTGCGCGCGCACGCCTTGCCTGACACCGGCTCCCTCGAAGGCGACCTGGTCGAGGCGTTCACCCACCGCGCCCGCGTCGCGCGGACCCTCGAAGGCCGTGCCTGGCGCAGGCTCCTCGCCGAGCGGCTCGACCCCGAGCTCGCGCCGCTGCTGCGCACGGCCATCGACGGCCGCGGCGGCGAATGGAAGGCGATGGTCACCCGCGGCATCGGCCGGCGCGAGCTGCCCGAGGGCACCGACGTGCAGCGGCTGTTCGACTTCACCCGCGCCATCGTCGATTCGCGCGCGCCCGAGCACGTCGACGGGCGCTGGGTGCAGCAGGCGGTGCGCACGGTCCTCGCCGGCGCCCGGGTGGGCACGCTCCGGTCGAGCCCCGGCACCGCGTCGCGGACCGGGCGAGGGCGCTGAACCGGAAGCGCTCGCGGCGGCGACCGCCTCAGGGCTCGGCGGCGAAGGTGTCGCAGGCGGCGATGGTGCCTTCGCGCATGCCGGTCTTGAACCACTTCACCCGCTGCGCCGAGCTGCCGTGGGTGAAGGACTCCGGGCTCACCGCGCGCCCGGCGCCGCGCTGCAGGGTGTCGTCGCCGATGGCGGTGGCCGCCTTGATGGCCTCCTCGACGTCACCTTCCTGGATGAAGGTGCGCAGCTTCTGTCCCCGGTTGGCCCAGACGCCCGCGAAGCAGTCCGCCTGCAGCTCGAGCCGCACCGAGAGCGCGTTGCGCTCCGCCTTGCCGAGCGCCGTGCGCTGCGCGTGTACCCGGTCGCTGGTGCCGAGCACCTTCTGCACGTGGTGGCCGACCTCGTGGGCGATGACGTAGGCCTGCGCGAAGTCGCCCGGCGCACCGAAGCGCTGGCTCAGGAGGTCGAAGAAGCCGACGTCGAGGTACACCTGCTGGTCTCCCGGGCAGTAGAACGGCCCGGTCGCCGCCGTCTCGAAGCCGCACGCCGAGTCGACGGTGTCGCGGAAGAGCACCAGCGTCGGTCGGGGGTACGTCTTGCCCTGCGCCTGGAAGACCGAGTCCCAGGCGTCCTCGGTCGAGCCGAGCACCGCCCGCACGAAGTCCGAGGCCTGGTCGCTCACCGGCCCGCCGGTGGTGCGCGGGCCCGGCGCGGTCCGCTGCTGCTGCTGCGCGTCCTGCATCGCCTGCAGCACCTCCACCGGGCTCAGGCCGAGCAGCTTCCCCACCACCAGCGCGACCACCACTCCACCCAGCGTCAACCCCACGCCGGCCCGCCGGCCACCGCCGCCACCACGGCGGTCATCCACGTTGTCGGAGCGTCGCTGGCCTGAGAGGTCCATGGGACCGCACCATGCCAAAGTCCACGGCGGCGGAGCATGAAGCCGACCTGGAGAATTCCGATGACCCTCAAGCGCATGGACAACGTCGGCATCGTGGTCGAGTCGCTCGACACCGCCATCGAGTTCTTCACCGAGCTCGGGCTCTCCCTGGAAGGCCGCACCACCATCGACGGTGAGTGGGCTGGTCGAGTCACCGGCGTGCGTGGCCAGCGCGTCGAGATCGCCATGCTCCGGACGCCCGACGGCCACGGGAGAATCGAGCTCTCCCGGTTCCTCGCGCCGAAGGTGGTCGCCGACCACCGGACGGCGCCGGTCAACGCGCTCGGCTACCTGCGGGTGATGTTCGCAGTCGACGACCTGGAGGCGACCCTGGCCAAGCTGCGCCCGCTCGGCGCCGCAGTGGTCGACGAGGTGGTCGAGTACGAGGGGGTCTACCGCCTCTGCTACGTCCGCGGCCCCGAAGGCATCCTCGTCGGGCTGGCGGAGGAGCTGGGTGGCGGCCGGGTATGATGGCAACGGCGAGTTGCCTTTGAAGATGGTGGCTCGCTAGGGTTCCTTTGATGGCAACGATTCGTTGCCAAGACAAGGGAGTCTCGAATGGGTTGGCAGCTCGCGGTGGCGTGCTTCTTCGGCGGGGTCTTCCTGGCCAATGCCACGCCGCACTTCATCGCCGGGGTGTCCGGCAGGGCGTTTCACACGCCGTTCGCCACGCCCCCGTTCCGAGGGGTCTCGCCGCCGTCGGTCAACGTGCTCTGGAGCCTCTTCAACCTCGCGGTGGCGTACGTGCTGCTGGTGGTGGTCGCCGGCCTCGAGCTCGGCAAGGTGGCCCAGGTCGCGCCGGCGGCGGCGGGCTTCGGGCTGATGGCGCTCTTCGTCGCGCGCTCGGTGACCAGGATGCAGCGCGAGGCGGCAGCGCCCGCGGCCCGCCAGTGACGCCCTCGCTGTCCCTCGACAGCCGCGCGCTCGCGGAGGCGTACGACCGCTCGAGCGCGCTCCAGCTGGAAGGGGGCCAGCGCCTGGTGGAGCGGCTCCACCTCGGCCCCGAAGCCCGGGTGCTCGACGTGGGCTGCGGCACGGGCCGACTCACCTGCTGGCTCGCCGCCCGTCTGGGCCCCAAGGCCCGGGTGGTGGGCATCGACCCGCTCGAGCACCGCATCGCGGTCGCGCGCTCGCACGGGGGCACGGCACGCTTCGAGGTCGGCCGCGCGGAAGACCTGAGCGCCTTCCAGGACGCGAGCTTCGACACGGTCTGTCTGGCGTCGGTGCTCCACTGGGTGACGGACAAGGCGCGCGCGCTCGCCGAGGCGCGCCGGGTGCTGCGGCCAGGCGGGACGCTGGCGGTGACCACGCTGCCCGACGAGCTCTCGGGGGTGAGCACCGTCTCCAGCGTGCTCAGGAGCGTGCTGCGGCGGGCGCCGTTCGTGGAGCACCTCGCGCCGCCGGGCCCCCGGCGGGGCTCCACCTCGACCGAGCTGGTCGCCCTGGCGCTCGAGAGCGGGCTCGAGCTCGTCGAACTCCAGGTGGCGCCCACCGAAAGCCGCCACGAGAGCGGCGCGGCCTTCGTGGAGCTCGCGGAAGCGAGCGCGTTCGGCAACCTGCTCGGTTCCGTTCCCGCCGAGCTGCGCACCTCGCTCCGCGATGAACTCGCCGCCGCGTTCGAGACCCAGCGCGGGCCGGCCGGCGTCGTGGTGCGCGGCTGGGAAGTTCGCCTCGTGGCCCGCTGCCCAGGCGAATGAGCGGAAAGGGCTGAAACTTTCGCGCGCTGAGCTACACCACCGCCCGCTTCAATCACTCAACCGGGAGGGTCGTCTTGAAGAAGCTGCTGCTCGCCGTGTGCTGTGCGCTGTCGTTCCCCGCCTTCGCCGACCTGAAGCTCCCGGCGCCCAGCCCGGGTGCCAAGGTGATGCAGACCGCCGGCCTCACCGACATCACCATCGACTACAGCTCGCCGGCCGTGAAGGGCCGCAAGATCTGGGGCGGCCTGGTTCCGTACGACCAGGTGTGGCGCGCGGGCGCCAACAAGGCCACCAACATCACCTTCAGCCAGCCGGTGGTCATCGACGGGAAGGACGTGCCCGCTGGTACGTACGCCTTCTTCACCATTCCCGGGCAGAAGACCTGGACCCTGGTGCTCAACAAGAACGCCGAGCAGTGGGGCGGCTTCAACTACGACCAGTCGACCGACCTGCTCCGCGTGACCGTCACCCCGCAGGCCATTCCGATGCGCGAGCGCCTCGCGTACGCGGTCACCAACTTCACCCACGACGCCGCCAACATCGACCTCGAGTGGGAGAAGCTCCGCGTCACGCTGCCGGTGAAGCTCAAGACCGCCGAGCAGTCCGAGAAGAACATCGTGCAGGCCGACGGCACCGCCTGGCAGCCGATGAACAACGCCGCCCGCTACTACCTGGAGATCAAGGACTGGGCGAAGGGCCTCGCCGCCATCGACAAGTCCATCGCCACCAAGGAGACCTGGCTCAACGTGTGGGTGAAGGCGCAGCTCCTCGCCGGCAGCGGCAAGGTGAAGGACGCCTACCCGCTCGCCGAGAAGGCGCAGACGCTCGGCGCCGCCGTGCCCCCGGCCGACTTCTTCTACGCCGAGGACATCAAGAAGGCGCTCAAGGAGTGGAAGGGCAAGTGAGCAATGCCCACGCCGTTCTCGCCGTCGTTCCTCGGCGGTGAGGCGCGCGCGCGGGCTTTCCTGCCCGACGACTTCCGTGACGGGAGTCGTCGGGCGGAGCACGTCCGTCTGGCTGCGGGGCGCGCGGTCTCGCCTCGCACGCTGGGCGCCCTGAAGGCGCTCTCCGCCCGGCTGCCGGCGAGCCCGGCGCGCGAGGCCCACCTCGAGCGACTCGGCGCTGGACGCGCTGCGGTGGTGGTGACCGGTCAGCAGGTGGGGCTCTTCACCGGGCCGCTCTACGCGTTCGCCAAGGCAGCCTCGGCCATCGCCGTGGCGCGCGCTCTCTCGGACGAGACCGGCGTGCCCTGCGTGCCGGTGTTCTGGCTGCAGAGCGAGGACCACGACTTCCCGGAGATCGACCACTGCGTGGTGCAGCCGCGCAAGGGCGAGCCGGTGCGGCTGTCGCTCCCCGCACCGCCGGGTGATGGGCGGCGCAGCGTCTCCTGCCTCGCGCTCGGTCCCGAGGTGAGCCAGGCGCTCGATGGGCTCGCCCAGGCCCTCGACGGACTTCCCCACCGCGACGAGGTGCTGGCGCTCCTGCGCACCCACTACCGCCCGGGGGCCGGCTGGGTGGACGCCTTCGCCGGCGTGATGGCCGAGGTGTTCGCCGCCGAAGGGCTGGTCTTCCTGGACCCGCGCGACCCCGCGCTCATGCAGGAAGTCCTCCCGCTCCACCGGCGCTGCTTCGCCGAGCACCAGGCGCTCAGCCGCGCCCTGCTGGAGCGCGAGGCCGCCCTGGAGGCCGCGGGCTTCGAGGTGCAGGTGCGGGTGCGGCCCGACGTGGCGCTGCCCTTCGTGCACGCGGCGGGGCGCGACGGCCCGCGCGAGCGCATCGCGCCGCAGGCGCTCCCGGCCGGTGAGGTGTGTTTCTCCAGCTCGGCCCTGCTGCGGCCGCTGGTGCAGGACACGCTCCTGCCCACCGCCGCCATCGTGGGAGGCCCCGGCGAGCTCAACTACTTCGCGCAGGTGGGGCCGCTGTACGCGCACCTGGGACTGCCGATGCCCATGGTGCTGCCGCGGGCGCGCTTCCGCGTGCTCGATGCCCGCACCCGCGACGACCTGGCCGCGCTCGGGCGCACCGCCGCCGAGCTCGAGGTGCCACGCGCGCAGGCGCTGGCCAGCCTGGGCGGCACGAGCGGCGAGCCCACTCCCGACGCCGTGGAGCGCGAGCTCCTGGCCGCGGTGGAGCCGGTGCTCGCCTCCTTGCCCAAGGACCCCCGCCTCGGCGACGCGGTGGAGCTCACCCGGGGCACCGTCGCCCGCGCGGCTGCGCGTCTCAAGGCGCGGTGGGCCTTCGCGCGCGGCGAGCGCGACCAGGTGCTGGCGCAGCGCGTGGGGCGGCTGCAGACCGCGCTCTTTCCGCTCGGTCAGCCACAGGAACGCGTCTACGGCCTGCCGTCGATGGCTGCTCGCCATGGCCTGGCGGAATTCAAGGCGATGACCTTCGCCAAGCTCTCGCCGTTCTCCGGCGTTGTGGAGGAACTCCACCCGTGAGAGTGGGCATCGTCTGCCACGCCAGCTTCGGCGGCAGCGGCGTCATCGCCACCGAGCTCGCGCTCGCGCTGGCCGAGCACGGTCACCAGGTGCACCTCGTCGCCGCCCACGAACCGCCGCGCCTGCCGGCCACGCGGCCGGCGGGGCTCACCTTCCACGCCGTCGGCAGCCCGGTGCACCCTCTCTTTCCCCACGGGGAGTTCACCCTCGCGCTCGCCTCCGCGCTCGCCGAGCTCGGCCCCCGGCTCGACGTGCTGCACGTGCACTACGCGATTCCCCTGGCGACCAGCGCGGTGCTGGCGTGCGAGCTCGCGGGCCCGGGCGCGCCCAGGCTGGTGACCACCGTGCACGGCACCGACGTGCTCACCATCGGCCAGGAGCGCGCCTTCCGCCCGCTGGTGAAGCAGGCGCTCGAGCGCAGCGCGCTGGTGACGGCCCCGTCGGCCTGGCTCGCCCAGCAGGCGGTGGCGGGCTTCGCTCTCGCGCGCGCCGTGCAGGTGGTGCCCAACTTCGTCGACTCCGGGCGCTTCTGTCCGCCCGAGGCGCGGCCGGCCGGGCTGCCGCGGCTCACCCACAACTCCAACTTCCGTGCGCTCAAGCGCGTGGAAGACGTGGTGCAGGTGTTCGACCGCGTACGGCGCGTGGTCCCCTGCGAGCTCGAGCTCCTGGGCGACGGGCCGGAGCGGCCCAGGGTCGAGGCGCTGGTACGCGCGCTCGGGCTCCGGGCGCAGGTGCACTTCGCGGGGGAGACCTCCGACGTGGCCCCTCATCTCAAGGCGAGCGACGTCTTCCTCCTCCCGAGCGAGGTCGAGAGCTTCGGCCTCGCCGCCCTGGAAGCGATGAGCTGCGGCGTGCCGGTGGTGGCGAGCGCGGTCGGCGGGGTGAGCGAGGTGGTGCGCGACGGCGTCACCGGCTTCCTCCACCCCGTGGGCGACGTCGACGCCATGGCCGCGTCCACCGTGCGGCTCCTGCAGGACCGCGCGCTCCACCGGACCATGTCGCGCGAGGCCCGCAGCTGGTGTACCGCCCACTGGCAGCGCGCGCCGGTGGTCGCCCGCTGGGAAGCGCTGTACCGCACGCTGCTGGAGACTCCATGAGCCGTCGCACCCTCGCCCTGATGAGCTTGCTCACGTCCACGATGGTCTTCGCCGGTTCCGCGCCGCCCCGCCGCGACGGCGCCCAGCTGCTGCAGCAGGTGCGCAAGCTCTCGGTGCTGGGCAGCGCGCTCTTCGTGGCCGCCCACCCCGACGACGAGAACACCCGCCTCTTGGCCACCCTGGCCAACGAGACGCTGGTGCGCACCACCTACCTCGCCTTCACCCGCGGCGAGGGCGGCCAGAACCTCATCGGCCCGGAGCTCGGTCCGCTGCTCGGCGTCATCCGCACCCAGGAGCTGCTGGCCGCCCGCCGCGTCGACGGCGCCGAGCAGGTGTTCACCCGCGCGCGCGACTTCGGGTTCTCCAAGAGCGTCGACGAGACGCTCGCCATCTGGGACCACGACCGGGTGCTCGCCGACGCGGTGTACGCGATTCGCGCGCTGCAGCCCGACGTCATCATCACCCGCTTCGCGCTCGAGGGCGGCGACACCCACGGCCACCACACCGCGTCGGCGCGCCTGGCGCTGGAGGCCTTCAAGGCCGCCGCCGACCCGGCGTTCCACCCCGAGCAGCTGAAGTCGGTGTCCGTCTGGCAGGCGAAGCGCATCGTGCGCAACGCCTGGGCGCCCGACGGCAAGCCCACCGGCCTTCCGCCCGAGACGCTCACCTGGGACTCGAGCCCCTACAGCCCGCTGCACGGCCTCACCTACGGCGAGCTCGCCGCCGAGAGCCGCAGCATGCACAAGAGCCAGGGCTTCGGCGCCGCGCCGCTGCACGGTCCCAACCCCGAGTTCTTCGTGCCCCTCGCGGGCGACGTGGCTCAGAAGACGCTCTTCGACGGCGTCGAGCTCACCTGGAAGCGCGTGCCCGGCGCGGAGAAGGTCGCCGCGCTCCTCGCCAAGGCGGCCCAGGACTTCAAGGTCGACGCTCCGCACAGCTCGGTGCCCGCCCTGCTGTCCGCGCTCGAGGAGCTGCGCAAGCTGCCGCGGTCCCTCTGGGTGCAGCGCAAGGAGCAGGAGCTCGTCGAGGTCATCGCCGCCTGCGCCGGGGTGTTCGTGGAGGCAGCGGCTGCGGCGCCCACCACCGTGCCCGGCGCCAAGGTCGAGGTGGTGACCCAGGCGCTGGTGCGCGCCGGCACCGCGCTCACCTTCTCGCAGGTGCGGGTGGGGGAGGCCCAGGACTCCGGCGCCAAGGCGAAGCTGCTGGTCGACGCGCCCGCGCGGCTCACCAGCCCCTTCTTCCTCGAGCAGCCGCCCGCCAAGGGCACCTGGACGCTCGACGACACGCAGCCCTTCAACGCGCCCCAGCTCCCCGCCGCGCTGGAAGCCGAGTTCACCTTCAAGGCGGGGACGCAGAGCCTGGTGCTCAGCCGCGACGTCGTCTTCAAGTGGGTCGACCCCACCGTGGGCGAGCGCACCCGTCCACTCGAGGTGCTGCCGCCGGTGGTGGTGAAGCTGTCCGAGCCGCTCCTGGCCTTCACCGACCAGGCGCCGCGCCCGCTGGTGGTGACGGTGGTGGCCAACGCCGATGCGCAGAGCGGCTCGCTGCCGGTGACGGTGCCCGATGGCTTCACCGTGAGCCCGCCCGCCGTGGCGTGGACGCTGGCGAAGAAGGGCGACGAGGTGCAGGTGGCGCTCTCGGTCAAGCGCACCACCGCCAAGGCCGTGGGGGAACTCTCCCTCGACGCGCGCACGCTCACCCGCGTCGAGCACGCGCACATTCCGATGCAGGTGGTGCTCGCGCCCGCCCGGGTGAAGCTGGTGCCGCTCGAGCTCAAGCGCGGCCGCACGAAGAAGGTCGGCTACATCGTGGGCGCGGGTGACGACGTGCCCCAGGCGCTGCGTCAGGCCGGGTATGCGGTCACCGTGCTCGGCGACGAGGCGCTCAAGGCCGAGAACCTCGGTGCCTACGACGCCATCGTGGTGGGCATCCGCGCGTACAACGTCAACCCCAGGCTCATCGCCGCCTACCCGCGCCTCATGCAGTACGTGAAGGACGGCGGCGTCCTCGTCGCCCAGTACAACACCAAGAACTGGCTGAGCAGCGTGCCCGCCAAGCTGGGGCCGTATCCGCTCGAGCTGTCGCAGGACCGCGTGACCGACGAGGACGCGGAGGTCGTCTTCGCGTCGCCGAGGCACCCGGTGCTCTCTTCCCCCAACGCGCTCGGGCCGGCGGACTTCACCGGCTGGGTGCAGGAACGCGGGCTCTACTTCGCGTCGAAGTTCGACGCCCGGTACGAGACGCCGCTGTCGATGCACGACCCGGGCGAGAAGCCGCTCCAGGGCAGCCTCCTGGTCGCGAAGTCGGGGAAGGGCCGCTTCGTCTACACGGGCCTCGCCTTCTTCCGGCAGCTCCCCGCCGGCGTGCCCGGCGCGTACCGGCTCTTCGCCAACCTGCTCGACCGTGGAAGCTGAAGAGGACCGCCCGCCGTTCTTCCGCACCTGGCGCGGCGCCTACGCGCTGGTGCTGGGCGCGCTCGCGGTGGAGGTGGTGCTCTTCACCGTCCTCGCGAGGCACTTCGCGTGAGCCCGCTCGACTGGGCGGTGCTGCTCGGCACGCTCACCGTCATCGTCGGCTACGGCGTGTGGAAGACGCGGGGCGCCGCGCCGCTCAGCACCTACCTGCGCGGCGGGTCCGACGCCCGCTGGTACACCATCGGCCTCAGCATCATGGCCACCCAGGCCAGCGCCATCACCTTCCTCTCGACGCCGGGGCAGGGGTTCGACGACGGCCTGGGCTTCGTGCAGTTCTACTTCGGCGTGCCCATCGCGATGGTGGTGCTGAGCGCCACCATCGTGCCCATCTACTACCGCACGCGGGTGCTCACCGCGTACGAGTACCTCGAGCAGCGCTTCGACCTGAAGACGCGGCAGCTCACCGCGGTCATCTTCCTGCTGCAGCGCGGGCTGGGCGCGGGCCTCAGCATCTACGCGCCGGCCATCATCCTCTCCACCGTGCTCGGGTGGTCGCTCGCGTGGACCAACGTGCTCATCGGCGCGGTGGTCATCGCCTACACGGTCTCCGGTGGCACCCGGGCGGTCAACCAGACGCAGCAGCTGCAGATGCTGGTGATGCTCGGCGGCATGGGGCTCGCCTTCGTCTACCTGTTCAGCACGCTCCCCGACGGCATCACCGCGGGCGACGCGGTCGGGCTCGCCGGCGCCTTCGGCAAGCTCAAGGCCATCGACTTCTCGGCCTCGCTCGAGACCCGCTACACCTTCTGGTCGGGCATCACCGGCGGCACCTTCGTCGCCCTGGCGTACTTCGGCACCGACCAGTCGCAGGTGCAGCGCTACCTCTCGGGCGAGTCGCTCCAGCAGAGCCGGCTCGGGCTCCTCTTCAACGGCCTGCTCAAGGTGCCGATGCAGGTGATGATCCTCGGCGTGGGCGTGGTGGTGTTCGTCTTCTTCCTCTTCAACGCCCCGCCGCTCTTCTTCAACGCGCCCGCCCTGGCCACGGCGCGCGCCGCCGAGCCGGCCGCGGTGGCCGCGCTGGAAGAACGGCACGCCGCGGTCTTCGCCCGGAAGCGCGCCGCCATCGACGGCTGGGTGACGTCCAGGCACTCGGGCGACGCGGCGGCCGAGGCCCAGGCGACCGCGGCGCTGCGGGCGCTGGAGCTCGAGGCCAAGCAGGTGCGTACCGACACCAAGGCGCTGGTGGTGAAGGCGGACCCTCGCGCCAACCCCAAGGACGCCGACTACGTCTTCCTCACCTTCGTGATGACGCGCTTCCCGCGCGGCCTGGTGGGGCTGTTGCTCGCGGTCATCCTCTGCGCGGCGATGTCCGCCACCGCGAGCGCGCTCAACGCGCTGGGCACCACCACCGTGGTCGACTTCTACCGGCGCAGCGTCGACCCCAAGCTCGACGAGCAGCGCGGGGTGCGCGTCGCGCGCTGGTTCACCGTGGGGTGGGGCGCGCTGGCGGTGGGCTTCGCCGTCTTCGCCTCGCAGCTCGACAACCTCATCCAGGCGACCAACATCCTGGGCTCCATCTTCTACGGGCCCATGCTGGGCGTCTTCCTGGTCGGCTTCTTCCTGCCCAGGGTGCGCGGCACGCCGGTGTTCGCCGCGGCGCTGGTCGCGCAGGCCGTGGTGGTCGCGACCTGGCTCGGCAGCGACATCGGGTTCCTCTGGTACAACGTCATCGGCTGTGTCGCGGTGGTCGCGGTGGCGCTCGCGCTGTCCGCCGTCCTGGCTCCACCGGCGGCGAAGACGACCTAGCGGGCCTGCACTACGGAGGCAGGAACGTGCCGCCCTGGCTGGTGCAGCTGCTCTGCACGTCGGCGGTGCTCTTGGGCGGGTTGGTGGTGCCCGAGTAGTAGTAGACGATCTTGCACTGGTTCTCGTCGTTCAGGATCTTGCAGCCGCCGAGCAGGTTCGCGGTCGGGCACGACGTCACCAGGGTCGCCGAGTCGCCGGAGCTGGCGCCCGTCGGCACCTTGCAGGCCGCCTTCTCGGCGTCGATCGACGACTGCAGCTGCGAGGTCGCGTTGTACGTCGAGCACTGGTGCACGCCGTAGGTCACCCTGTCGGGCGGAGACGGCGAGCCGGCCTTGGTCTCGCACGCGGTCGCCGGGTTGCAGCTGATGGGCTGGGCCGACGACGAGCCGCCGCCCGAACTGCCGGAGCCGCCGCCCTTGGAGCCCGAGCCGCCGCCCGATGCCCCCGAGCCGCCCGAGCCACACGCCACCAGGACACACAGCACCGCCGAGACGCCCAGCTGTCGGATCATGCGGCGATTCCTACCACGCCCGGAAACGGTGCCCATTTTCCGGCCCGGCGTCGGCCCCTCAGCTGGCCGGGGTGGCCCGCTTCGTGAGCACCGTACTCCCGCCACGCACCACCGAGGCGACAGCTCCGACCATCAGCAAGACCGCCAGGTCGGGGTTGAAGCGGAGCATCGCGACGAGTGGAATGTGCGCCAACCAGGGGACCCCGACCAGCAACGCCACCGCGAGCGCGCCGTCGAACGCGGCGTGCCATCGCGGGCGAGACTGACCACGTCGCCAGGCCCAGGCGAACCTGGCGAGCGAGACGAGGCCGATGCCGAGGAACAGCCACTTCATCGCCGGCTGATTGCGATACCCGAACCAGGTGCTGGTCTTCGGTGACTTCCCGAGCACCAGCTGCGCCACGCCGGGAACGATGTCGCGCACCGCGAGCCGTGTGGCTGGACTCGCCAGGGCGTTCACGTTGGCGAGCGCCGCCACCGCGAAACCGGACCGGGGAAAGAGCGCCATCGTCGAGGTGAACTCACCCGTCTGCCCGCTGTGCACGATCATCGGCTGGCCGTCGAGCTGTCGCACCGTCCACCCCATGGCGTAGCTGCTGTCTTCGTCGGTGCCGGCACGATGCAGAGTCCCGAACCCGGCTTCGCTCAAGACCGTCGGCTCGAGGCTTCGGCCTTCGGTGAGGTGGAGTCGCAGCACCGCGCCCATCCCCTCGGCGGTGGCGAACATCCCACCGGAAGGTGTGTTGGCCTCGGTCCAGTCGTCGGAGTCGCGCCGCGCCTGGTACACCCCGAACCAGTCCTGGTACCCGCGGGGCACCTCGGCCAGCTCCGCGCGCACCCAGACCTGATCGAGCCCCATCGGACCGAGGACCTCGTCGCGCATGAATCGCGCGTACGGCTTGCCGGTGACCCGTTCGATGATCAACCCGAGCGCGTCGTAGTTCGCATTCGAATACTGGAAGGCCGTGCCAGGGGCCCAGAGGAGCGGTTCCCCGTGCAGCGCCCGGACCCTGCCTTCCAGCGAGCCGCCGTCGAACCAGAACCCGGCTGCTCCGGGAATTCCGCTCGTGTGATGCAGCAGGTGGCGAATGGAGATTCGCGGGTCGAGCTCCGGCAGAAGCGCGGCCGCCGGCTGGTCGAGCGACAGCTTCCCGCGCTCCACCAGAATCATCACGCCGAGCGCGGTGAAGCTCTTGGACAGGGAACCGATGGCGAACACCGAGCGAGGGCCGACCTCGGCGCCCTCGGCGTCGGTGCCCAGCGTCACCGAGGACACTTCCCCTGCCGCGGTGATGACCACCACCGCCAGGCCCGGGAGCCGCGCTCGGGAGCGGACCTCGGAGAGCCACGCCTGCAACTCGGGGGTCGCCGCCGGGCCCGAGGTGGCCGAGAGCACCGCCGCCAGGATCAACGAGCTGACCATGGGGGCGCAGGTAGCTCAGGAACCGTCGAGCAGCCAGCAAGTCGTCTTCGAGCCGCTGCGTGCCCCATTCGGCCTGCGATCGCGCTGGTGAAGGACCGAGGCCCCGAGCCGTTTCCAGGCCTAGATTCGCCGTGATGAAGCTCAAGGCGCATCACCGAAGGGCACCTCGCGCCAGGCCATCCTCGGCATCCTGCCGGTGAACCTGGCGGTCTCCGCGTTGCTCGCCATCGCCGCTGCGGTGGGGCCCGAGTCGGGCTGGGTCGCCTGGGCCCTGGCGGTGGTGCTGGTCCTCGCGGCGACCGCGCTCCGCCAAGGCACGCCCTTCACGCTGCGCGCGCGCCACTTCGCCGAGCGGCACCACCTGCTGGTCATCATCGCGCTGGGCGAGACCGTCATCCGCATCGGGCAGGGCTCGGCCGACCGCCTGCGAAACCTCCAGGGGCTCGTCGCCTTCGTCGTCGGTCTCACGCTCATCGTCGCGATGTGGTGGGTGTACTTCGGCACCGGCGACGAGGAGCGCGGCGTGCACGCCTTCGCCCACACGCCCGAGGCCGAGCGCTCGCTGCTCGGAGCGCGCGCCTACTCGGCGTCGCACCTGCTCCACATCGCGGGACTCGTGCTGTGCGCCGTGGGCCTCAACGCCGCCATCCGCCAGCCGATGCAGCCGTTCGGCATCGAGCTCGGCCTCACCACCGCCGCCGGCGTCGCGGTGTTCCTGCTCGGCCATGCGGGCTATCGCTCGGCGCTCGCGCTCGGCTCGAGCCGCCCGCACCTGGTGGCCGGTGGCCTCGCGCTCGCCTGCGCCATGCTGAGCACGGTGGTGCCCGCGGTGGCGCTCCTGGGCCTCTTGATGTCCTTGCTGCTGGGGCTCTCCTGGCACGTCGGTCCCACCGCGCGCCCGGTCTGAGGGCGCGGGCATCCTCGACGCGCTCGGCGCCAATCCGGACCCTGGCGGCTGCGGCGATTCGTCCGGGCTTACCGCTTCGAACGGGGCTTGTTCGGGTAGGGCGTCTCGCCCCGCTCGAGCATCTCCACGAAGGCAGCGATGCGCTTCTTCCGCCCGGCCTCGGTGCGCAGCGCGAGGACGCGAAAGGTCAGCGCGAAGCGGTTCTGCTTCGAGAGCTGCTCGTACATCGCTCGCGCCTTGGGCCGCGCGCGGATGGCGGCCAGGAGGTCGGGCGGCGCTTCGGCCTTCGACATGCGGTAGGCGGAATCCCACCGGCCATCGGCCTTGGCGGCGGCGACCTGGGCGAGGCCCGACGGCTGCATCCGCTTGGCGGCGATCAGACGCTCGACGTTGGCGACGTTGACCTGGCTCCAGACGCTCTTCTTGCCTCGCGGGCAGTAGCGCTGGAGGAAGCTCTTCTCGTCGAACCCCTTGCGGATGGCGTCGATCCACCCCCAGGTGAGCGCCACGTCGATGGCCTGGGCCGGTGTGATGGACGCGAGCCCGGAGCTGACCTTGTGGATCTTGATCCACACCTCGGTCTCCCGGTCCCAGTGCTTGCGCAGCCACGCGTCGAAGCGCTGCTCGCTCGGGAACTCGTGCACCTTCGCGGGGTCGACCTTCACCACCGTTCCACTAGCGCGCAATCGGGTGACCCACAATCGCGCGCGACCGGGGGCCGCGTGGTCAGTCGCCCCAGACGACGCCGGTGAATCTCTTCTCGACGCTCGCGACCGCCGCTTCGAGGCTGCGGTAGCCAGGCACGCAGGTTCTGAACCGTCCCCGCTCGCCGGCCGGGGTGTACACCACGTCGAACCACGGCCCGGGATGGATGGTGGGCCCCCAGGGCTCCGGAAGATCGTCGAGAAACCAGGGCTCGTCCAGGTTGTCTCCCGAGCCGGAGCGGACGTTGGTCCTGACGATGCGGAGGTCGCCGAGCACCGTGCCGTCGTAGAGGTAGGTGCCGGTCCTGACGACGGTGTCGCCTTCACGCAGGTTCATCGCGCGCGACTGATATCCAGACGCTCCCGCCGGGGCAACCGCGCTCGCACGCGGCCTCTCGGGCCCTTCCGGCGAGTCGGTCGCTCGAAAATCGGTACGAGATGACTTCAGTGGTCTGATTGCTGAGCCATGCTCGAGACCAGCAAGCCGCTCGCGCTGTTCGCCACGGTGGTCGAGGCGGGCTCGGTTCGAGCGGCTCGGCCCCGGCTGACGAAGCTGTTCGAACCTGCGAGCGCGGCCTGAACGCGCCGACCCTGCCACGCGACGTCCCCGCGCGGGCCGACGGACCGACGCGGGAGACCCTCGAGCGGGAAGGGTGGCTCCTGCTCCGCGGGCTGCTCGATGGCGCCACCGTGGACGCGCTGCGGGCGGCCGCCGAGAAGCTCCAGGAGTCGGCGCGCACCTTGACCCGCGACACCACCGTGCGCGGCGTGGGGTACGAGGTGCAGTCCTCGACTGGCCGCCGGGGGGCGCCCGCCGTCGCTCCGGGGGCGCTGCGGAAGATCACCGCGCCTTCCAAGGGGCACCCGGAATTCGCCAGGCTCCGAGCTGACGAGCGCGTGCTGGCGATGATCCGGAGCTTCGGGGTCCACCAGCCGGCCTGCCAGCTCGACCAGCTCAACCTCAAGCTCCCGCGCGTGGGCACCGGCTTTCCCTTCCACCAGGATGCGCAGTTTCTCATCGGCAAGACCCGGGGGCGGATCGAGCGCCACGGAGGGCTCAACCTGATCATCGCCCTGGACCGCGCCGACGCCCGCAACGGTGCCCTCGAGATGCTGGGTCGCACGCACACCGGGCCGCTGCTCGACATCGGCTACGACACCGCGGGCGGGAACCGTCACCCCTTCGACCAGACCCACCGCGCGCTGATCGCGATGGAGCCGGGTGACGCGGTGCTGTTCCACCCCAACCTGGCGCATGGCAGCGGCCCCAACCGCTCGCCCTGGCCGCGACGAATGGTGACCTTGTGGTTCGTCGGTGCCGGAGCTCCCGGCTCCGACTCCTGACCCACAAACGAGCGTAAACTGCCGTTCTCATTGGTGAAGTGGATGTGTGCCTGAACGAGGGCTGACATTCAGTGCGGGCAACTCGCCGCGATGCTCCCGGATACTAAAGTGGGCGTCACCTCTCGGGAAATCTCCATGACCACCTACACCGTTCGGGCCGGCGACACGTTGAGTGGCATCGCCACCAAGTACAACACCTCGGTCAAGAAGCTGGCCGAAGCGAACAACATCGAGAACGCCAACCTCATCAAGGTTGGGCAGCGCCTCCAGGTCGACGGGTTCGACCGGCCCACGCCGTCGGGGGCCGGGACCAGCTCGGCCACGCCGCCTGCGCTCGGCGGCCAGCCGCCCAAGGCGGGCATTCCGAACACCTCGAAGATGTCGACCTCCGAGCGCTTCTCGCTCTATTCGAACTACGTCGCCGAGCACGGCGATGCGCAGGCCAAGAAGGACCTGGCCGCGGGCAAGCGGGTGATCCTCGGCCTCCGGGTCAACACCCCCTTCACCTCCGGCCACCCGTACCGTGGCACCTACGACGACCGAATGGTGGTGCTCTGGAAGGACTCCGCCGGCAAGCCGCACGTCCAGGAGTTCGCCGGCAACACCGAGCCGAACCGCCGCTGGGCCGACGATCCCAGCCAGGCCACCAAGCCCGTCGGCCGCCTGGTGGGCAACAACACGTACCACTTCCAGAAGTCCTACAACTCGAACTTCGGGGGCAACATCCTCGCGCCCGACATGAGCCACGGCCCGCTGGCCATGCGCCGCGACACCAACCACAACCACCGCATCGACTCCGGCGACAAGGTCTACACCGGCGACTGGGGCGGCCAGAACGTGCTCTTCCACCGCGGCGTCGTCGGCGACACGTACTCGGCCGGCTGCCAGACCATGGAGCAGGGGCGCTTCAACAACTTCTGGGACGCGCTCGGCGACCAGTCCAAGTTCAGCTACGTGCTCGCGAACGTCGGCTAGCAAACGAGCGCGTCGCTGCCGTGGTCGCCTAGGGTCGCTCCGATGGAGCCAGCCCCGAGCGTTCGAGACTCCCAGCTGACGGCCCTCGACTGGATGGGCGCGCTGGTGGCGGCGCTGGGTGGGCTGTTCTGCCTCCAGTTCCCGTTCTTCACCGCGCCGTCGTTCAAGGCGATGTTCGCCGACTTCGGCGGTCAGCTTCCGGCCATCACCGTGCTCGGGCTGACGCCGTGGTTTCCGCTCCTGGTCGGCGCCATTCCGCTCGCGGTGCTGACGTTCGCGCTCGCGGGGAAGCTCGGGCTGGGGCAGCGCCGGGCGATGATCGTCGGCGCCTTCGCGCTCTCGCTCGGCTCCGGCGGACTCTGCGTGTACGCGATGTACGCGCCCATCGTCGCCATCGCAGGGAACATCAAGTAGCGGTTCAGGGCCTCGCCCCGCCGTGGCCTCGCTGCGCGTCGAGAACGCCGCGGCGCCCTGGTGCCTCGGGACCGGATCGGGCACCGTCCGGCACATGGCGGAGGTGTTCGCGGGCCACGTTCTCGTCAGGCGCCTGGACTCGGGAGGGCAGGTCGAGTTCCACCAGGCCCACCCGGTGGCGCCCGGCCAGGCGGACTGCCTTCTCGTCCGGCTTCCTGAGGGGAGCACACGGTGGCCACCCTGGGCCGATCCTGCGCTCGCGACGACGCTGGTCCACCCCAACATCGTGAGGCTCCTGGAGAGTCACCTTCTCGCCGACCGCCCCTACGCGCGTCTGGAGTTCGTGCCCGGAGTCGACCTGCGCGAGTTGCTTGCGCTGGAGCAGCTCCCACCGACGCTGTCGTGCTTCATCGTGGAGGAAGTCTGCCGTGGCCTCGTGGCAGCGCTCCAGTCCCGGGCAGGAGACGGAACTGAATTGCGGTGGGTCCACGGTCAGCTCAGCCCTCGGGTCATTCGCGTCTCTCCAGCGGGGCAGGTCAAGGTCGGCGGCTTTGGACTCGGAGGACTCAAACCTGAAGAGGCTGGGGCGCCATCGAAGCGGCTCGACGAGCGCGTGATGTTCCTCGCGCCGGAACAGGTCGCGGGTGAGGTGCAAGATGACCTCACCCCGCAGATCGACGTGTTTCAGCTCGGCGCGGTGTTGCATGCGGCCTTGTCGAGGCAGTCCTTGGTCAGCGGGACGACGACGTTGGAGTACCTGCGGGCGGTCCTCGAGACTCGAAAGACACAGGCCTCCTTCTCGAGACTCGATGACGGAGTTCCCCTCGCGTTGAGACAGGTCGTCACCAGGATGCTCGCCTCCTCGCCCGAGGACCGCTTTCGAGATGCCGGTGAAGTTCTCGCTGCCCTTGAATCAGTCTCGGAGCGCGTCGAACGATCGGTCCTCGCGCGCGAGCTGGGCGCGGTGGTTCAGCGTCGCTTGGAGCGAGAACCACCCGCTGCCGGCTGACGCGAGCCGGTGCTCGGAGCTGTGCCCCGTCGATGCGCAGTCTCAGCGCCGACCTCGCCAGCGAGGGCACCGTCAGCCCGCGGCGAATTTCATCGGCGCCGCGCGGCCGAGGCCTTCCACCACGCTGGTGAAGGCGTCGGCGGTCCGCAGCCGCTCCTCTCCGAACTTCCGCGCGAAGAGCCGGCGCACCGGTGTCCGTGTGGCGCCGTCTTCGCTCAGCGCGCCTGGTTGGTACCCGTGGCGCAGGACCTCACGCCCCGGAGGTCAGCGCGTCCACCGCCGTGCAGAAGTCCCGCACCGACCTCGCCTTCGCGACCGCCTTGAGGGGCCAGGAGTCGTCGGGCACCTCCATCACGGCCAGCGAGCTCTTGAGCTTCGCGAGCACCTGCGCGTCGCCGTGGAAGAGCGCGCCGTAGCCCTGGGCGAGCTGCTGCAAGTACCTCTGGTGCGCGCGGAGGCGCTCCTCTCGCGAGGGCACCGCGGGAGCGCGCCCCCGCAGCCGCTCGAAGAGCAGCGGGTCCTTCATGGCTCCGCGGCCGAGCATCAGCCCGGCGGCGCCGGTCTCGTCGAGCACGCGGAGACCGACCTCCGCCGTGTCCAGGTCGCCGTTGGCGATGACCGGCAGGCGGGTGTGCTGCACCACACGCGCCGTGAGGCGGTGGTCGGCGGCGCCGTCGTAGCGCTGCGCCACGGTGCGCGCGTGGAGCACCAGGAAGTCGACGCCCGCGTCCTCGAAGACGGGGAGCAGCGAGAAGATCTGCTCCGGATCCGAGGCGCCAGCCCGGACCTTCACCGAGAAAGAACCGGCGATGACGGCGCGCAGCCCTGCGAGGATCGTCGGGAGCTGCTCCGGGCGCTCCAGCATGCCCCCGCCACAGCCCACGTTCATTCGGCCGTACGGGCAGCCCATGTTCAGGTTCACGTGCACTGCGCCCGCGCCCTGCACCGCGTGCGCGGCCTCCACCAGCGGCGCCAGGTCGCGCCCAATGAGCTGCACGACCAGGGGAATGCCGTGCTCGGTGGCCTTGGCGTCGTCGAGGTCACCGTCGGAGAGGCGCTCACGCCCGGCCTGGGGGCCCGGCCGCACCCGCATGAACTCGGTGAAGAGCACGTCGGGCCGCACCCACTGGGCGAAGACCTTGCGCACCGCACGGTTGGTCACGCCCTGCATTGGCGCCAGCATCAGCGGCGGTGGCCCGGCCGGGTCCCACGGGAGCATGCGCGCCCCCTACACCAGAGCCCGCGCCGCCGGCGAGCGCTCAGCGCTGGAAGTGCCGGAGGTACGGGCTCGTGTTCCCGTTCACCGTGTCCTCGAAATAGAGGACGTGGAGACCTCCCGAGGGGTCGAAGCGCACATCGGCCACGCCCTCGAGGGTGCCCGCGACCGGGAGCACCTCCGTGGTCCAGGTGCCGGGGCCGGTGCGGGTCAGCAGCTCGAGCGCTCCTCCGTACGAGGCGTGCACGGCCACCACGGTGCCGCTGGGCGACGTGCGGCACACGACCTCTTCCCGCGTGGCGATGGCCACGTTGGGGATCGGCTCCAGGCTCCAGGCCGAACCGGAGCGCCGCGCGTACGCCACCCCACCGTTCACCGGCACGCACGCCGCCGGAGCGTTGCCCGGCCCCGCGAAGAGCTGCACGTTGCCGATGACGCCCGCGTCGGGCGCCTCCGCAAAGTCCCAGCTGCCGGAGGCGTTGTTCGCGTACCGGGTCTGGTACGCCACCTGGCCCGCGCCGAGCGACACCACCTGCTTCCAGAGGGCGTGGGTGACGTCGGCCGGGTCGGTGAACGTGCTCAGCGACTGTACGTTGGGCACGTTCTGCGCGATGAGCTGGAGCGACTGTCGGCTCTGCGGCGCGGAGCCCTGGAACCGGCTGGTGGCGACGTAGGCCCGGTACGGACTGCTCAGGGCCAGCGGCGCCACCGCGGTCAGCGTCCCTCCCGCGGTCGACGACAGGCTCACCCGGGGTGACGAGTAGACGCTCTCGAACCCGGCGTCGAGCACCGGCATCAGCACGCCCCCTCCGTCCGGCTGCAGGTAGACCGCGTGAATCACGCCGGTCGTTCCGTCGTTGAGCACCGCCACCCCGCCGTCAGACAGAAGCACCGTGTGTTCGCGGCCTGCCGGCAGGTCGAACGGCAGCTGCGCTCCCGACCAGCGCCCACCACGCTTGCTCATCACCAGGCCCGACGGGCCCACGCCCGCCGTCATCTCCGCGCCCGACCGCACCTGGAGCGAGAAGCCCGTGTCCACGCCGCCCCAGGACGCTCCAGGCGGATCCGAGTTGGGTGGGTAGCAGACGTCCTCCACGGTCCAGCTGGTGCAGGTGCCGTTGGGGGCGCACTGGCCCGAAGCGCAGGTGCCGCAGGTGCCGCCGCAGCCATCGTCGCCGCAGGTGCGCCCCGCGCACGACGGCACGCAGGCTGGTGCGGAGTCGATGTAGTGGGGGCCGTTGTACGGAACCCAGCTCACCAGCAGGCGCGGGCGGCCATCGACCGTCGTGCGCAGCGCTCCGATGGATGCGCCCTGGTACTGCGCTTTTCGCGGAAGAACTGACCAGCCGAAGTCACCTCGGCGCAACAGCTTGGGCGTGTATGTGCTGCCCGTGAGGTACGTGCCGAGCACCAGCGTGCCCCCGTAGCCGTTCACCGGGCCCAGTACGGTGTGGCCGGTGCCGCTCGCTCCCGCGATCTGGATCAGCTCTTCGCGGTCCAGCTGCCCGTCGTACAGCCACTCCTTCAAACCGCTGCTGTAGTTCCCGGCGAGACCGGCCACCAGCGGAGCCTCCCCGCGCATCAGGATGTTGAACTTCGTCATCGGCACGTTCTTGAACACCGTCCACACACCGCCGGGGGTCTTTCGGTACAGCGAACCGCTCTGCGCGTCGTTGCCGTAGACGAACGCCGCGCCCGACGGCGCGAAGGCGACCGCGGTGCGCCCCGTCGACGCCGGGTTCACGCCGCTCGCCACCAGCTCGGTGCTCCAGGTGGCCCCGCTGCGCCGGGCCAAGCGCAGCTCCTTCGCAGTGCCGTCGAGGTACGCGATGGCGGGCGCGCCCGAAGGGTCCACCGCCACGCTGGGGTGCAGCCCGGTGCTGCCGGTGGACGCGACCAAGGCCTTCACGAACCCGCCGCCCACCCGCTCCGCGAAGCGCAGGTCCTGGTTGATGGAGTCCCAGTACGCCACCATCGCCTGGCCGCTCGCGCCGAGCGCCAGCGAGACCTCCGCCGTCTGCCCGAGCCCCGGGTCCAGCACCTCGTTCGTCCAGCCGGTCGCCGACGAGCGGGCGTAGAAGACGTCGTAGCCGTTCTGGCCGCTCGGCTGCGCCACCCAGACCAGGTGAATCTCCCCCGCGGCATCCACCTGCATGTCCTGCGAGAACCAGGCGTCGTTGCTCTGGAAGGGCAGCTGCTCCTGGGTCCACGACTGCGGCAGACAGTCGCCCTGGAAGCAGCCCTCGCTGCACCAGATGGAGCGCGCTGCGTACTGGCAGCTGCCAGCATCACAGCCGCCCACGGGCGCGAACACCTTCTTCGTCTTCGCGTCCACGCAGGTCGCCACGGGAGGCGCGTTGCAGGCGCTCGCCCCGCAGCTCGGGGCGTTGCACACGCCGCCGGTGCAGCCTGCGGGGCAGGCAGTGTCCACGTACGGATAGCCGCAGGTGCCGCCGCTGCAGGAGCCGGCAGGCGCGTAGGCCCGCGCGGTCGTGGCGTCGACACACAGGTTGCTCGGGGGCGCTCCGCAGGTCACGCCCTGGCACGGGTCCGCCTGACAGGCGCCGCTGCTGCAGCCGAACGGGCAGGTGGTGTCGCTGGGTGCGTAGGTGCAGCTGCCGTTGCCGCAGGTCCCCGACGCGGCGAACGTGCGCCGGGTGTTGCTGCCGACGCAGGTGGCTGCGGGGGGCTGGTTGCAGACCACCCCCTGACAGGGGTTGCCGCTGCACAGGCCGTTCGCGCAGCCGAACTGACAAGTCGAGTCCTGCGGTGCGTAGGTGCAGTTGCCCCCCGCGCAGGTGCCCGGAGTGCTCCACGCCCGACGGGTGGTGGCGTCGAGGCAGTAGGCGGCGGGCGGCGCGCTGCAGGTCACGCCGGCACAGGGGTCGTTGACGCACGCGCCGTTCGCGCAACCGAACTGGCAGGTGGTGTCCTGCGGCGCGTAGCTGCACGTTCCGCCGCTGCAGGTTCCGGCGCTTGCATACCCGCGGCGCACCGTGCCGCTGATGCACGTGGCGGCCGGCGGAGTAGCGCACACCACGCCCGTGCATGGCTCGCCCACGCACTGGTTGTTCATGCACCCGTTGGCGCAGGCGACCAGCTGCGAGCCATATCCGCAAGTGCCGTTCGAGCAGGTCCCCGGGGCAGTGAAGGTCTTCAGATGCTGGGCGTCGGCGCACGTCGAGGCCGGCGGCGTCTGGCAGCTCACCCCTGCGCACGCCGCGGTGCCGCCACCTGACGCCGCGGTGCCGCCACCTGACGCCGCGGTGCCGCCACCTGACGCCGCGGTGGCGCCACCCGACGCCGCGGTGCCGCCGCCTGACGCCCCGGTGCCGCCGCCCGAGCCGCTGGGCCCGTGGCAGACATCCTGGAGACAGCCCTCCGTGCACGCGTCGTACGTATCCAGGTACTGGCACGCGCCCGCCACGCACTTGCCGGTCGCCGCGTAGCGGTGGAACACCGTGTCGCTGACACAGACACTCGCCGGCGGAGTGTCACAGGGACCGCAGCTGCTGCCGGGCGGGCTCCCGGAACAGCCACATCCCAGCCCCACGAGGGCGGCGACGAGGAGCGCTGAAACTCGGGCAGTGTGCATGGTCCGGTGACACCTGAGTGCTACCTCGAGTGCAAACATGTGCACGCCTTGGTGAAGGAGCGCTGCCCCACCCGCCATCGCCGCGACGAGAGCGTCAGCTTGCCGCGAAGTTCATCGGCGCCGCGCGGCCGAGGCCTTCCACCACGCTGGTGAAGGCGTCGGCGGTCCGCAGCCGCTCCTCGCCGAACTTCCGCGCGAAGAGCCGGCGCACCGCGGGCACGTGCGACGAGCCACCGGTGAGGAACACCGAGTCGACCCTGAGCCCTGCCGGCACGCGCGAGAGCACCTCGTCGGTGCACGCCTCGAGCTCGTCGATGAGGTGCGCCGACGCGGTCTCGAACTCCGCGCGGGTGATGGTCTCGTGAATCGAGATGCGCTCCTCTTCGAAGTCGAGCGTGGTCTTGGTAGAGGTGGACAGGCGCACCTTCGCCGCCTCGATGGCGCGGTAGAGGCGGAAGCCCAGGTTGTACATGACGAGGTCGTGCAGCGCCTCGATGGCTGGCTTGCGGTCGCTCGACCGGAGCATCAGGTCGATGAGCTCGCGCGTCTTCTTCTCGCGGATGAGCGACATCTCGTTCCACGACAACAGCCGGCTCGAGACGTACGTGGGCATCGTCATGCGCTTGGCGCCGAGCGCCGGGAGGTACGTCGAGCCCGCGCCGAAGTGGGGGAACAGCTTCTGCTTCATGATCGCCGCGTCGAAGCGATCTCCGCCCACGTACACGCCGCCGCTGGCGATGACGTCGCCCGAGCGGTCGGGCTGCGCGCGGTGCCGTGGCCCCAGGCGCATCACCGTGAGGTCGGACGTGCCCGCGCCGAAGTCGGCCACCAGCACCACCTCGTCGCGCTTCAGCGAGGCCTCGTACGCGAGCGCGGCCGCGATGGGCTCGATGAGGAAGCGCACCGCCCCGAAGCCCGCGAGCTGCGCCGCCTTGAGCAGCCGCGCTTCCGCGAAGGCATCGACCTTGGGGTCGGTCGAGAAACGTGCCGGACGCCCGAGCACCACCGCCTCGGTGGTGTGGCCCTGCTGCTTCACCGCCTCGCCCACCTTGCGGAGGAAGACGGCGATCAGCTCCTCGAGCGACAGCGTGCGCTCGCGCAGCTGCGTGCGCGTGAAGCTCTGCGAGGGGAGCCAGGTCTTCATCGACTGGATGAAGCGGCCCGCGTTGTCGTCCTGGTAGCGCTCGATGGCCTCGCTCCCCGCGAGCGTCTCCGGCGAGTCTTCCGGGTAGAAGAGGACGGTGCGGAAGAGCGCGTCGCCGTGGTCGATGCGCAGCACCTCGCCCGAGGCCGTGGCTACCGCGGTGTTGCTGGTCCCGAAGTCGATGCCGATCACAGCCGCTTCCTCTCATGCCGCGCGCGTGAGGGGTACGACCTTTGACGTGCCCACGGAAGCGGGTTCATGCGGCGAGCCAGCGGCCCGGGCCGCGCGCCGTGGTGCCTGGCCTCGAAGACCTCGCGCGCGTGCTATCCCGCTGGGCATGCCGGGACACGATGGCGACGGTGTCGGAGCTCGGTTCCTCGATTCGCTGCAGGACCACGCCGGCCCGGGGCTGCGCCGTGAGTGAGCCCTGGGAAGTTGACGCCGAGCGGCTGCGCGCCAGGCCGCCGCGGCACATCCTCTTTCTCTGCGTCGCCAACTCTGCGCGCAGCCAGATGGCCGAGGGCCTCGCCCGGGCGCTCGCGCCGGCAGGAGTGAAGGTCTCGTCGGCGGGCTCGGCGCCATCGAAGGTCAACCCCCTCGCCGTCGAGGTCCTGGCGGAGATCGGCCTCGACATCTCGAAGCACCGCTCCAAGAGCGTCTCCGAGATTCCGCCTGCGGACGTCGACCTCGTGGTGACGCTCTGCGCTGAAGAGGAGTGCCCACTCTTTCTCGGAAAGGCGCCCCGCCTGCACTGGGGGCTGCCGGACCCGGCGGCTGCCCAAGGGGACGAATCGGCCCGCCGGAAGTCCTTTCGAAGCGTTCGAGACGAGCTGAGCCGGCGACTGGGCCGCGTCTTCAGCCCGGGGTTTCTCCTCGAGACCACGCGCTACCTGTTCTTCACCGGAAAGGGCGGGGTGGGGAAGACGTCGCTCTCGGCCGCGACGGCGATCGGCCTCGCCGACCGGGGCGAACGCGTCCTCCTGGTCAGCACCGACGCGGCGTCGAACCTCGACGAGATTCTCGGCGTCGAGCTGCGCAACCAGCCCGTGCCGGTCCCTGGCGTCGCGGGGCTCTCGGTGCTGAACGTCGACCCCGACGCCGCGGCCGAGGCGTACCGTCTCCGGGTGCTGGCCCAGCTCGGCGACCAGGCGACCGACGACGAGCGCTCGACGGTGCGGGAGCAGCTCTCCGGGGCGTGCACCACCGAGCTCGCCGCCTTCGACGAGTTCGCCGCGCTGCTCGCCGACGCTCCGGCCGAGTACGGGCACGTCATCTTCGACACCGCACCGACGGGCCACACCTTGCGCCTGCTCAGCTTGCCGAAGGCGTGGACCGGCTTTCTCGAGGGCAACGACCGGGGGGCTTCGTGCCTCGGCCCGCACTCGGGACTGAAGTTGCAGGAAGCACGCTTTGCCCGTGCGCTCGCGGCGTTGGCGGACCCCACCCGCACCACCGTGGTGCTGGTCGCCACGCCCGACGCGCGGGCCATCGGCGAGGCCGCTCGGACTGCGCGCGAGTTCGTGGCCCTGGGCATCGGCCACCAACGCCTGGCGATCAACGGGGTGTTTCATGCGAGCGACGACACCGACGGCGTGGCGACGGCGCTGGCCGCCCAGCAAGGCGCGGCGACGGCGCAGCTCCCTGCGGCGCTCGACGCCCTGCCGCGAGATGAAGTGGCGCTGAGGCCCTTCGATACGGTGGGCGTGCCCGCGCTGCGCGCCCTTCTGCGCACCGGCGTGGCGCTCCCCCCGAGTCCCTCGGCCATCGAGCCCGCCCCGCTGCGCATGGACCCGCTCTCCGCCCTGGTCGAGCAACTCGCCGGTCAGCCGCAGGGGCTGGTCATGGTGATGGGCAAGGGCGGCGTCGGGAAGACCACGATTGCGGCGGCGCTCGCGGTCGCGCTCGCCGAGCGTGGGCTCGAGGTGCATCTGTCCACGACCGACCCGGCGGCGCACCTCGTGGACACACTCTCCGGTGACGTTCCCCGACTCGAGGTCAGCAGGATCGACCCCGCCGTCGAGACCCGCGCCTACGTCGAGAAGATCATGGCGACCAAGGGGCGTGAGCTGGACGCCCAGGGCCAGGCGCTCCTGCGCGAGGACCTTCGCTCGCCGTGCACCGAGGAAGTCGCGGTCTTCCACGCGGTCTCCCGGGTCATCAGCGAGTCGCGCCGCCGCTTCGTGGTGCTCGACACGGCGCCCACCGGCCACTCGCTGCTCCTGATGGATGCGACCGGCGCCTATCACCGTCAGGCGCTTCGAGACCTCGGGCCCGGGCTCAACCCCACACGTCTGACGACGCCGCTCATGCGTCTTCAGGACCCGGCGCTGACCCACGTGGTCATCGTCACGCTGCCCGAGACGACGCCCGTCTCCCAGGCCGCGGCGCTCCAGGAAGACCTGCGCCGCGCCAAGGTCGAACCCTTCGCCTGGGTGGTGAACCGCAGCCTGTCTGCGGCGGGGGCGCATGAACCCCTGCTCGCCGCGAAGCTCGAAGGCGAGCGGCGGCAACTGCGGCGGATTGCGAACGGCCTCGCCAAGCGCGTGTTCGTGGTTCCGTGGCGACCCGCGCCACCGGTCGGCGCCCGGGCACTCGCGGCCCTCGCTGCCGGGGCCTCCGACGGGACCGGCCCCGCGGCGCGCTGACCATGTGGTGGCCACGGCACGAATCCTCCTCATCGGCGGCAGCGGTCGGACGGGGCTGCATCTTCTCGAGTGGGCACTGGCCCGCCCTCTCGAACGCGCAGTGCGAGGAAACGGGCAGGCGACGGCCTCCGAATTCGCTCAGCCGGTTGCGGAAGAGCGCAGCTCGTCCAACGACATCGCGCGGCCGATGTGCCACTGCTCGCAGAACGCGCAGGGGTAGGCCTCCAGCGGCTTGCGCGTTGTCGGCTTCGCGTTCATTGCCACGGCGGCGCGGGTCGCAGAATCCTCGGCCGGGTAGGCGACCTTCTTTCCACAGGTCCGCTCGACGCCAGCCCGTCTCCCCGCGCGCAGGTGCAGCTCCATCAGCTCGGTGTCCATGCGTGCCGTGACGGCGCAGCCGCCACGTTGCTGACACCACGCGGAGGGGCGCCCAGCGCTGCGCGGCTCGGGAATGGCCCCTTCCTGCGCCAGGAAGTCCGCCAACGAAGGCGTGCTATTCCCACGCCCATGGCTGAACACGGCGAAAAGGGCGTGGGCGCTCGGTTCCTCGATTCGCTGCAGGCACACCTCGCGCCGGTGATGAAGACCAACGGGTTCAAGAAGTCGGGCCGGTGCTACTTCCGGGTGCACGAGGAGCGTTGCTACGACGTCATCGAGCTCAGGGTGACCCTCTACGGCTCGGCCGAGCAGTCGCGCTTCACCTGCGAGGTGTACCAGCACGACGCGCGCAAGGACGACCCGCAGGCCCGTCACTGGACGAAGTTTCCGACCACCGGAGCCAACGTCTTCAGTCGCAACATCGGCAGCTACCGGCCCGGAGGACACCAGCACTGGTGGGACCTCGACGGCGGTGTGGACCTCGAGGCGCTCACCACGGAGCTCGCGGCGCTCCTCGAGCAGCAGGTGATCCCCTCCTTCGGCACCTGGGGCGCGGCCCGGAAGCCCTTCATCGTCCCCGCCTGGTGAGCCAGGTGGTGCTGCGTGCGAAGAGTTCCCCGAACTCCCCGAAGGCCCCGGGCGCAGGACGGAAGGGATGGTCGGCATGACCTTGGCGGTCGAACAGCTCTTGGCCAGCCTCTCGCCGAGGCTCGCCCGCGACGCGCTCGAGCGCGGGGGGGCGCCCGGACTTGCTGGTGCGGCTCGTCCGAACCGACCACGGTTGGCGAACCCTCGCCGATGAGCTCGGCTTTCGTTGTCCTCCGGCGCTGCTTGAACTCGGTCGCGCCAGTGAGCACCAGGTCGTCCACATCGATGATGACCACGGCTGGGACCTCCTCTTTCCCGAACAAGCGCGCGAAGCACGCCAGTTCCTCGCGCACCTGGCGACTGACTTCCCTGCGGTGGGCGAACGCTCCCGCATGGTGCCGGTCTTCGGTCAGGACGGTGATCTCTTGCTCCTCGCACCTGACGAGCGGGTGTGGATGTTCACGCACGACGACTGGGACAACGATGGGGTCGTGGCCGAGAGCTTCGATGCGCTCCTTGTCTTGCTCGCCGGCCGAAGACGAATTGCGCGGCTGTGAGGCGGGAAAACTCCCCGAACCGAGCAGAGTCTGGGCGCGTTCGCTCGCAAACCAGGGCGAGAGGCGGGCACGTCAGCCAGCAGGCACCCACCTGGGGTTGACGCTGCTCAAGAAGACCCTGGCCGTCTCTTCCTCGGTGGTCGTGGATCCGACGACTGCTGCTGCAACGACGATACGGCCGACGTCCCCATCGGAGTGCGCGAACAGCCGCACGTAGGCTGAACAGGGGCCCTCGTAGTCAAGGCGGAGGTCGAGCTCACGAGTGGCCCTCCCCCGGGGCGTGGACGCCTGGTCTCGCATCACCTGGGGGGCGAATGCGGCGAACTTCTGTGGCCAGTGATCGCCGAACGTCTGGACCCACCGCAGAGCTCCGACGGCGAGAAAGGGGTCGAGCGGCATCTGCGTGACTCGAATGCTGAAGAGTCCGAAGGGAGCGAGCTCCGCCGAGAAGTCGACCGTCCTCGCGAAGGCGACGTCCGTGGCCTCTTCGGCCACTTCGACGCGCGATGGAAACGTGGCGCTGAACCAATCGTTGTCGATCACCACGGACATGGAACCCGCACTTGTCCCCCCTCACGCCTTCTTCACGAACTTCGATTTGAGCCCCATGGCTCCGATTCCTTCGACCTTGCAGTCGATGTCGTGATCGCCTTCGACCAGGCGAATGTTCTTCACCTTGGTTCCGGCCTTGATGCCTGTCGGAGAGCCCTTCACGGGCAGGTCCTTGATGACCGTCACCGAGTCGCCATCGTGAAGGACGTTCCCCACGGCGTCACGGATGACGCGGGTCTCCTCCGCTGGCTCGCTGGCTTCGGCGGGCGCGGCAGTCGGGGACCATTCGTGAGCACACTCCGGGCACACCAGAAGGCCGCTTGGATCCTGGTAGGTGTATTCGGAAGTGCACTTGGGGCAGGGAGGGAGAGTGCTCATTGGGCGTCTCGAAGCGTGAGGGGCCCTTCCGGTTCGAAGGAGTCGAGTCCCCGCAACGAAAAAGCCCCGGCAGAACCGGGGCTTTTCACTTCAGCTCC
>JAIBBQ010000288.1 GCA_019694595.1 Myxococcaceae bacterium
CGCGCTGCTCCTCGCGTACTGGGCGCTCAGCCTGCCTTCGCTCGGGGCGGCGCTGGTGGAGCTCGCCCGGCAGGCGCCTGGGCAACGCAACGTGCTCCTGCGGCTGCTCGAGCCGCTCGGCGCGGACGACGAGGCGGCGGTGGCGCCCACCGCCCCGGCGCCTGCGCTCGCCAGCGGACAGCGCGGCGTGGAACTCGCGCTGCGCGACGTCGCGCTGGTACTCGGCGGGCATGTGGTCCTCGAGCAGGTGAACCTCGAGGTGCGTCGCGGTGAACACCTCGCGGTGGTCGGCCGCTCCGGTGCCGGAAAGTCGAGCCTGGCGGGCCTGCTCCTCGGCTGGCACCGCGCCACCCGGGGCCAGGTGGAGGTCGACGGGGTGCCGCTCCAGGGGGAGCACCTCGCCGCGCTCCGCACCCGCACCGCCTGGGTCGAGCCCGGCGTGCAGCTGTGGAACCGCACGCTCGCCGAGAACATCGAGTACGGCGCGCCGCCCGACCGGCCGCCGCTGGCCGAGGTGCTCGCCGCGGCGGAGCTGGCGGCGGTGGTGGAGTCGCTCCCGCAGGGCCTCGACAGCACCCTGGGGGAAGGGGGCGGGCTCGTCTCCGGCGGAGAAGGACAGCGGGTCCGGCTCGCGCGCGCGCTCATGCGCCGCGACGCCGACCTGGTGGTGCTCGACGAACCCTTCCGCGGGCTCGGTCATGGCCAGCGTCAGGCGCTCCTCGCCCGGTGCCGTGAGCGGTGGCGCGACGCCACGCTCATCTGCATCACCCACGACGTCGAGGACACCCTCGCCTTTTCCCGCGTGGTGGTGGTGGACGACGGCACCGTGGCGGAGGACGGCGCCCCCGCCGCGCTCGAGCAGGCCGACGGTTCTCGCTACCGCGCACTGCTCGACGGGGCCCGCGCGGCGGCGCGGCTGTGGGGCGAGGGCTGGCGGCACCTCACCCTGCGCGAGCGGCGGCTCGTGGAGTCCGAGGAGTCAGGCCGGTGAGCGGGGTCGACCCGGGGTGGTGCTGGTCGGCGGCCGAGGCCGCCCGCGCGCTGGAGCTGCTCGCCCGCCGCAGCGGGGCCTCGTCGCGCTCGGTGGACCCGTCCGCACCGTCGCTCCCGGATCGAGACGCCGGCGCCCGCCTGGTGAGGCTCGCGGCCGGGCTCGGCGTGGAACTCGAGCCCGCATCCCCGACGCTGCGCCAGCTCGAAGGGGCGTTGCTCGAGGCCGACGCCGCGCTGGTGCGCTTGCCCGGCCCCGGCGAGCGGTACCTGGCCGTCGCCGGCCACCGGGGGCGGCGCGTGCGGCTCCTGGTCCCTTCCGCGCCGGGCGCACGCGCGGTGTGGGTCCACCTCGAGGCCCTGAGCCGGGGCATCGCCGCGCCGCTGGTGAGGCAGGCCGAGGCGCAGCTCGAGGCGGTGGTGAGGCGCCTGCCGCTCCAGGGCGAGGTGCTTGAGAGCGCCCGGCGCGCGCTGGTGCAGGAGCAGCTCGGGCCGCACCCGGTGGCGGAGCTGTGGTCGGTGCGCCCGCTCCCCGGCGCGCCCTTCCTCGGGCAGCTCGTGCGCGCGGGGGTGCCCGGGAAGGTCGCGCTGCTGCTCGCGCTTCACGTCGTCGAGTATGCGCTGCTGCTCGGCTCGTGGAAGGCGCTCGGCCCCGGTGCGCTCGAAGGCGAGGCCAGCACCGGCGCCCTGCGGCAGTGGGGGCTCTGTCTGCTCGCGCTCGTGCCCTGCCAGGTGGTGGGCCTGTGGCTCTCGGGAGAGGTGGCGTACACCTTCGGCGAGGTGCTCCGCCGCCGGCTGATGTTCGGCGTGCTGCAGCTGCGTCCCGAGGAGCTGCGGCTCGAAGGGGTCGGCGCGCTGATGGGGCGGGTCTTCGAGTCGGAGGCCGTCGAGTCCCTGACGCTCGAAGGGGCGCTCCTGGCCGCCACCGCCGTGGTGGAACTCGTCTTCGCGGTCCTCACGCTGGGCGGCCCCGCCGGGCGGCCGGCGCTGGCCGTCGTGCTGGTGGGGGTGGTCGCCGGCGTGGCCGTCGCGGGGTGGGCGGTGGCGCGGCTGCGTGACGCGTGGAGCCGCTCCAGGCGCTCGCTCACCCACCTGCTCCTCGAAGGGGTGGCGGGGCACCGCACTCGCCACGTGCAGGAGCGGCGCGAGGACTGGCACCGCCGCGAGGACGCGGAGCTCGCGGACTATCAGGTCGTCTCCCGGCGCCTCGACCGGGTGTTGCCGGTGTTGCTGTCCGCGCTCCCCCGGGTGTGGCTGACGCTCGCGGTGGCGTGGGTCTGCGTGCCCTTCGCCCGCGGCGAGGGGGCCGTGCTGCCGCTGGCGACCGCGGTGGGCGGCGCGCTGCTGGGCTTCGTGGGCCTGGGGAAGCTGGCCCAGGGCGTGGCGGGGCTCTCGAGCGCGCTGGCCTCGTGGCGGCAGGTGAAGCCGGTGTTCGAGGCGGCCGCGAGACCGCCGCGCGCGCCGGTCCCGCAGGAGGCTCCGGCCCACGTGGACGGCGCACCGCTGCTCGAGGCGCGCGACCTGGCCTTCGCGCACCCGGGCCGCCAGGCGCCGGTGCTCGACGGGCTCGCCCTGACGCTCCGGGAAGGGCAGCGGGTGGTGCTGGAAGGGCGGTCGGGCGGCGGCAAGTCGACGCTCACCGCGGTGCTCGCGGGGCTCCTGCCGCCGACGCGCGGCACGCTCACGCTGCGGGGCGCCGAGCGACGCGGCGTGGCCGACGCCCAGTGGCGCGCGCGCGTGGCGGCGGCGCCGCAGTTCCACGAGAATCACATCCTCTCGCAGTCGCTGGCCTTCAACCTGCTCATGGGCCGCGCCTGGCCCCCCGCCGAGGCCGACCTCGAGGAAGCAGCGGCGCTCTGTCACCAGCTCGGCCTGGGGCCGCTGCTGCGACGCATGCCGGCCGGGCTCAATCAGCTGCTCGGCGACACCGGCTGGCAGCTGTCGCACGGCGAGAAGAGCCGCATCTTCGCCGCGCGGGCGCTGCTGCAGCGGGCGGAGCTGGTGGTGCTCGACGAGAGCTTCGGGGCGCTCGACCCGCACACGCTGCGCGTCACCCTGGAATGCGTGCTGGCGCATGCCCCCACGCTGCTGGTGGTGAACCACCCCTGAGCCGCAGGGGCGCTAGCCCGCGAGTGCGCGTGAGCGGCGAGAGCGGTACAGCCGCACCAGGGTGTCGTAGAGCACGAGCTCGTTGGCGCGCTGGTGCGAGCGCAGCGCGCGGTTGCAGGCCATGTGTACCAGGCTGGGGGCCAGACCCTCGAGGCTCCCCCGGAGCGCTCCGCGCCGTGCGAGCGCGGTGAGCGACGCCGCCGCTTCCCGCACCACGACACCGCGGCGCTCGAGCGCGGCGCGGCCCGCGCCCAGCGCCTCGTCGACCTCGGGGCCGTCGTCCAGCAGGCCTTCGAGCCTGGGCCGCAGCTCGCGGAAGCGGCGGGCGAGCTGCTGCTCGAAGGCCTGGTCCACCGCGTGCTCGGCTGCGAAGCGCGCGCGGGCGCGGGTGAAGACCGCCTCGCGCTGCCCGTGGTCGAGCCCGAGGTCCACCAGCAGCTGGTGGGCTCCGCGCAGCGCGAAGAACCAGCGCGCGTCGGGCAGCGCCCCGGCCTCGACCCCGGACAGCATCGAGAGCACCGCGTCGCTGTCGGCCTGGAAGATGGACTCCACCGCCGGCAGCGCAGCGTGCCCACCGTAGCGCTCGACCTCGGGCTCGTAGCCGTCGAGCTGGAGCTTCCAGAGGAGGCCGCCGGCGCGCCAGTGCTCGGCGGCGTCGTGCAGGGCGGGGAGCACCGTCGTCAACAGCCGGGCCGGGTCACCCTCGAAGCGCAGGCGCAGGTGCCAGTGGGGGTCGGCGTAGCGAATGAAGAACCAGCGCTCGACGTCGCCGGTGCTCTGCAGGGCGCGCACCAGGGGGAGCACGCCGTCGGTGAGCAGCGCATCGGCGTTGGCGGGCCCGCAGTAGAGCTTGGCGTAGAGCCACCGGCTGCCGGGCGTGTGCAGGCACGGCTGCACCGCGGTGGTCGCCACGGGAGAAGGGCGCGGCCCCGGGCGGAGGTTGGCCTGCGCCGGTGTGCCGGGCTTGATGAAGGGGATGACGAACTCGTGCGCGAAGGGCGCCGCCTCGCCGGCGGTCGTCACCAGCTGGTCGGCTTCGAGGAACAGCTCGACGAGGCTCAGCGACGGCCTGGCGCGCGCGGCCGTGGCGAGCTGCCGCGCCATCAGGGGGTTGTCGAGATCGACCGGCAGCACGTTGTCGTCGTCGGCGATGCCGACCCACCGGGGCAAGCGGAGCGTCGTGTGCAGCGTGCGGACGGCGTGGGCCTCGCTGCCGGGTGCCCGGAACGCGGCGAGCTCCGGCGCGCCCAGGTTCCACCGTGCGGGGCTCAGCACCACCTCACCCAGCCGCACCCGGGGCAGGAAGGGGGCGGTGGCGAGCGGGCCCCAGGTGAAGCCGAGCTCCTTCGATTCGCGGCGGTGCGCGAGGGCGCAGAGGAACCGGTAGACGGGCAGCGACGACAGCGTGGTGTTGTGCGAGCAGGTCAGGCGCGGCGCGACCTCGCGGCCGAGACGTGCGCTGAAGAGGACCAGGGCCCCGTTCACCAGGGTGAGCCGCAGGTCGTCGAGCGGAAGACAGCGCGGCGACGGCGGCCCCCCGCCGAGGCAGTCGATGGCGAAGGCGCGCAGCCTCGGCCGGTGCACCATGTTGGCGTCGGCTCCGCGCGGGAGGTGGAGCACCTCGGCGAAGACGACGTCGGGTCGCAGCGCCTCTTCCTGGCGTAGGTGCTCGCGCACCCGGTCGGTGAGCGCCTCGTCGCCGTCGCAGAAGCGGCCCATGCGGCTGACGCCCGAAGGGCCCTGCACCGAGTGGAGCACCCAGCGGCCCTGGCCCTGGTCGACGGCGGCGCCGCTGGTCCCCAGCAGGCTCGCGGTGACGCAGACCGCGTCGGGAAAGGGGAGCTGCTGGCCGCGCGCGAGCGCCTCCACGTCGGCCGCGTCGAGCACCCACTCGTGCTGCCCGGCCCCGACGGCCGCGGTCCAGCCACGCAGCAGGTGCTGGTGGGCCGGGCCGAACGGCGCCTCGGGGGTCCCGGGGGCGTCCGGCAGCTCCAGCCCTGCCAGCGGTCCGGCCTCCGCGCCGACTCCGCCGCCGCCGAACCCCAGGCCGGCCTCGTCGTCGAGCGCCTCGAGGAGCGGCACTCCCCGCCGCTGCGACAGCGGCAGCATCTCGACTTCGAACTGGTCCGGGTACCGCTCGGTGAAGGCCTCGGTGAAGCGCCGGAGCTCGAGGTCTTCCCGGTGCAGCGCGAAGCGCGAGACGGCGGCCAGCGCCTGGGTCAACGGCGCCAGGGTGCGCTTGCCCAAGGTGAGCGTCGATGCCGGCTTGAGCAGGTCGACGTGGAGGTCCGGGCCTTCCGCCGCAGGGTCGAGCGCCTCCAGCGCGGCGCGCACCTCGCCGTACTGCTCGCCGCCCTCTCCAGGCGGGCTGGCGTCGAGCGCTCGCAGGCCCCCTTGGAGCCGCGTGAGCGCCTCCAGCATCGGCCCAGCGGCGCCGCCGCGGCGCAGGAGCGCCACCAGCCCTTCGAGCGGCTCGTCCCCCTCGACGGCCGGGTCGAGCTCGCAGGCGAGCAGCTGTGCTTCGAGGAGCTGGTCGAGGAAGGACCGGGCGTTCTCCTCGCTCAGCTCGGGCTCGACGCCCAGCAGGCGTTCGACGAGCTGGGCGCGGGTGGCTCCTCCCCGGGCGCGCTCGAGCACCGCGAGCAGGGCGGGGCTTTCCTGGACCTCCGCGGTCCGGTGCCCGGCGAGCTCGGCCCCGGCCGTCGTGCAGTGCTCCACGTACCGCAGTCGCCCGGCCACGCCGGCGATGGTGGGGTTGGGCCAGCAGCGGAGCGACGGGCTGTCGCCACGCTGCGCCGACAGCCGCTGCGTCAGCGCGGCGAAGCGGCGGAAGTCGAGCCGGACGCGGCGCCGCGGCACGGGCTCGAGGCGCAGCTCGGTGCGCTGGGCCACCTCGCCCACCGACACCCCGGCGAAGAGGCCGAAGGGCGTGGCGCGTGCGCTCGCCCGGGCGAGGTACTTCACCAGCGTGTCCTCGAGCTTGTGGCCGTCGCTTCCCGTCGAGTCGAGCCAGGGGGCGACCCGCTCCGCCACCGCCGGCGACGCCACCCGGAGCGCCTCGCGGAAGGCGGGGTCCGCCACCTTCGCCTTGAGCCCGTCGACCCAGGGCCCCGGCGCCCCGGCCTGGTCCTCGGAGGGGCGCCAGTCGAGCACCGTCCGGGATGGGAGCAGCGGCGTTCGCAGCATGAAGAAGTCCGACGGCTGGAGGTTCGTGCTCATGCGTGCACCAGGGGGACACCGAGCGGGCCGGGCCGCGTGAGGTCGAGCGCCAGGCACACCAGGCCCGGCCAGCCGCGGAGCAGCCCGTGCTGCCACGGCGACTCGAAGCGCTCGATGGCCTGGGTGGCGAGCTCGACGGCAGCGCCATTCCAGCCCTGGCCGGGCTCGAGCTGCTCCATGGCGAGGCAGGCATAGGCGCGGCCACCGAGGCCGCAGCAGACGTCGGTCGGCCCCGCGCGGGTGCGGTCCGAGGCGAGCTGGGCAGCTCGCGCCGCCAGACGGGCGTGGGCCGGCGCGCCGGTCGCCCGGGCGGCCGCGGCCCAGAGGAGCACCTGGCCCGAGGCGCCGTTGCAGAAGCTGCGGCGCAGCCACGGGCTCGCACCGGCCATCGGGCGGGTGAGGCGCCTCGCGAGCCGGTCGAGCGCGGCGCTGAACCAGTCCGGCAGCGCTGCGCCGGTGTCCCGGGAGAATTCCAGCAGGGCGTGAAAGACGCCCGCCTGGCCGCGCGCGAAGCCGAGGTTCCGCAGGCGGGTCCAGTGCGACTGGCCCGGGCGAGGCGGGGCGAGCAGCCGTCGT
>JAIBBQ010000289.1 GCA_019694595.1 Myxococcaceae bacterium
TACTGGCTGCGCGCGCCGCTGGCGACCACCACCAGCGCCACGGTGGCGATGGCCGCCGCGCCGGTGAGCGCGGTGACCGCGATGAGCGCGGCGAGCGCCGGGCCCGCCGAGGCCCCGGCGAGCTCGCCGTCGGCCGGCAGGCCGCTCGGCCCCGGGGTCAGCGTGGTGACGGTCGGCGCGTCGCCCGGGCGCGGCGCGTGCGCCACGGCCGCACGGGCCTTGAGCTTGGCGGCCACCGCGCGCGCGAAGAGGGTGACCGGCAGCGCGCTCTTCTCGGCGAGCAGGTCGGTGCCCGCGGTCACGTCGGTGACCTCCAGGGAGCGCTCGTCGTCGGCGGCCACCGCCTCGAGGTGAATGGCCAGGGTGCCGCCCAGCTTGCCGACGTCGACGCTCACCACCACCGCGCGGGCGCCCAGGAGCACCGCGAGCTTCGACACGCAGCTGCGCGCGCCCTTGCACTTCCTGGGGTCGGCGAAGCCGGTGGCCTTGACCCGCTCCGACGACGCCGTCACGTCGAGCGTCTGGGCCCAGCCTTCGCGCACCAGCGCCTGGTGGACCTGTGTGGCCACCGCGTCCGCCGCTTCGGCGGCTCCCATGCGCTCGCTGGTGACGATGACCGCCACCGGATCCACCCCGGCGGCGGGGGCCACGGCGAGAGACAGCGAGAGCAGGACCGGGCCGAGCATGGGACGCGGGCACCAGTCTGCAACCCCCCGCGGGCCGAGGGAAGCGTGGCCTCAGCGGCCGGCGATCTGCCGCTCGAGCTCCTCGACCGTCTTGAGCGCGTCCTTGAGCTCGGAAGGGCTCGAGGCCTTCGCCACCTGCGCCTTCGCGGTGTTGAGGAAGGAATGAATGATGTTGTCCACGTCGCCGGTCTGCTTCTCGATGCTCTTGAGCTTGCGCTCCGCCGCGCGCAGCCGGCCGTCGAGCAGCTCGCGGGTGAGCTGCGGCCTGGGCGTCGGCACCGGCTGCTTCACCGTGGCGGTGCCGGCGTCGGCGCCGGGCCGTGAAGGCACCAGCACCGCCGCCGAGCCGGCGTCGCGCCCGGGCGTGCCTGCATCGATGCCGCGCGCGCCGCCGTCGGCCACCGTCGAGCCCGCGTCAGGGCGGCCCGCGTCGGCCAGCGTGGCCGGACCCGCGTCCGCCACCGCGACCTCACCCCCGTCGTCGCCCTCGTTCTCGCCGCGGCGCCGGTTGCCGTCGGGCCAGAGGAAGGCCGCGGCCACGCCCAGCGCCACCATGGCCAGCGCGCCGAGCGCGTAGCGGGCCCCCAGCCGCGCGGGCTCGAGCCGCGCCCCCTGCGCGGTGGCTTCCACCACCGGGTCGGTGGCCGGCAGCCGGTGGCGACCGTCGACCACCGTCGCTTCCCCCGAGCCCACCGGCCGCCGCCGGCCGGCGTCGCTCACCCGCGTCATCTCCGCCGGCAGCGGCACCACGGCCGACGTCTCGCCGGTGAGCGGCGCCACGCGCGTCACGGCGATCTGCTCGGGCTCGGTGACGATGTCCGGCGGGCGCCGCCTCGGGTCGGCCACCAGCAGCTCGGGAGCGACGGCCGCCTTCATCGCCGGGTCGCTCTTGCGCACCACCGTCGGCGCGACCTCTTCCTCGGCGCCCGAGTGGTCGCCCGGCAGGGTCGGCGTGCGCGCCAGTCGCGATTGGATCTGTCGCAGCACCTCGTCGCACGAGCGCGGCCGCTCTTCCGGCTTCTTGCGCAGCATGCGGCTCACCAGCGCGTCGATCTCCGGCGGCAGGCCTCGCACCAGAGAGCTCAGCGTCGGCGGCTGCTCCATCACCTGCTGGCGCATCATCACCAGCGGGTCTTCCGAGGTGAACGGCGTGCGGCCGCTCAGCATCTCGAACAGCACCGCCCCCAGCGCGTAGAGGTCGGTCTCCGGGCCGACGGGGCCGCCCAGCACCTGCTCGGGGGCCATGTACGCCGGCGTGCCCATCACCCCGCCCTTGGTGCGGGTGACGCCGCCCTTCACCTGGAGCTTGGCGATGCCGAAGTCGAGCACCTTGACGAAGGGCTTGCCGCGCGGCCCCTGCACCAGGAACAGGTTCGACGGCTTCAGGTCGCGGTGGATGATCTTCGCTTCGTGCGCCGCGCCCACCGCGTCCAGCACCTCCGCGAAGTACGAGAGCGCCTCGACCGGCGGCAGCGGCCCGCGCTGCTGCAGGAGCTGCTCGAACGACTGACCCTCGAGCAGCTCCATGATGAAGTAGTGCGAGCCGTCTTCGAGCTGGCCGAAGGAGAAGATGTCGACGATGCCGCGGTGGCGGATCTCGTTGACCGCCCGCGCCTCGGCGATGAAGCGGTCCACCACCCCGGGCTGATCCGCGAGGTGCGCGTGGAGAACCTTCACCGAGACGCGCTTGCCGATGAGCGGGTGGCGGCCTTCGTACACCGCCCCCATGCCGCCGACGCCGATGCGCCGCAGCACCTCGAACTCTCCCACCCTGGCGCCGACCAGACCGCTCACCGAACTCATGGGGCGCGGTCATCTTCGCCCGGGGCGGGGGCAGATCCAGCATTCTCGGGGAACCAGGGTGCCACCGGTTGCTACAGGAGCGAGACGCCGGCCTCGCGCAAGAGGCGCACCACCCGCAGCATGGGCAGGCCCTGGACGGAGGTGCGGTCTCCGTCGACGTGCGAGAAGAGCGCCTGGCCCCGGCCTTCGATGCGGTAGCCGCCGGCGCAGCCTTGCCACTCCCCCGTCGCCACGTAGGCGTCGAGCTCGGCCGCCGAGAGCGGGAACGCGGTCACCGTCACCGTGTCCACTTCCAGCGCGAAGAAGCCCGGCCCCATCACGCAGACCGCGGTGTGCAGCGCATGGCGGGTGCCCGACAGCGCGGCGAGCTGGGCGCGCGCCGCGAGCGCGTCGGCCGGCTTTCCCAGCGCCGCCCCGCCGGCAGCCACCACCTGATCCGAGCCGATGACCAGCGCCCGGGGCCGCCGCTGGGCCACCGCCCGCGCCTTGCGCTCGGCGAGCACCGCCGCGAGCTGCGCCGGAGCGAGCCCGGTGGCCGCCGACTCGTCCACGCCCGGGGCCTCGCACGCGAAGGCCAGGCCCAGCGAGCGCAGCAGGCTCTGCCGCGCCGCCGACGTCGACGCCAGCACCAGCGCCTCGTACCGCCCGAGCGCGCTCATCGCCCGGAGCGCTCCGCCCCTGCGGTGGCGCAGGGGACCGGCGTGGTGAGCGTGGCGCGAGCGAGGAGGACCGGGATCACGGAAGGCGGCGCTCATCATCGCCCGTCGCGTCCATTTGGAAAACTGGCGATGCGGGTAGAGTCCGCCGCCATGCGTACCGCCCTCGCCTCGCTCACGCTCGTCACCGCGCTCGCTCTGGGCTGCGGGGGCGCTTCGACCACCGGCAGCGCCACCCTGAGCGGCAAGGTGTCGTTCAGCGACGGCAGCGACGCCTCGGGCCTGGTGGTCAACGTGCTCGGGCAGGCCGCCCGGCGCGTCACCACCGGGGCCGGCGGCACCTACGCCGCGGAGACCTTGCCCGACGGGGTGTACGTGGTGACGGTCGAGGCGCCCGACACCCTCGAGCTCAAGCTCAGCTACGGCGCCGAGGTGAAGGGGGCCAGCACCGCGCCCGACCTGGTCTTCACCCCGGTGGGTACCGTCTCCGGCACGGTGAACTCCGGTGGCGCGCCCGCGGCGCTGGTGAGCGTGGAGCTCGCCGGCCTCGACGCCCGCGCCACCACCGACGCCACCGGCGCCTTCAGCTTCCGCCAGGTGCCGTCGGGCCAGGTCACCGTGGTCGCCACCCAGGGCGCGCTGGTGGCCACCGCACAGGTGCAGGTGAAGCGGGGACTGAATGCCGTCGGCGCCCTCGCGCTGATGGCCGACCCCGCGCGCCAGGGCACCGTCACCGGCACGCTGAGCCTGCCGTCGGGCACCCCGGTGGCGAGCGCCCCGGTCTCCGCCGCGGCGGGCCTGTCGGCGATGACCGGCGCCGGGGGAGAGTTCACCTTGAAGCTGCCCGCGGGCGACTACGAGCTCTTCGTCGACCCCATGGTCGCGCCGTATCCGCGCCAGTCGCTGGGTCGAGTGACGGTGCGCGCGGGCGAGACGGCCGCGCTCGGCCAGCGCACCCTGACCGCGTACGCCTCCATCCCCATGCCGTCGGGGGTGACCGCCGGCACGGTGCTCGGCTCCACCGACGGCGACCTGGTGGTGGCGCGCATCTCCGTGCCCACCGACTACGGCGCCGAGCTGTGGGCGCTCGACGTCAAGACGCTGCAGCACCGCGTGCTGTCCGCGGGCAACGTGAGCGCCGTCGCGGTGGGCCGCCAGGGCCACGCGGTGGGGTGGATCAGCAGCTTCGGCTACGGCGTCTTCCTCGCCGACCCCCGCACCGGGGCGGTGGTGGCCGCCGCCAGCGCCGGCGCCAACGGCATCTACGGCCTCGCGCTCTCCACCGACGAGACCACGCTCTTCTTCGAGACGGTGCAGAACGGCGTCTATGCGCTCGGCCGCCTCAAGGCCGGGCAGCTCGACTTCTTCCCCGGCACCGCCTCCACGGGCTCCATCGCGCAGTTGAGCGCCGACCACTACCTGGTGCGCAGCTCCTCGGCCTCGCCGTTCGACGTGCAGCTGGTGACGCCCACCACCGCCGCAGTCGTCTTCGCCCAGGTGACCCAGATGGGCACCAGCGCCGCCACGTCCTACGTCGCCAGCTCGCCGACCCTGTCCTCGGCGTACGGCGCGGCGTGCACCACCAACTGCACCGTGAAGGTGCTGGGCCCCAACACCGAGACGCCGCTCTCGGTGGTGACGGGCGCCGCGCTGGCCGCGCCGCTCGGCCTCATCAGCGGCAGCACCCGCGACTGGCTGGGCTTCACCTACGGCATGGCCGGCGGCTCGCAGCTGGTGAAGGTGTCCGACGCCACCACCTCGGCGCTGCCGGCGTCGACCACCGAGCTGCGCTTCAACGAGCCCGGCACCCGGGCGGTGGTGAAGTCCGTCGCCGGGAACTACGACCTGCGCGAAGGCGCGATGCCGCTCAACCCCGCGGTGCAGCCCTTCGCGACCGTGGCGCTCGCCACCCCCGAGGCCGGCGCGTACCTGACCGCCAGCCGCTACGCCGAGTTCGTCGGCGGGCCGGCGCCCAAGCGCTACGACGTGAAGACGGGCGTCGCCACCACCGATGGCGACGTGGTCTTCAACTTCGGCCTGCCGGCGCCGCTGTTCGCCGGCGCCGCGGTGGTGTGGACCAAGCAGTCCAACCAGAAGCACGGCGCGCTGGTGGGCGACTCGGGCGAGCTCAGCGCGGAGCCGCTGCTGCCGCTCGGCGTCAGCTCGACCGCGGTGGCGCGCAAGGCCGACGGCACCCTGGGCGACTTCGCGGCGGTCAGCGACGGCGCCAACGCGGTGGTCTTCGACGCGGTGAAGAAGGAAGCCCGGCCGCTGGTGGCGGCGTCGGTGAGTGCGCTCACCGCGCCCGCGCCCGACCGCTTCACGCTGACCCGCACCACCAACACCGGCATCACCCTGCAGTTCTTCGACGGCAGCCGCGCGCTGCCGCTGTCGGAGCCCGGGGTGCGCCTCACCTCCGTCGCCGGCCTCGTCAAGGGCGCCACCGTGGCGCTGGGGCTCGAGCCGGTGAGCGGCGACACCCCGCGCCGGCTGCTGTTCGCCCTGGTGCCCTGACGCGGCGGCGTCAGTGCGAGGTCCGTTTCCGGCCAGACGCCGGGGCGGCGCCGGCGCTATGCGTACGCCTCGATGCTCGACGACCGCAGCTGCTACCAGGCCGTGCTCGCGAAGGACGCCCGCTTCGACGGCGTCTTCTTCGTCGGCGTCTCGTCGACCGGCATCTACTGCCGCCCGGTGTGCCCGGCGCGCACCCCGGCGCGCGCGCGGTGCCGCTTCTTCCGCAGCGCCGCCGAGGCGGAAGCACACGGCTTCCGCGCCTGCCTGCGCTGCCGCCCGGAGCGCGCCCCCGGCCAGGCGCCGATGGACGCCGCCGCCGCGCTCGGGGTGCAGGCCTGGCGGCGCATCGAGGCGGGGGCGCTCGACGAAGGCTCGGTGGAGGCGCTCTCGCGCGGGCTCGGCGTCACCAGCCGCCACCTGCGCCGCGTGGTGGAGTCCGCCGGCGGCGCCTCGCCGCTCGCGCTGGCGCAGAGCTACCGGCTCGCCCGCGCCCGCGCGCTGGTGCAGGACACCGGCCTCCCGCTGGTCGACGTCGCCCACGCCAGCGGCTTTCGCAGCCTGCGCCGCTTCCAGGCGGCGTTCCGGGCGCGCTTCGACGCGGCGCCCGGGCAGCTGCGGCGCGGCGCGCGGCGCTCGGCCTCCGCCAGCGCCCGGCTCGACTACCGCCCGCCGCTCGCCTGGGACGCGCTGCTCGACTTCCTCGCCGCCCGCGCCATCGACGGCGTGGAAGCGGTGGACGGCGGCGTCTACCGGCGCACGGTGCTCCTCGGGCGGCACTCCGGCTGGCTCTCGGTGCGCCCGCGCCCGGGCCGCGCGGCGCTCGAGCTCACCGTCTCCGAAGGGCTCGTGCCGGTGCTCCCCGAGGTGGCGAGCCGGGTGCGCCGGCTCCTCGACCTCGACGCCCGGCCCGACGTGGTGGACCGCGCGCTCGGAGGGCATCCGTCGCTCGCGCCGCTGGTGCGCGCCCGGCCCGGGCTGCGCGTGCCCGGAGCCTTCGACGGCTTCGAGCTCGCCGCGGCCCTGCTGCTCGGCTCGCCTGCGCGCGCGGCGGTGCTGGCCCGGCGCCTGGGGCCCGCCGTCGCCTTGGCTCCGGAGCCGCTGCGGTACGCGTTTCCTCCGGAG
>JAIBBQ010000290.1 GCA_019694595.1 Myxococcaceae bacterium
CGCCGGCGCCCGAACCGGAGCTGCCGCCACACGCGGCGAGTGACGCGAGCGCGAGCGCCGCGGTCCAGCGAGAGATGGTCTTCACTTCGTCTCCTTCTTCTGGACCTCGGTGGCCGCCATCACCAGGCGCAGGGTCTGCTCGACCTCGGCGGCCTTGGGGTCGGGTCCGAGCCACGTCCACAGGTACGCGCCCCGGCTGCCGACGGTCTGCAGGATGATCATCGACGGGAACTCGCCCCCGGCGAAGAGCGCGATGCCGAGGCGGCCCATGGCGCATTCGGTCTGCTTGTTGCCGATGGGCTTGCCCCAGTTCTGGCCGCGCGTGCCGAGCGACTGGCCGAACTTTTCTGCCAGCGCGCCCAGGTCCTTCTGGCTGCGCAGGAACGTCGCGTCGTCGGGCTTGTTCTTCGAGACCTGCAGGACCCCGCGGTTGCCATCGGGACCGGCGCGCAGCTCGAGCAGCAGCTCCGGGTTCTTCGCCACCGTCCAGCCCGCGGGGACCTCGAGCTTGAGGTTGCCGACCTCCAGCATCTGAGCGGCGGCGGGCTTCGGGGGCTGGTCCGCCGCGGTGGCCGACGGAGCAGCGGGCGACTCCGCCGGCGACGCGGCGAGCGCGACTGCCACCACGAGGGGCGTCAGCGTCACGTGGCCTCCAACGCCTTCGTCACCCGCTTCACCGGCACGATGGCGCCCACCGTCGTGTAGAGCACCGCGCCGGTGCGCGTCTTGGTCGACTTCAAAGGGAATTCCTTGGCGCGCGCGAGGAACCACTCGCGCACCTTGGGCAGCGGCAACAGGTGCACCTCGCGCGTGTCGAGGAACACGTAGGCCATCACGTCCGCCATCGAATAGAGGAAGCAGCCGGGGGTGTCCTTCTCGACGTTGCTCACCAGCTCGAAGAAGAAGTTGCCCCGGCGCGCGCCCTGCCGGTCGCCCTTCACCTCGATGCCCACCACGGGCTGACCTGGGCGGTCCCACAACAGGTCCACCCCGCGGTGCTGGAAGCGGGGGTCGAGCGAGACGTCGTGCAGCCGGCTGCCGGGGACCTGCTCCAGCAGCTGCGCGCGCACCAAGGACACGGCCCGCTCGGCCGCGCCCTGCACGCCGCGCATCGAGTACGCGCGCGTCAACCGTTCGCTACTTGCGCAGCTCGACGCCGAGGGCGACCAGCTGCACCTCGCGGGGCTTGCCGTCCTTGCCGCGCGGGACCTGGGCGCCTTCCGACTCGTAGTGCTTGGCGGTCTCGTCGCTCAGCTCGGCGACCTTCACCTGGCCTTCGACCTGCGCCTTGCGGCCCGCGGAGTCGAGGGGCACGAAGAAGCCGTAGTCCTTGAAGGTCACGCGCACGCCGGGGCCCTTGGCGTCGGCCGCGGTGGCGAGCTCCATCCAGCAGCCCTTGCGCTCGCACGCCTTGCGCACGGTGCCCTTGAGGGCGACGGTCTTGCCGTCGAAGTCCGACGGGCTCTTGAGCAGCGCCGCGAGCTCGACCGCGGGCAGGCCCTTGAGCTTCTCGCCCCGCAGCACGGTCTCGTCGGTGCTGGTGGCCGCCGCCGAGGGATCGCTCGACGGGTGGTGGCAGGGCTCTTCCTTGGTGGCCTTGGCGCCGTCGCAGGAGTCGGCCGCGGCAGGGGCGGCAGCCGCGGGGGCAGGGGCAGCAGGCTTCTTGGCGGGAGCGCCAGCGAGGAGGAGGGCGGTGAGGAGCAGTTTCATGAGCGCGCTCGTACCCGAGGCGGGCCGCTCGCCGCAAGGCGCCGACCGCTCGCGGTGTCGCCTCGACCGCCCGGGGTGGATGCGCCGCGTCACGGGTGATTCCGGGCGTTTGATGCCCTCATGCGACGGCTCGTGGTGCTCCTGGTGTGCAGCGCGGCGGTCAGCCTGGCGGCGGATCACCCCGGCGTGTGGCCGTCGAAGGTGGATCCGGTGCCCATCGCGGCGCGCCAGCAGGTGGCGTGGCTCGAGCGCCACCTCGACCGCGCCGGCGCCGCGCGCGCCTCGGCGTTCCCCGAAGGCGAGCTCTTCACCTGGGAGTTCTGGGCGCTCGGCCTGCAGAACGTCGCCGAGCTCTCGCACGAGCCGGCCGACGTCGAGCGCGCGGTGCGGGAGAGCCGCCGCGCGCTGGTCGAGCTCGACGCCATGGTCACCCACCCGCCGCACGACCGCATGCTGCGCTGGGCGCTCAAGGGCGGCGTGTGCTGGTTCGGCGGCCAGGCGCTGGTGCGCGAGCGGATGCTGGCCCTGGCGGGGGCGAGTGCCACCGAGGCGGAGAAGACGCGCGCCCGGCACGACGCGCAGGTGCTGGCGGACGCGTTCGCCGGCTCGAAGAGCGCGGTGCTCGAGGCGCACCCTGACGCGCGCTTCCCGGTGGACTCGCTCTTCGCGCTGGAGGCGCTCCAGGTGCACGACCGGACCTTCGGCACCCACCTCTTCGCGCCGGCGTGGGCGCGCTACCTGCGCACGGTGGACGCGGTGACCGACGGCGTGCCGGCGTCGATGGTGGATGCCAACGGCGAGGCCATCGATGTGCCGCGGGGCTGCGCGCTCTCGTGGACGCTCATGGTGCTGCCGCGGCTCGACCCGGTGCGCGCGAAGGCGCAGTGGAGCGCGTACCGGAAGGGCTTCTTCTCCTGCGAGGGCGTGCCGTGCCTGGTCCGCGAGTATCCCCACGGCGTGAAGCGCGCGCCGGACGCGGACTCGGGGCCGGTGGTGAACGGCTTCGGCATGGCGGCCACCGCCTTCGCGCTCGGCGCCGCGCGGGCGAACGGAGACGCGGTGGTCGCGGAGCGCCTCGAGCGCACCGGCGAGCTCTTCGGCGCGCCGCAGCTCGACCTCTCGGGGAGGCGGTATGCCGGTGGGGCGGTGCCGCTGCTCGACGTGCTCGCGCTCTACGTGCGCACGGTGCCTTCGCCTCGCTGAGGAGGCACCAGCAGCAGGCGCGCGAGGGCCTGCCGGTCGGCCTCGGACTCGCGGGTCCACGGGAAGGCGTGCGTCTTCGCGGGCGCGCGGTCGAACCAGAAGGCGCCACTGGGCCCGGGGGCAGGCTCGGCGGCGACCAGCCAGGTCACCGTGTCCGCGCCCTCGTCGGCGGAGCGCAGCAGCGGCTGGGTGAGCGTGCGGAAGGTGGGGAGCGAGGTCTGCACGCCGCGGGTGTCCGCCCAGCCCGGGTGCATCGCGCTGAAGGTGACGGCGGGCTCCCGGGCCGCGAGCAGCTCGGTCAGGATGACCTGGGCGCGCTTGGCCTGCGCGTAGGCGGTGACGCCGTCGAACTTCCGCACGCGGCCCTGCAGCACCTCCAGGTCGAGCTTCGCGAGGTACATGCCGCCCGAGGAGACGAGCACCACGCGCGCGCGGCTGCGACGCAGCGCGGGCATCAGGCCCAGGGTGAGCCGGGCGGTGCCGAGGGCGTTGATGGCGAAGGACACCTCCAGCCCCTCGGGGGTCTGCTCCCGGGTGGCCGCCATCAGCCCCGCGTTGTTGACCAGCGCGTGGAGCGGCCGCTCGCCCCAGGCACGGCAGAAGCGCTCCACGCTCTCCGCGGAGGCGAGGTCGAGCTGCTCGAGCTCGGTCGCCCCGGAGACCTGGGCCTGCGCCGAGCGTGCGCGGTCGAGGTCGCGACAGGCCATGACGACGTGCGCTCCCAGCGCCGCGAGCTGCCGGGTCGCGGCGAGCCCCAGCCCGCTGTTGGCGCCGGTCACCACCACCGTCTTGCCGTCGAGTCGCGGCAGCGGAGCGGCGTCGAAGCGCCGCGCGTGGCGGCGGAAGCCCTGGGTCCCGAAGGACAGCACCACCGAGGCGTCGAGCGCGGCGTCGAGGAGTCCCATCGTCGGCGCATCGAGTAACAGCTCCTCCCGGCGGTTGCAGGACCGCGTCACGGGGGCCTGACGCGGGCGCAGGCGCGGTGTAGAGCGGTGCCGTGCAGGTCACCTGGCCACCGCCCAACCGCCGCTTCGGCGCCTTCGACGCGCTGGGGCTCCTCGGCTGGGCGGGGCTGCTCACCGCGCGCTTCATTCCTGTGGCGCGGCTGATTCCCTTCTGGGGCTGCAAGTTCCGGCAGGTGACGGGTTACCCGTGCCCGGGGTGCGGGCTGACGCGCTCCGCGGACTTCCTCACCCACCTGCGGCCGCTCGCCGCGCTGAAGGCGAACCCGCTGGGCACCGTGGCGTACGCGGTCTTCGCGGTGCTCGCGGTGTGGACGCTCCTGCACCTGGTCTTCAAGGTGCCGGTGCCCGACGTGGAGCTCTCCGCGCGCGAGTGGCTGTGGGCGCGGAACGCGGCGCTGGCCATCGTGCTGCTCAACTACCTCTTCGTCATCGCGCAGCACCGCCACCTGTGGTCCTGACCGCGCTCTGGGTGCTCGGCGGTTACCTGAGCGGCTCGGTGCCGTACGGGCTCTTCGTGGTCCGGCACTTCGTCGGCAAGGACGTGCGCGACGAGGGCAGCGGGAACATCGGCGCGACCAACGTGGCGCGCGTGGCGGGCAAGCAGCTCGGCGTGATGGTGCTGCTCCTCGACGCGCTCAAGGGGCTGTTGCCGGTGCTGCTCGCGCGGGTGCTGGTGCCGGAGGAGCCGTGGCTGCACGCCGGCGTGGGCCTCGCGGCGTTCCTCGGGCACTGCTTCCCGGTGTGGCTGCGCTTCGAAGGCGGCAAGGGCGTGGCCACCGCGCTCGGCGTGCTGCTGGTGCTGCTGCCCTGGGCGGCGCTGGCGGGCTTCGCGGTGTACGCGGTCATCTTCGCGGTGTGGCGGGTGAGCTCCATCGGCTCGCTCGCGGGCGCGCTCACCGCGGTGGCGGTGGGCGCTTTCACCGCGGCGGCGTGGGCCTACGGCGCGCTGGCGGCCATCTTCCTGGGGCTCATCGTCTTCACGCACCGCGCGAACATCGGGCGGCTGGTGCGGAAGGAAGAAAAGAAGGTCTAGTTGATGCCCGGGTTGGGGCACCCGTAGACGATGTCCAGCTTGGTGACGCCGCCCGCCTTCAGCGTGTCGCAGGACATGCCGTAGAAGACGACCTGGTTCTTCGCGGCGTCGTAGTCCCAGCCCTGCTGGTGCGCGGGGTCGCGGCTCACCTGGTTCTTGTCGAAGAACACGAAGAGCCGGCTCGGGTCGGGCGGGGTCTGGGTGAGCAGGTAGCTGCAGCCCAGCGTGCGGCCGCCGATGAGCGCCAATGCGGCCTGGAGGCTCGCCTGGTCGCTGGCGTTGAAGAAGAGGAAGCCGCCGTCGCGCGCGGTGGGCGCGAGCTGTCCGCCGGCGTCGGCGAAGCGGTTGAGCGAGGGCACGTCGATGCCGCCGGTGTTGTCGAAGGCCACCACGAAGGTGTCGACGCCCTTCGTCTGGCGCAGCGTGCCGATGGCCGCCTCGGTGCCGTTGTTGCCGCCGCCGGCGCTGCAGCCCGACTGCTTGCCGTCGGTGATGAGGAGCACGAAGCCGCGGTGCGTGGGGTCGGAGAGGCCCGGGTCGGTCGCCGCCTGCTGCACGCCGGTGTCGATGTTGGTGACGCATGGGCCCTTCGGGTACTCGGCGTTGCCGGCGTCGAGCGCCGCGGCGAGCCGCGCCTGGATGGTGCCTTCGTTGGCGTCGCCGATGGGAATGGGAATCGTCGACTGCTCGCAGTTCGGCGTCACCGTGTCGGGAAAGAGCGTGAGCCCGAAGCGGACCTTGCCCTGGTAGCTGGAGGTGAGCTGCGAGATGGCGTCCACCGCGATGGCCCACTTGGTCTTGCCGGCGATCTTGCTGGTCATCGAGCAGGAGCGGTCGAGCGCGATGATGAGGTTGGGCGTCGCGTTGCCGCCGTTGACCGCGGTGGAGCCGCACGAGGAGCCCGGCACGCAGGTGCCGCCGTCGGGCTCGCAGATCTTCCCGTCGGCGCAGTCGAGGTTGCTCGAGCAGGTGCCCGGGGTGATGCAGTGGCCGGTCGCGCTGCAGGTGAAGCCCGCGCCGCACGGAGGCACACACTGGTTGCTCCCGGTGCCGCCGCCGGTACCGCTGCTGCCGCCCGAGCCACCCGAGGCGCTGCCGCCCCCGGCGTTCGCGGTGCCGCCGCCGGCGCCCGAGCCGGTGGAGCCCGTCGTCATGCCGCAGTTGCAGCCGATGCCCAGCGCCACGCCGAGGATCCACGCCAGGAAGGTGCGGCCGGAGACGGGGGATCCACGCATGCCCTGCATCACAGCAAGTCCCGGGCCGCAGCGCATGTCGGCGACTGCCGTGGGCAGGTGTCCTCCCCGGGAGGACGGGTGGTCACGGCGAGAGTGCCGCATCGACTGCCGGCATCAGCAAACTGTCGGGGAAGCGGGCGCGGAAGGCGGAGGCGCGTTGCTCGGCGGCCTCCTTGCGACCGGCGCGGACCAGCGCCTGCACGAAGAGCGCCTCGCGCTCCTCGACCAGCCGGCCTCGCGGCGCCTCGTGCTCGTGACGCTCGAGCGCCTCCAGGGCCTGCGCCACCTCGCCGCGGGCCAGCGCCGTGCGGGCGACCTCGAGCAGCGCGCGCTCCGCCGAGAGCGCGAGGTCGCGACCGCCAGCGGGTGGAGCGGGCTCGCTCGGCTCGCTCTTCGGCTCCACCTTCACCGGCGCTGCGCGCTCCGGCGGCCGTGACGGCGCACGCACGCCCGCGTCGATGGGCTCGGCCGCCACCGTGGGCACCGGTGCCGGAGGCTCCGGCGCGCGCGCGATGGGCGTCGGCGGCGCCGCCGCCGGGGCCGGGGCCGGCGTCGCCAGCAGCGTGCGGTCGAGCACCACG
>JAIBBQ010000291.1 GCA_019694595.1 Myxococcaceae bacterium
CCCGCGCGCTCGGCCGGCGACGCCCCCGCGCTGGCCTCGCCGCGGCGGCGCTCGCTGCAGCGCCGGCGCTCGCCCAGACCACCGCGGCGCCGTCCTTCGAGCTCGAGCAATTGACCTTGAACCCGGGCGCCCAGGCGTCGCTGTGGCTGGGCACCGGCGACGTGCTGCGCGAGCACGATTTTCGCGTGGCGCTGGCGGCCCACGAGGAACGCAGCCCGCTCCTCTTCTTCCAGGACGGCAAGCGCGCCGGCGCGGTGGTGAGCAACCGCTTCGGACTCCACCTCACCGGTGCCTACGGCGTCTTCTCGTGGCTGGAGCTCGGCCTGCAGCTGCCGCTCATCCTCGCCCAGTCGGGCGACGACGTGTCCGCGCAGGGCTACGCGCGCGCCCAGTCGTTCTCGCTGGGCACGCCGTCGGTGCAGGCGCGCTTCGGCGTGCTGCGCGAGCGCGACGGCGCGCCACTCGACCTCGGCGTGCAGGCCGGCGTGGGGCTGCCGCTCGGCAGCGCGCAGGCGTACGCCAAGGACAGCACGGTCTCCTTCCTGCCGCGCCTCGGCGCCGGCAAGACCCTGGGGTTCCTGCGCGTGGGCGCGGAGGTCGGCGCCACGGTGAAGGGCGCCACCACCCTGAGCAGCTCGACCCAGAGGGTCGCCGACCAGGTGGGCACCGCGCTGACCTTCGGCCTCGCCGTCACCACCACCAACACCGGCCTGCGCGGCGAGCTGTCGGGCCGCGCCCTGGTCCCGGTGACCGCCGCACCGGCCGCAGGCGAGCTCCTCGCCGGCGCCCGTTACGCCTTCGGCTCGCTGGTCGAGGTCTTCGCGCTCGGCGGCCCGGGCTTCGGCTCCTCTCCGGGGACCCCGGCGTTCCGCGTGCTCGCGGGGCTCTCGGTGGGCGGGCTCGCGCCGCCGCCCCCGCCGCCCGGCCCGGTGTGCGACGAGTCGCGCCCCTACGAGCTGCTCGCCTGCCCGCAGCTCGACCGCGACGGCGACGGCGTGCCCAACGGCATCGACCGCTGCCCGTCGGTGAAGGGTGACGCCGCCCTCGCCGGCTGCCCCGACACCGACGCCGACGGCGTCGAAGACGGGAAGGACGCCTGCCCCGCCGAGAAGGGGCTCCCCGAGCGCCAGGGCTGCCCGGTGCGCGACTCCGACGGCGACGGTCTCGAAGACGGCAAGGACGCCTGCCCTGCCGAGAAGGGGCTCCCCGAGCGCCAGGGCTGCCCGGTGCGCGACTCCGACGGCGACGGCCTCGAAGACGGCAGAGACGCCTGCCCCGCCGAGAAGGGGCCGCCGGAGCGCCAGGGCTGCCCGCCGCGCGACACCGACGGCGACGGGCTCGAAGACGGCGTCGACGCCTGCCCCGCGCAGGCCGGCCCCGTGGAGCGCAAGGGCTGCCCGGTGCGCGACTCCGACGGCGACGGCGTGCCCGACGACGTCGACAACTGCCCCGCCGAGAAGGGCACGAGCGAGAACCAGGGGTGCGCCGCGAAGCAGCTGGTGGTCATCACCAAGACCAAGCTGGTCATCAAGGACAAGGTGTTCTTCGCCACCGGCAAGTCCGACATCCTCTCCCAGTCCTTCGAGCTGCTGGCGCAGGTGGCCGACGTGCTGAAGAGCCACCCGGAGATTTCCCACGTGCAGGTCGAAGGCCACACCGACAACGTCGGCAAGGACGACACCAACCGCAAGCTGTCGCAGGCGCGCGCGGAGTCGGTGCGCAACTTCCTCGTCATGCACGGCGTCGGCCCTGGGCGACTCACCGCGCGGGGCTTCGGCCCCGAGCGGCCCATCGACACCAACCGCACCGAGGCCGGGCGCGCCAACAACCGCCGGGTGGAGTTCACGGTGGAGTCGCCTGCCGGTGCCAGCGGGCCCACGCCCTGACCGGAAACCGGGGAACGCGTGCAGCGGGCCGTGCTAGGTCCGCTCCATGCGAATCGCGACCCTCGCAGTGGCAGCCGCGCTCACCGGCTGCGTGACCCAGGGCACCTTCGACGCGCTCCAGCGCGAGCACGAGGCGACCCAGGACGAGCTGGCCAAGAAGAACGAGGCGCTGCGCGCGCTCGACGTGAAGCACCAGGCGGCGCTGAAGAAGGGCGAGTCGCTCGAGAAGTCGCTCGCCGATGCGCAGGATGCCCTCAAGGACCTCAACGCCCGCCTCGCCCGGCTGACCGCCGAGATGGCCGCCGCCAGCAAGGACAAGACCCGGCTCCAGGCTTCCGTCGACGAGATGACGGTGGCCATCGCCGAGCTCGAGAAGCGCCGCGCCCAGGCCGAGGCCCGGGTCAACGAGTTCAAGAACCTGCTCAGCCGCTTCAAGACGCTCATCGACGCCGGCCGACTCAAGGTGCGCATCGTCGACGGCCGCATGGTGGTGGTGCTCGCCACCGACATCCTCTTCGCGTCGGGCAGCGCCAGCCTCTCGAAAGACGGCAAGGCCGCCGTCGGCGAGGTGGCGCAGGTGCTGGCCTCGATTCCGCAGCGCGCCTTCCAGGTCGAAGGCCACACCGACAACGTGCCCATCGCCACCGCCCAGTACCCGAGCAACTGGGAGCTCGCCGCCGCCCGCGCCATCAACGTGCTCAAGGCGATGGTCGAGAACGGCCTGCCCGCGTCCCGCGTGAGCGCCGCGAGCTTCGGCGACTCCAAGCCGGTGGTGGTCAACGACACCCCCGAGCTGCGCGCGCTCAACCGGCGCATCGAGATCATCATCGTGCCCGACCTCTCGAGCCTCCCCGGCTTCGAGGAGCTGCAGAAGATCGAAAAGGGCGGCTGAGACGAGGTCCCCGCCGCCGGCCAGCCCCGGCGGCTACGGCGGTGCGTCGGGCAGCCCCATGCGCGAGCGGACCGCCCGCATCTCGGTCGTCCACTGGCCGCGCGCATCGCGCACCAGCAGCGACGCCTCGCGGGCGGGCGGCCCGGCCCCGCGCCGGTAGGTGTCGACCACCACCAGCGCCGGCTTGCCCGGCCGGGGGAACACCAGCAGACGTTGCTCCAGCGCGAGCCCCTGCGCGGCCGAGGCAGCGTCGAGCCGCGGGACCTGGGGCGCCTGGGCACACAGCACCACCCGGCCCTCGGGCACCACCGCCCGCGCCGCTGCCGCCAGGTAGTCCTCCACTCCGCCGCGGTGCTCGACCCGGCAGGCCGCCGCGCCGGCATCGGCCGCGTCGAGCGCCGTCCCGGGCGGGAAGTACGGCGGCGTGCCAGTCACCAGCGCGAAGGCACCACGGAGCGCGCCGGACAGCTCGCGCAGGTCCCCCGTCTCCACCCGCGCGCGACCCTGCGCGCCGTTCCAGCGAATCGAGCGCCGCGCCATCGACGCGCGCGCGGCCTGCGCCTCGAGGCCCACCAGCGTCGCCGCCGGCAGGCGCCAGGCCAGCATCAGCAGCACGCTGCCGAGCCCGCAGCCCAGGTCGAGCACCTGCGCCGCCCCGGTGCGCTCGGCCACCCCCGCGGCCACGTGGGCGGTGACCAGGTCGTCGAGGCTCCACCGGTGCCCTCGCGACGGCTGGAAGAGCCGCCAGTCGCCGGTGAGACAGCTGAGCGACTCGCCCGGCCCCACCTCGAGCTCCGGGCTGCCGTCTGGCCCGGCGGGCTGCGGCCCGGGCGCGACCCACCCCTGCGGCCGCCGCCGGGGGCTCACCCCCGCGGCGCGGGCGCTCACTGCGGCTCGTCCAGCATCGCGCGCAGCTCGGCCTCGGTCGCCTGGTGGCGCCGCCCGCAGAACTGGCAGGTCACCGCGGCGCCGTGCTGCTCGGCGATGAGGCCTTCGAGCTCGGCGCGGCCCATGGCGCGCAGCAAGCTCAGGACCCGCTCCTTGGAACAGCTGCACCGGTAGGCGACCTCTTGCCGCACCGTCACCTCGCCGCTCTCCGCCGCCAGCGCCAGCACGAGCGACTCGGCCGAGGCGCCCGGGTCGCGCGCGAGCAGCGCGGTGAGGCTCGCCTGCAGCCCTTCACCGGCCGAGCGCAGCGCGTCCACGTCGCCGCCGGGCAGCACCTGGAGCAGCGCCCCGGCCACCACGCCCAGCGGCTCGCCGGGCAGCTCGCACACCGAGAGCGCCAGCTTGGTGTCGACCTGGTCGCTCACCGCGAAGTACCGGTTGAGGTCGCCTTCCAGGCTCAGCGCCTGCAGCTCCACCGACGAGCGGTACGGCTCCCCGTCGCCGCGATCCCGCAGCACCGAGAGGTACCCGGTGTTGCCGAGCACCGCGCGGAAGCGAAACGGCCCGGGCGCCCCCAGCGCCTCGAGGTACTGGTTCTTCACGTAGCCGCGCACCGAGCCGTCGCTGCCCGCGTCCACCAGCAGGCCGCGCAGCGGGCCGTCGCACTCCACCTGGAGGTTGATGCGCACGGTGTCCTTCTGCAGCGACGCGAGCAGAATGGCGCCCGCCATCGCCTCCGCGAGCACCACCGAGGAGCCCGTCTTGAGCCCGTGGCAATGGCGCGCCTCGCGCGCAGCGGCCGTCACCACCGCCACCGAGAGCGTGTGCTGGGACCTGGGCAAGAACGCGCGAACGACGCCGTCGGCCATGGCCTGAGGCCCTAGCAGCCGCGCCCGGCCCAGTCGAGATGCACCACCACCCACCTGGCCCGCAAAAGAGAAGCGGGCGGCCCAACGTCGGGCCACCCGCTCCTTGTCACTCACTCAGCGGACTGCGCTGTTACTGGCAGGCGCCCGTGGTGGTGTTGCAGGTCGCGCCCTGGGGGCACGCCGCGCCAGCGTTGTCGCAGCGCGGGCGGCAGCTGCCACCCGAGCAGGTGTAGCCGGTGCGGCAGTTGCCCTGGCCCACCACGCCGACGCCGGCGTCGCAGTCCTGGGTGCAGAGGCCGTAGATGAAGACGCCGCGGGGATCCACGGTCAGGTCCTCATCGAGGTACAGGCCGCAGCTGCCACCGACGCCGCAGTACGAGTCGGCGCCCGCCATGGTGCACTCGGAGATGCACGAGCCGCCCGGGTAGCCGGTCGGGCCGCCGTCCGGCAGGGTCGCCTTGATGCAGGCGCCGGTGTCCGGCGGACGGCAGTTGATGTCGTCGGTGCACGCCGCGCCGGTGATGCCGGGCGCGCCGTTCGGGCCGGCGTCGTACTCGTCGAAGATGCCGCCGTCCTTGCTGGCGAGGAGGCACGCGGTGATGCCGGTGCCGACCTGCACGCAGTTGTAGCCGGTGCGGCAGGGAGCGCCAGCGCCGCACTTGGGCGAGCAGAAGTTGTCCGCCTCGCCGGTGAAGCCCAGGCCGAGGAGGCACACGCCGTTGGTGCCGCAGTTGGTCGAGGTCAGGCACTTCTTGGTGCAGAAGCCGCCCGGGTACGGAGCGCCACCGACGTCCTGAACCGTCTTGCAGTAGACGTTCGAGGTGAAGGTCTGGCCGCCGTAGCTGATGTTGCCGGTCGGGACGTTGCTGCAGTCCGAGGCCTGGCCGCACGCCGCGCCGATGCCGCCCACGCCGCCGTCAGGCATCGGGGGGGTGGTGCAGGTGCCGTTCACGCAGTTCTGGCCGGTGCCACAGCCCATGCACGCCGCGCCGTTCGAGCCGCAGTTCTGCTTGCTCTGGTTGATGAGCGGGATACAGGCCGCGCCAGCGCAGCAGCCGCTGCAGCTGCCACAGGAGCCCGACGAGCCGCCGCCCGAGGACGAGGTGCCGCCGCCCGACGAGGACGTGCCGCCACCCGACGAGGCCGAGCCGCCGCCGGTCGAGCCGGAGCCGCCGCCGGTCGCGCCGGAGCCGCCGCCAGTCGAACCCGAGCCGCCCGAGGACGCGGTGCCGCCGCCCTTGGAGCCGCTACCACCACCAGAAGAACCGCCACCACCACCACACGACGGAGCAACGGCGATCAGGAACCCAACCACGGACCCGAGCGCGAGCGCTTTGTAGTTCATCGACGATGACCTCTCTCGAACTGCGTTGAAGACGCCACCCCGTGGGCCCGTGGCGTCGATCTGAAAAACTGCGTTCCTGCCCCGAATTGGCGGCGCAACCTCTGTGATCCCGTGTGTGCTGTCAAGCCACTAAGACCTGCGGCGCCCTACTTTCGAAAGGCGCCGACCGGCCTCGTGCCCAACCCATTCACCTTACAACTGATCAGAACGGAATGTCATCGCCCCCACCCATCTGGGGCGGAGGACCCTCACCGTCGGCGGGCATCGGCGGCCCTTCCTCGGTGCGGCGGCCAGCCCCTGCGCCGGCGCCGTCACGGCCCCCGAGGAACTGGACGTTGTTGGCGACGATCTCCGTCGTGTAGTTCTTCTTCCCTTCCTTGTCGGTCCATTCGCGGGTCTGCAGGCGGCCTTCCACGAAGCACTGCCGCCCCTTCTTCAGGTACTCGCCGCAGAGCTCCGCGAGCTTTCCCCACACCACGATGCGGTGCCACTCCGTCTTCTCCTGCTTCTGGCCCTGCTTGTCGGTCCAGCTCTCGTTGGTCGCGATGCGGAAGTTCGCCACCGCCTGACCGCTCGGCGTGAAGCGCACTTCGGGGTCGACGCCCAGGTTGCCCATCAGGAAGACGCGATTGACTCCACCAGCCATGACACTGCCTTTCGTTCGAGCTCTCGCCACCACGGCGGGAGACGATCGCGCAGTTAGCAGATCCCCCTGACGTGGCGTAAAGCGCCTCGACCATGAGCGACCAGACGCCGCCCGGAGGCGACGCGCCCTCGGCCAGCCCCGCCGCCGGCCCGGGTCCGACCCCCGACACCAGCCCCTGGACCGCC
>JAIBBQ010000292.1 GCA_019694595.1 Myxococcaceae bacterium
CGGCAGCGCGGGTGGCGGGAGCGCGGGTGGCGGGAGCGCGGGTGGCGACGCGTCCGGCGGAGGGACCTCGGCGAGCGGCGGCGGTGGGCCCGGGCTCTACGGCTGCGCGTGTGGCACGACGCCCGCGAGCGGTGGCACCACCGCGCTGATGCTGGGCGTGGCGTTCCTTTTGGCCGCAGCGCGCCGCCGGGTGAGTGGCGCGCTGGCGCTGGTGGTGCTGCTCGGAGTGCCGCTGAGCGCGCGCGCCGCCGAGTCCGGGGCGACGGCCGCTGTGGTGGAGCGGGTGAAGATCGCGGTCCTGCCGGTCCAGGCCGGGCCCGGCGTGAAGCCCGAGCTGGCGGAGATCCTCACCGACGCCATCGCCTCCGCGCTGGCCACGCACCGCGACCTCTCGGTGATCTCCCAGAGAGACCTGGTGGCCCGCCTGGGCTTCGAGCGGCAGCGCCAGCTGGTCAGCAGCGGCTCCGGCTGCGCCGAGGACACCTCGTGCATGGCGGAGATCGGCAACGCGCTGGGCGTCGACAAGCTCGTCTTCGGCTCCGCTGCCCGCGTCGGGAGCTCCGCGGTGCTCAGCACCACCGTGCTCACCCTCGGCGGCAGCGAGGTGGAGCGGCACACCGAGCGGGTGAAGAGCCTCAGCGAAGAGGCCTTCCTCGACGCCATCTCCCCCACCGTGGCCGCGCTGTTCCCGGCGCCGGCCGTCGCCGCGGCGGGCCAGCGGGGGAGCGAGCCGGCGGTGGCGGCCACCGCGACCGAGGCGCCCTCCGAGCTCGACGGCGCCACCTTCGGCCTGACGGTCCGCGGGCAGCTGGCGCCGATGTTCCTGCCGTCGGGGGCCTGGGTGGTGCACGCCGACTACCTCTTCTCGGAGCAGTTCTCGGCAGGCGTGGGCGCGATCATCGCCCGGCCCTTCGGGGTGATGGCGCGCGGCGCCTGGGTGCCCTTCAACGCGAGCGGGCGCCTTCGCCCCATCGTCGCGGTCGAGGTGCCGGTGATGTTCGCTCCGGGCGGGCCTGCCGTCGGCCTCGGCGGCGCGCTGGGCTTCGAGGCGCGGCTCCTCAAGCAGCTCGCCGTGGGCGCGGAGATTCCCCTGTCCTATTACCTGGGTGGGCCGAGCACGCTGCAGCGCTTCTGGGTCTTCGGCGCGCTGACGGTGACCGGCCGCCTCTGACGGCAAGCCGTTCGCCTCTGCCGGGGAGGAGCGCAAAGGTTGCGCTCTCGGCAGCGGGCACCGCACGCCCTGCCCTGGCCCGGCGCTGGCAAGCACCAGCGCCATGTCGAGGCGCGGCGAGCTCGCCAGACAGCACCTCCAGCCACTCGACGTCGCACTCCGGCACCACCGGACCTACACCTGGCTACGGCGCAGCGTGCTCGCCGCGAGCCTGCTGCTCACCGTGGGCATGCCGATGTGGCACCTGCGCGCGCGCGACGCGGAGAGCGCCGGCCAGGCCGTGCGCACCGGCTTCGGCGGAGCCCGCGCGCTGGGCTTGCCCGGCAGTGCGCCCGACGTGGTGGGCGGCCCGGGCGCGGTGGAGCTCTTCGGCCTCGAGCTGGTCGACCCCTTGCCCATCGCCGCGGTGGCGGTCTCCGCAGGCCCGCGCTGGTCGCTGCTGTGGCTGGCGGCGCCGGCGCTGGTCCTGGTGCTCTTGCTGGGGCGCTTCTTCTGCGGGTGGGTCTGCCCGTACGTGCCGCTGCTCGCGGTGAGCAACGGGCTGCGGTGGTGGCTCACCAAGCTCGGCGTGCCGCTGCTCGACGTGCGGCTCCCGCGGCGCAGCGGCCTGGTGGTGCTGACCTCGGTGCTGGTGGCCAGCGCGCTCCTGGGCCTGCAGGTGGCGCCGCTCGTCTACCCGCCGTCGGTCATCGGCCGGGAAGCGTTCCGCGCCGTGTTCTACGGCGGGCTGGGCGCGGGGTCGCTGCTGGTGGCGCTGGCGTTCGGCTTCGACACCTTCGTCTCTCGGGCCGGCTTCTGCCGCTCGGTGTGTCCGGGCGGCGCGCTGTACGCGCTGCTCGGCACGCTGTCCCCGGTGACGGTGAAGCTCGACCGGCCGAAGTGCACCGGCTGCACGGTGTGCGACGTGGTCTGCAACCTGGGGCAGTCGCCGATGAACGGCCGCATCGACGAGGGCTGCGAGCGCTGCGGAAAGTGCGTGGCGTCGTGCCCCACCGACGCCCTGAAGCTGGGGCTCACCCTCAAAGGGCGCGCGTGAGCCGGCGCCGGGTGTTGCTCGGGCTGGCGGCGGCGGCGGCGGTGAGCCTGGTGCCCCGCCGTTCCCGCGCGGCGCACCGCATTCGCCCGCCGGGCGCGCTGCCGCCGGGGGCGTTCGAGAAGACCTGCATCGGCTGCTTCCGGTGCGCCGAGGTCTGCCCGCCGAAGTGCATCGACTTCGCGTCCGTGCTCTCGGCGGACTCGGGCACGCCCACGCTCGACCTGCGCGCCAAGGCCTGCACGCTCTGCATGCGGTGCACCCAGGTATGCCCCACCGATGCGCTGCGGCCGGTCGCCGCCGAGCCGGGTGCGGTGGCGGCGCAGGTGCGCATGGGGACGCCGCAGCTCGACCGCAAGCGGTGTCTGCCGTGGAACGGCGAGGGCGCGTGCAGCCTCTGCTTCCAGGTGTGCCCGTACCCCGACCGGGCGGTGGAGCTGGTGGGCCTCAACGCGGGGCCACTCTTCCACCCCGAGGCCTGCGTGGGCTGCGGGCTGTGCGAGGAAGCGTGTCCGTCGCTCGCGCGCGCCATTCACATCGAGCCGCTGCCGTGAGCCGGCGCCCGAGCCGCCGCGACCTGCTCAAGCTGGCGCCGCTCGCCGGGGCGGGCCTCGCGGTGGGCGGCCTGGCGGGTCTCGGCCGCGGCGCGCTCACGCGGCAGTCGCGCAAGGGCACCTGCCGCTTCTGTCTGCTCCACTGCGGCATCGAGGCCATCAGCGAAGGCGGCCGGCTGGTGCGGGTGGAAGGGGATCTCGCGAGCCACACGCGCGGGTTCGTCTGCCTGCACGGCTACGCGCTGCCGGAGATCGTCCAGTCGGAGCGGCGGCTGCGCGCACCGCTGGTCCGCAAGGGCGAGCGCCTGGTCGAGGTGAGCTGGGCGGAAGCGCTGGACTTCGTCGCCCGGAAGCTCGCGTCGCTCCGGGAGCAGCACGGCGCGCGGACGCTCGCCATCCAGACGGGCTGGCCGCTGGTGCGTCACCCGATGCAGCAGGTGCTCCACCGCTTCGCCCGCGCCTTCGGCACGCCCAACGTGGCCTCGGTGGCGAGCCTCTGCGAGGCCTCGCTGCGCATGGCGCAGGCGCTCACCGTAGGCTCCAAGTACCCGCCGCTCTCCAAGGACCTGCAGACGCTGGTGCTCTGGGGCGCGAACCCCGAGCGCTCGGCGCCGGCCAAGACGCCGGTGCTCTTCCGCCATGCGGAGGCGGGCTCGCTGGTGGTGGTCGACCCGACGCGCACGGTGCTGGCGAAGCGCGCCGCCGAGCACCTGCAGGTGCGGCCGGGCACCGACGGTGCGCTGGCGCTCGGCCTGGCGCACGTGCTCGTCGAGGAGCGCCTGTACGACGCGCCCTTCGTGGCCGAGCACACCGAGGGGTTCGACGCGTACCGCGCGCTGGTGGCGAACTACCCACCGCAGCGGGTGGAAGCGCTCACCAGCGTCGGCGCCGCCCAGCTGGTGCGCACCGCGCGGCGCCTCGCCGAGCACCGCCCGACGCGCGCCTGGGTCGGCCTGGGGCTGGAGCACCACGCCTCGGGGGTACAGGCGGCGCGCGCGGTGGTGAGCCTGGAGGCGCTGCTGGGGAGCTTCGACGAGGCCTGGGCGCGCACCCAGCTGACGCCGCCCGGGGAGGACTTCGCGCGCGAGCCCTTGCCGGCGCTCTACCGCATGCGGACGCCGGCGCCGGTACCTCCGCCGGTGAGCGAGCGGCCCATCGGCTACGACGACTACCCGCTCTTCGAGGTCTTCAACCGCGAGGCCCAGGGCAACCTCTTCCCCCGGGCCATCAGCAGCGGCGTGCCGTACCCGGTGAAGGCGCTGGTGCTGATGGGCTCGAACGCGCTGATCACCGGACCCGGCGCCGCGGCGATGGCGCAGGCCGCCGACGCGCTCGAGCTCCTGGTGACCATCGACCCGTTCCTGACCGAGTCGGGGCGCATGTCCGACGTGGTGTTGCCCGCGAGCACCTTCGCCGAAGCCCCCACGGTGGACGAGCGCGATGCGGTGTCGGACCAGGGGCTGGTGGCGCCGCAGCACGGCTCGTGGCCCGACTGGAAGATCGTCTTCGAGCTCGCGCGCGCGCTGGGGCTGGGCCGCTACTTCGAGTTCCCCGACTTGAAGGCGCTGCTCGCCGCGCCGCAGCTCCCCTTCATGGAGGACCCCGCCCACGAGCTCCGCCCGGCCCCCGGCGCCGCGGGGCGCTTCGGCACCACCTCGGGGAAGATCGAGCTCGTCAGCCGGGTGCTGGAGCAGTTCGGCCAGCCGGGCCTGCCGGAGTACACGCCGGTCGCCGAGCCGACCGACGCGGAGTTCCCGCTGACGCTGGTGAGCGGCCCGCGGACGGCGGCGTACATCAACTCGCAGTTCCGAAAAGTCCCCGCGCTGGAGGCCCGCCTGAGCACGCCGGTGGCGCTGCTGCACCCGACCGCCGCGACCCGACTCGGGCTGCGCGACGGCCAGCAGGTGACGCTGGTGGGCCGGCGCGGGCGCGTGACCCTGCGGCTCACCCTGAGCGACGACGTGCACCCCGAGACGGTGGTGGCGCCCGCGGGCTGGGAGCAGGCCAACGTCAATGCGCTCACCGGCGCGGACCACCTGGACCCCATCTCCGGGTTTCCGACGCTGCGCGCGGTGCCCTGCCGCATCGAGCCCGCCTCGTCCTGACGCGCACCGCACGCCTGCGACGTCTCGGGCTCACACCAGCGCTTCGAGCTGGGCGATGGTCGGGCGGCGCTTGAGCTCGTAGAACTTCGGCCACACGTCGAGCGCGCTGAGCGACGGTCCCACCAGCGCGGCGAGGCGCTCCAGCGGCACCACCAGCGGCACCCCCTTGGCGAAGGGGAACATCACCATCTCCGCTTCGGGGAACGCGGTGCGCCCCGACGCCGAGTCGGTCTCCTCGGGGCACAGGGAGAAGAGCGGAGCGAGCTCGCCGTCGAGCCGCTGGATGGAGCCCACGAGCCCGTAGCCCCGGCGGCGCAGCGCGAAGGACACCTCGTCCTGCAGGGTCAGGTAGTCGCACGCCACGTCCTCGCGCGCGAGCCCGAGCAGGTCGGGAGAGGCCTCCACGAGCGCCTCGTCCTCACGACGCACCCGCTGCCAGCCCTGCTTCGTCAGCTGGAGCGGCGAGAGCAGGAGCGGCCCCGGGCCCCGCGCCTCCTCCAGCGCGAGCGCCACGAAGGCCGCGTGGGCTTCCCGTTCCTCGGTGCCGGTCACCAGCACGCAGCCCTGGTGCGGGGCCACCACCAGCGGCGCGCCTCGCAGCGAAAGCGCACGGAAGCGGTCCGGCAGGGCGAGCCGCGCGGCGGCCAGCCCGTCGCTCCACGGCGAGCGGAAGAGGCCGGACTCGACCTTCACCCAGGGCTCGGCGCTGACCTTGGCCAGGTTCTCGCGGGCGAGCGCGAGCGCCTGCGGAGGCTCGAGCGTCCAGCCCGCCGCCTCGGCCGCGGTGACGCTCGACCACCCGCGAGGGCCTTGGCGCACCACCTCGAGGAACACGTCGCGCACCAGCGGCTCGAGGAGCCCACCCAGCGTCCGGAAGTCCTCCAGTGCGTTCCCCGCGCTCCTCGAGTGCTGCGCGTGGAAGGCCTTCTCCAGGGTGCGCCGCGCCACCAGCCGCAGGCGCAGCGCGCGCTTCTCCTCGTCGTAGGTCGGAGGAGGCGGCGGCGGAGGCACGGTGAGCTGGGTCGACGCGGGCCCGGGCGTCTCGCCGGCGTACCGGGCCACCACTGCCTTGCGCTGCGAGGGGTCCGCGGCCTCGTACTCGGCGCAGCCGCCGGAGAGCGCGATGGCGCGGGGAGCGACGGTGCCGTCGAGCGCGGTGCGCAGGCGCACCACGTTCTCCCGCGCGTCGAAGAGCAACGGCCCCTTCTGCCCGCGCGCGCGCAGGGCGTGCATCACCAGCTCGGCGAACTCCTGCTCCGTGACCTTCACCGTGGCCCACCCATGACCCAACTCCGGGCGGGCTGTCACGCCCTCACTGTCGCGCGACCCCTTCCGGCGTCAGGGCACCAGCGCCGGCGCGAGCACCTGGAAGCGCCGCGGCCCGGCCGAGGCGTAGGACGTGTACTGGTAGTAGCCGTACACCTCGAGGCCGACGCCCTGCCCGGCGGGCGAGGTGGTGACCACGTGGGTGCCGTTCGAGACGGCGAGGTTGGCGAGGCGGAAGGTGCTGCCGCCGATGCCCTCGAAGGCGGTGACCTGCACGCCGTCGACGAAGACCGCGGTGGTGGCCGCCGAGTCCCACGCGAGCTGCACGTAGTCGTCGGTGACGCCGGGCGGCGTGGCGAACGTCGCTCCGGGCGCGAACTGCTCGGCCGGGGTCAGCACGGTCATCGACGGGTCGCCCTGCCCTGCGCCGGCGCCGTACGCGTCCTGGCCGGGGAAGAAGTGGACGACCTGGGCCGGCTGGTCGGCGGTGAGCACGGTGGCG
>JAIBBQ010000058.1 GCA_019694595.1 Myxococcaceae bacterium
GGCCGCCCAGCTCGGCGTCGAGCTGCCGGGCGACGCGTCTGCCGAGGTCCGGCTGGCGGCGCCGCGCGTACCGGCCGCGCCCGGTGCCGGCCTCACGCTGGTCCGCGAAGGCGAGCTGTGGGCGGTGAGCGCCGGAGGCAAGACGGTGCGGCTCAAGCACAGCCGGGGCCTGGTGATGCTCGAGCAGCTGGTGCGCGAGGCCGGCAAGGACGTGCACTGCACCGAGCTCGACCGCGCCGGCGACGGCCCCATCGACCAGGGCGACGCCGGCGAGGTCTTCGACGCCAGGGCCAAGGCGCAGTACCGCGCCCGGCTGCGCGCGCTGGCGGAGGACCTGGAAGACGCCGAGCACCGGTCGGACGCGCGGCGCGCCGAGCAGGTGCGCGAGGAGCTCGACGCCCTCACCGAGCAGCTCGCCGCCGGCGTGGGCCTCGGCGGCCGCGCCCGCCGGGTGGGCGGCGCCGCGGAGCGCGCCCGGGTCAACGTGCAGCGCCGCCTCAAGGACGCCATCGAGCGCATCGCCGAAGGGCTCCCCGAGCTCGGCGCGCACCTGCGCTGGGCGGTGCGCACCGGCACCTTCTGCAGCTATCGCGGCGCGGAACCCACCTGAAACACTGAGGTTTTGCGACGGAACACTGTTCCGCGCGCCGTCACGCCTTCCGGTCGAATCACCCCCGACCTGGAGAGAACCCGATGGCTGACGTGGCGATGTTGGCAGGCGTAGGACTCTTGCTGCTGTACCTGGTGCTCGACGCGGTGAAGCCCGCGCGCCGCTTCGTGAAGGTGCCCTGGTGGCGCCTCAAGGGCCTGCTGTTCTTCGTGGTGATGTTCGCGCTCAACGGCGTGCTGCCTGCGGTGGCCGCCGAGGTGCTGGCGCCGTCGTCGCTGCTGGGCATGGACCGTCTGCCGCTCGCCGCCCAGTTCTTGCTCGGCACCATCGGAATGCAGTTCGTCGTCTACTGGTACCACCGCGCGGCGCACCGCTCCGACGTCATGTGGCGCTGGCTGCACCAGATGCACCACAGCGCCGAGCGCATGGACATCTACGGCGCGGCGTACTTCCACCCCTTCGAGATGCTGGCGCAGATCGTCACCGGCATCCTGGTGATGGGGCCGGTGATGGGGCTGTCGGCCGACGGGGCGGGGCTGGTGGGTGCCTTCGCCTTCATGCTCGCCACCTGGCAGCACGCCAACATCAACACCCCGGCGTGGGTCGGCTACCTCGTGCAGCGCCCGGAAGGGCACACGGTCCACCACGCGCGCGGGGTGCACAACCACAACTTCGGCGACATCGCGCTCTGGGACCTGGTCTTCGGCACCTTCAAGAACCCGAAGACCATCGACGCCCAGGCGGGCTTCTCGGACTTCGCCTCTCGTGAGGTCGGCGCCATGTTGCTCGGGCGCGACGTGAGCGGCGGCAACCTGGGGCAGCGCGAGGGCACGGCGTCGTCGCCGGCCGCGGTCCGCGTGGCCTCCGCAGCGTAGGTCGGGGCGAGCCCCGCGGTGCCCGATGGGCGGGCGTCGCGGGGCCTCGCTTTTCTCGTGCGGCCTTCAGAAGGGCGCGTCTTCGTCGCCGTGCGGCGGAGGGCCGCCGTCGTCGCCGCCACCGCCGAGGCCCTGGCGCTTCATCTCCGCCTCGATGGCCGCGAGCAGGCCGCGCTCCTTGTCGTGGAAGCGCGCCTTGCCCGGGTCGTTCAGCGTGCGCATGCAGCCGTTGCGGTAGAAGTCGAGGTCGCCCGCCGAGGCCCCCTTGATGGGCATGCCCTTGCTGCGGCCGTACGGCGGGAACACCATCGGCTCTCCGCCGGGGCCGGTGGGCGCCGGGGCCCGCGCCGCCGCCGCCACCGGACTGCCGCCGATGGACATCGCGCCGAGCGACAAGGAGAAGCCGTCGGCCGTCTTGGTCGCCGTCCCCACCCGCACCTGCTCCACCGAGCCGTCGGGCCGGGTCACCGCCACCGTCACTGGAAATTGATCGCTCATGGCGGCCCTTCTACCTCGTCAGTCGAGGTCGAACAGCAACAGCTCGCTGCGGGCCTTCGAGGCCAGCGTGAGGCTCGTGACGTCGCTCACCGCGGCCCCGTCCCCGGCCGACAGCGCGGTGCCGTTCACCTCCACCGCGCCGGAGATGACCTGCACCCAGGCCGAGCGGCCCTGGGCGAGCGCGTGCGTCACCGCCTGCCCGGCGTCGAGCTGCGCGGCGTAGAGGTCGGCGTCGGCGTTCAGGTGCACCGCGCCGCCGCGCCCGTCGCGCGCACCCACCAGGGTGAGCTGGCCCGCCCCGAAGGTGCGGGGGAAGGTCTTCTGCTCGTAGCTGGGGGTGAGCCCCTGGGCCTTGGGCAGCAGCCACAGCTGGAGGAAGTGCACGCCGCTCGTGGTGGAGGCGTTCTTCTCGCTGTGGCGCACCCCGGTGCCCGCGGTCATGCGCTGCACGTCGCCCGGGCGGATGACCGAGCCGTTGCCCATGGAGTCGCGGTGCTCCAGCGCGCCGTCGAGCACGTAGGAGATGATCTCCATGTCGCGGTGCGGGTGGGTGGGGAAGCCACCGCCCTCGGCCACCCGGTCCTCGTTGATGACGCGGAGGTTGCGAAAGCCCATCGCGCGGGGGTCGTAGTGGTCCCCGAAGCTGAAGCTGTGCTGGCTGTGGAGCCAGCCGAAGTCGGACAGGAAGCGGTCGCTGCTCTTGCGGACGGTGATCATGATGTCCTCTTCCTAACCGTGGCCCCGGAAGGTGCCCGTTGCGCCCGGCGCAACTCACTTCCGCGTCGTCAGGCGGGCCGCGGCATCGTCTTGAGCCCCTCGGCGAGGCTCACCTGCGGGGCGTAGCCGAGCTCCTGGCGCGCGCGGTCGATGTTCAGCAGGCAGTCCTTGGTCATCAGCGTCACCGCGAGCTTGGTGAGCGGCGGCTTCCCCTTGCGGCCGGTGAGCGACCACAGCCGCTCGAGGCCCGCGGCGAGCGGCTCCGCCACCCACGACGGCACCGACGCCTCGGGCGGGGTGAGGCCCTGGGTGGCCAGGTACTGGGTGAAGAAGTCCTTGATGGTCGTCTCCTCGTCGTCGGTGACGAAGTACGCCTTGCCCCCCGCGCCCCGGGTGAGCGCGAGCATCAGCCCGTGCACCGCGTTGGCGATGTGCGTGGTGTGGGTACGCGCCCGGCCGCGGTCGATCCACCGGAAGGCGCCCGAGCGCACCATCGCCGCCACCGCAGGGAGAATGGTGACGTCGCCCGGCCCCCACACCATGCGCGGCCGCACCGCCAGAGTGGTGAAGCCGGGCGCGTTGGCGGCGAGCACCCGCTGCTCCGCCGCGGCCTTGGTCTCCGAGTACAGGAAGGGCGTGAAGCGCGGGTACGGGTAGCTCTCGTCGACGTCGTGGAGGTCCTTGCCCATGAAGAGCACCGCCTCGGTGCTCACCAGCACGAAGCGGGGCACCTTCGCCTCGCGCGCGGCCTCGAGCAGCTGCTCGGTGCCCTCGACGTTCACCTTCCAGAAGACGTCGCGGGGGCCGAATTCCTCGGTGTGCGCCGCCGCATGCACCACCGCCTCCACGCCCTGGAGCGCGGAGGCCGGCACCGCGCCCAGCTCGCAGCGCACCGCGCTCGCCCCGAGTGCCTCCACCGCCTTCGCGCTGGCGTCGGAGCGCGCCATCGCCAGCACCGCGTGGCCCTGGGCGACCGCCGCCTTGATGAACGCGCCGCCCACGAAGCCCGAGCCGCCGGTGACGAAGAGCCGCATCCGCGCACGTATAGTCACGCAGGCCGGGTGCCGCACTGCGGCGGCGTGTCCTTCGCCGACTTTCGTCAGTGACGGCGACCCTGTGTGCGACGCTCGCGCGCGACGGCCGTCGAACCTTGGGGAGGTGGCAGATGGCGAAGGGCCCGGAGCTCGAGGTGGTGATTCCCGCGCGCGCGGCGCGCCCGTTCTTCCTCTGGGCCGGCTGCGGGGTGCTGTGGCTGGTCGCTGGCCTGGTGCTCGCGGTGGGCAAGGGCGCCGGCTCGTCGTCGGCGGCGCTGATGCTCGCCTTCACGGGCTGCGCGCTCGCTCTCGCCCAGCTCACCCGCAAGGCCACGGTGGTGGTGGACCGGGGCGCCGGCGTGCTGCGCTGCCGCTTCCCGCGGCCGTTGCAGCGCTTCTACGCCCCGCTGCAGAAGGTCGAGCACCCGCTCGCCGGCCTCACCGCGGTGCGCACCGAGCCGAAGGACGGCCGCACGACGCTGCTGCTCGTCTACGGCGAGCGCACGGTGCCGCTCACGCCGTACGCCTGGTACGGCGCCGCCGCGCTCGAGGCCGCGGCGAAGCGGCTCGAGCAGGCCGTCAGGGGCCCTTGAAGCCCACCCTGGCGTGCGAGCCGTCGCAGAACGGCTTGCTGGCCGAGGCGCCGCAGCGGCAGAGCGCGCAGGCCTGGGTGCGCAGCAGGGTGCGCCCGGTGCCGGACACCACCTCGACGTTGCCTTCCAGCATGAGCGGCCCGTTGGCGCTGGCCCGCACCTGCAGCGGCCCGCTGCGGTCGCTCAGCGGGGAAGAGGTGCGCGCCGGCGGCTCCCCGGTGGCCACGAAGCCCGAGGTGAGATGCGAGCCGTCGCAGTACGGTTTTCGCTGCGAGGCGCCGCAGCGGCAGAGCGTGGCGCGGATCTGCGCCGGCTCGTCGCCCAGGCGCAGGTCGGCCACCACCGCGAGCGGGCCGTTCTCGCGCAGCCGCACCACGTTGGCCGCGGGAGGCGCTTCGTCGGGGCCACCGTCGACGCGGCGGTAGGTGATGGCGCCCGACGGGCACTGCTGCGCCACCGCGGCCACCGTCTCTGCCGGCGCTTCGTCGGGGAAGATCCACTGGCCGTCCACCCCGCCGCGGAACACGCCCGGGCGCCCCAGCACGCACGCGCGCGCGTGGATGCACCGCTTGGCGTCGAAGCGCACCGCGATGCCTGCTCCTGCCACCTCGTCGACGCGGGTACTCATGTCGTGACCTCCTCGCTCTGGCGCGCACCATGCCAGCGCCTGGCCCCGGGTTGATGGAATATGAGCGGCCCATGCGCTGCGCCGCCGTCCTCCTGCTCTCGCTGGTCGCCTGCACGCGCGCGCCGAGACCCGCGCTCGCGGTGGCCGCCGCGGCCGACCTCACCGGCGTGCTGGAGCCCTTGGGCCAGGAATACGAGCAGGAGCGCGGCGTGCACGTGGCCTTCACCTTCGGCGCTTCCGGGCTCCTCGAGCGGCAGCTGGAGCAGGGCGCTCCCTTCGACCTCTTCCTGTCCGCGGACACCGCCTTCGCCGAGAAGGCGGCCGCGTCGGGCGCGTGCGACGGCGCCACGCTCGCGCCGTACGCCACCGGGCGCCTCGCGCTCTGGCAGCCCGCCGGCGCGAAGCCCATCGTCGACCTCATCGAGCTCGCGGGGCTCTCGCGCGTGGCCATCGCCAACCCGGACACCGCGCCGTATGGCCGCGCCGCCAGGCAGGCGCTGGAGAAGGCGAACGTCTTCCGGAGCCTGGGCGCGAAGCTGGTGCTGGCGGAGAACGTGCGCCAGGCGCTGCAGGTGGCGCAGTCGGGCAACGCGGAGGCGGCCATCGTCAGCCTGCCGCTCGCCCGCGCGGCCACCCCGGGGCAGTTCCAGGAGCTCGACGCCGACGGCCACGCGCCGCTGGTGCAGGCGCTGGTGGTGTGCCGGAACGGCCGCGCCCTCGCCGAGGCCGAGGCCTTCGCCGCCCGCCTGCGCTCGAGCGCCGTGCAGGCGAGGCTCCAGGCCCACGGCTTCGGCCCGCCGCCCTAAAGCCCGGGCGGTTTGCTAACAGGCCTCCCCATGCGAACTCTGGCCCTGGCGGCGGCGGTGCTCCTCGGTGGGTGCGTGGGCGCCCGCTACAACCTCCCCATCACCGGGCCGGCGGCGCAGCGCGCCTTCCCCGGCGTGGCCGCGGCGGCGCAGCAGCAGGGGCTGCAGGCGTACCTGAACGACCCGTCGCGGCTGCAGGTCTCGCTGCCCGACGGCACCGACCTCTACTGGCTCACCCAGCCCAACGGCGTGGTGACGCTCGACATCCTCATCCCCCGCGAGACGCCGGACGCCGAGCGCGAGGGGCGCATCTCCAAGGCGAAGACCACCGCCGACCAGCTCTGGGCGCAGGCCCTCGCCGAGCGCCAGCGCTTCGCGCCGGTGACGCCGGTCCAGGTCGTCCCCGGCGTGGTGGTGGTCTCGCCGCTGCCGGTGAGGCCCGACGCGCCGTCCACCTGCCTGAACGGCAGCGACGGCGTGCAGGCCTGCGGGTGGGACTGCCACGTCACCTCGCGCGGCGCCGCGGTGTGCGCGCAGACCCCCGACGGCCGCTGCGCGCTCAACGCCGACGGCAGCTTCAGCTGCGGCCGCAACTGCCAGCTCCAGGCGAACGGGTACCACGCCTGCCAGTGACGGCGACTCCGTGAGCTGGGCGAGCGTCGGACTCTCGCTCGAGGTCTCCGCCCTCGCGCTGGTGCTCGCCGGCGCCACGGGCATCGGCTGCGGCGCGCTGCTCGCGCGGCGGCGCTTCGCGGGGCGCGAGCTGGTGGATGCGCTCCTCACCGCGCCCATGGTGCTGCCGCCGACGGTGCTCGGCTACTACCTGCTGGTGCTCTTCGGCCGGGGGGGCGCGCTGGGCCGCGCGTACGAAGCGGTCACCGGCGGCCCGCTCGTCTTCAGCCTCTCGGGCGCGGTGCTGGCGGCGTCGGTGGGCGCCTTTCCGCTGGTGGTGAAGTCCGCGCGCGCCGCCTTCGCGGAGGTCGATGCGCGCCTCGTCGCCGCCGCCCGCAGCCTGGGCGCCGGGCCCTGGCGCACCTTCACCGAGGTGGAGCTGCCGCTCGCGCGCCGGGGGCTCGCCTCGGGCCTGGGGCTGGGCTTCGCCCGGGCGCTGGGCGACTTCGGCGTCACCTTGATGGTGGCGGGCAACCTGGAAGGCGTCACCCGCACCGCGCCCCTCGCCATCTACGACGCGCTCCAGGCGGGCCACGACGCCGAGGCGGGAGCGCTCTCGCTGGTGATGGCCGTGGTGGGCGTGGGCGTGGTGCTGGCCGTCAACGCGCTGGGGGCGAAGCGATGAGCGCGGCGCTCGCGGTCGACGTGCGGGTGGACCTGCCCGCCTTCCCGTCGGGCCTCGAGGCGCGCTTCTCGCTCCCGCCGGGCGTCACCGTGCTGCGCGGGCCGTCGGGCGCCGGCAAGTCGACGCTCCTCCACGCCATCGCCGGGCTGTCGGAGCACGCGCGCGGCGAGGTGCGGCTGGGCGACGAGGTGTGGTGCACGCGCGAGCGCACCCTGGTGCCGCCGGAGCGCCGGGGCCTGGGCATGGTGTTCCAGCCGGTGGCGCTCTTCCCGCACCGCACGGCGGCGCAGAACGTGGAGTTCGGCCGCCAGGGCGGGCCGTCGGCCCTCGAGTGGCTCACCCGCTTCGCCGCCGCGGACCTCGCCGCGCGCCAGGTGGGCACGCTGTCCGGCGGCGAGGCGCAGCGGGTGGCGCTCGCGCGCGCCTTCGCCTGTCAGCCGCGGCTGGTGCTGCTCGACGAGCCCTTCAGCGCGCTCGACGGAGCGCTGCGGCAGACGGTGCTGCAGGCGACGCTGGCCGCCATCGCCGCGCTCGGCTGTCCCGCGCTGCTGGTGACGCACGAGCTCGAAGGGCTGGGCCTCGAGGGGCTCCCGGCGCTGCACCTCGCCCGGGGTGTGCTCGAGCCCTGAAATCCGCCGCGCCGCCCGCTAAGAGAGCCGCGATGTCCATCGAACTCGAGCTCTTCGGCGACCTGGTGTGCCCCTGGTGCTGGCTGGGAAAGCGCCGCCTCGACCAGGCGCTCGAAGGCCTGCCCAAGGACAGCGTCACCGTGAAGCTGCGTGCCTTCGAGCTCGACCCGTCGATGCCGGAGGCAGGGCTCGACCCGGTCGCTTTCTTCGAGGGCAAGTTCGGCAGCCCCGAGCGGGCGCAGGCCATCTTCGCGCGGGTGACGCAGGCCGGGCTCGCCGACGGGGTGAAGTTCGACTTCTCGCGCATCAAGGCGCCGTCGAGCCGGCTCGGCCACCGCGCCATCAAGGTGGTGGAGCGCGCGCACGGGGCCGCCGCCGCCGCTGCGGTGCAGGAGCGACTGGTCCGCGGTCACTTCGAGGAAGGCGAGGACCTCGCCCAGCGCGCCACGCTGCGCAGGCTGCTCGCGGAGGTCCCGGGCGTGGACGCCGCGGCAGCCGACGAGGCGCTGGGCGCCGGCGGCGGGCTCGACGAGGTGCTCGCCGACGAGCGCAAGGCCGCCGAGCTGGGCATCTCCGGCGTGCCGCTCTTCCTCGGCCCGGGGAACCTCGCGGTGTCCGGGGCGCAGCCGCCGGCGGTGCTGCGGCAGTTCGTCGAGGCGCTCCTCGCCGAGGCGCGCTGACGTCGCCTCGGTTTTCTGAAGGCCCGGGCGCCCAGCCTGCTGTTTCCACAGGGGCCCACGCTGGCACGCGGACTGCTCATGGGCGCCGCCATGAGGACCTTCCTGCTGCTGTCGCTCACCGCGCTGTCCGGCTGCTTCGCTCCCGTTCTCGAGACCAACGGCAAGGTGCTGCTGTCCGGCGACGGTGGCGCGCAGGTGGCGCAGTCGCCCGAGCTGGACGCCGGCTCGCCGTCGTTTCCCAGCCCGTGCCCCACCTGCGCGGTCGACTACGTCGGCGTCGCCACCAAGGAATGCGGCCCCACCGACGGGCCCGCCATCGGCCTGCACCTCTCGATGGCGCCGATCGCCTGCGGGGCCCAGACGTACCTCACGCTCGACCTCTGGCGCGAGGAGCCCACCGTGGGTACGTACGCGTTCAGCCAGGGCTCCGGGCAGAGCACCGGCATGGGGTACGTCTGCGGGCGCGAGGAGTGCTCGCCCAGCTACGAAGGCCGGGTGACCATCACGGCGAGCGACGCCAAGGTGGTGGAAGGCAGCTTCGAGGTCACCTTCCGCGACCAGGGCACCTTCAAGGGCAACTTCCGCGTCGACCGCTGCTCGCTCGAGCGGCCGCTCTGCGGCTGAGGCGTCAGGAAGGCGCCGTCGGCGAGTGGCCCCGGTAGTCTGCGGCGCGCGATGCCGGAGGCTGCGCCACACCCACCGTCGTTCGTCGAGCGCGGCGCCGTCTGGCTCCTGGGCGGAGCCGCGGTGGGGCTCGCCTCGGGCCTGGCCTCCGCGCTGTTCCTCTTCGGCCTCGAGCGCGTCACCCGGACGCGGGAGACCACCGTGCTCTGGCTCCCCTGGCTCCTGCCGCTGGCCGGCCTCGCGCTGGGCTGGGTGAAGCAGCGCTCCGGCGCTCCCGCCGCGCGCGGCACCGCGCTGGTGCTGGAGGCGGCGGGCGACGGCGCACCGGTCCCCGCGCGGTTGGGGCTCTTCGCGCTCCTCGGCACCTGGTGGACGCACCTCTTCGGCGGCAGCGCCGGCCGGGAAGGCGCCGCGGTGCAGCTGGGCGGCGTGCTGGCCGACGCGCTCGCGCTGCGCTCGCCACGCCTGCGCGCCCACCGCAGCGACCTCGTCCTCTGCGGCATCGCCGCCGGCTTCGGCTCCGTCTTCGGCACCCCGCTCGCGGGCGCGCTCTTCGCGCTCGAGGTGGTGGCGCCCGGCCGACTGGTGTGGACGCGTGCGCCCGCGTGTCTCTGGGCCGCGGTGGTGGCCGACGCGGTGGCGCGCGCCGTGGGCACCACCCACTCCGTCTACCCGCGGGTGGAGCCGGTCGACCTGAGTCCGCACGCGCTGCTCGGCTGGCTCGCGCTCGCGCTCGCGGTGGCGCTCACCGTGCGGGCGTTCCTCTTCGCCGCCCACGGCGTGAGCGCACTCCTCGAGCGCACCGTGCGCCTGCCGATGCTGCGGCCCTTCGTGGGCGGGGGCGCGGTGGTGGCGCTGTGGCTCCTCGCGCAGTCCTCCGACTACTTCGGGCTCGGCGTGCCCGGCATCCTCCGGGCGGCCTCCACCGCCGAGGTGCCGCCTTTCGCCTTCGCCTGGAAGCTCGCCTTCACCGCCTGCACCGTGGGCAGCGGCTTCCTCGGCGGGGAAGTGACGCCGCTCTTCTTCATCGGCGCGCACCTGGGCCACACGCTCGCCGGCCCCCTGGGGCTGCCGGTGGTCGCCGCCAGCGTGGTCGCCCTCGCCGCGCTCTTCGGCGCCGCGGCGCGCAGCCCGCTCGCCCTGGCGGTGATGGCCTTCGAGCTCTCGGGCCCGGAGGTGCTGCCGTACGCGCTCGCGGTGGGGCTGATTGCGACCTGGCTCTGCGGGCGCCAGCGGCTCTATCAAGGGCAGCTGCCATGAGCGCCCACCCCAACGCCGCCCTCCTCACGTCCTTCTACGAAGCCTTCCAGCGCAAGGACGGCGCCGCGATGGCCGCGCTCTACGCCGACGACGTCACCTTCTCCGACGAAGTCTTCGTGGGGCTCGAGGGCCCGCGCGCCGGGGCCATGTGGCGAATGCTCTGCAAGAACGGCAAGGACCTCGAGCTCACCTTCAGTGGCGTGGAAGCCGACGACGCCAAGGGCAAGGCCCACTGGGAAGCGCGCTACACCTTCTCGCTCACCGGCCGGAAGGTGCACAACGTCATCGACGCCACCTTCACCTTCAAGGACGGGCGCATCGCCACCCACGTCGACCGCTTCGACTTCTACCGCTGGGCGCGCCAGGCGCTCGGCGTCACCGGCCTGCTCCTGGGGTGGACGCCGCTGGTGAAGAACAAGGTGCGCGCGCAGGCCAGCGCCTCGCTCGACCGCTTCGTCGCCGGCCGCTGAAGGCCCGTCAGGCCGCCACGGGCGGCTTCACCTGACGCAGGGTCGCGAGCACCAGCACCAGGGCCAGCGCGAGAATCGAAGCGCCCACCAGGAACGGCAGCCCCACGAAGCTGCCGCCCGCCACCGCGAAGGCGAACACCTGGGTGTAGAGCAGGGGGCCCAGCATGCCGCTGATGCCGCGCAGGCTCGACAGCGCGCCCTGGAACTTGCCTTGCTGGTTGGGCGCGAGCTCCCGCGTCATCATCGCCTGGCTCGACGGCCCCCACAGGCCCCAGAAGGCGCCGAAGGGAATCCCGCAGAGGATGAAGAGCCCCGTCGGCGCGATGCCGTAGATGACGAAGCTGAGGAGCCCGCAGGCGAGCCCCACGAGCAGCGCGAGCCGCTCGCCCAGCTTCTTCATCGCCGGCCGGATGAGGCCGCCCTGCACCACCGAGGACGCCACGCCCACGCCCGCGAGCATCAGCCCCACGTCGCGCTGGGTCCACCCGTACCGCTGCGCCGCGTAGAGCACGAAGATGGCCGGCAGCGCCTCGTGGGCGAGGAAGCCGCAGAAGCTCGCCACCGCCAGGCCCAGCAGCACCGGGCTCGAGCGCAGCAGCTGCAGCGAGCCCAGCGGGTTGGCGCGCGCGAGGTCGAACGGCGTGCGCCGCTCCTTGGGCAACGACTCCGGCAAGATGAAGAAGCCGTAGGTGAAGTTGAGCAGGCTCAAGCTCGCCGCCACGTAGAACGGCAGCCGCAGGTCGACCTGGCCCAGCGTGCCGCCGATGGCCGGCCCGATGACGAACCCCAGGCCGAAGGCCGCGCCGATGAGCCCGAACTTCTGCGCGCGGTGCTCCGGCGCGGTGGTGTCGCTGATGTACGCGAAGGCGGTGGAGATGCTCGCCGCGGTGATGCCCGAGACCAGCCGCGCCACGAAGAGCCAGCTCAGGGTCGGCGCCAGCGCCATCACCAGGTAGTCGGCGCCCAGTCCCAGGTTGGACATCAGCACCACCGGCCGCCGGCCCACCCGGTCGGACAGCATGCCCACCACCGGCGAGAAGAGGAACTGCATCAGCGCGAAGGTGAAGCCGAAGAGCCCCGAGACCTCGGAGGCGTGCGCGAAGTCGGAGCCGTCGAGCTGCACGATGAGGTGCGGCCCCACGGGAATGATGATGCCCAGGGCCAGCACGTCGAGCAGCACGGTGATGAAGATGAAGGTGACCGCCGCCTTGCTCGCCGGCGCGGCCACCACCGGCGCCGCGTCGGGCTGCCCCGCAGGCTCGCTCACAGCGCGTCCAGCCAGGCCGCGAAGCTGTCGGTGGCCACCACCTGCTGCATCCACCCGCGCAGGAGGTTCAGGCCTTCACCCCGCACCGCCTGGAGCGCCCCGGCCTCGGTCAGCACCTGGCGCAGCGTCTTCTTCCCTTCGCGCTCGTGGAGGCTCTTCGCGACGTATTCGAACACCTGCGCCGCGCGCGGGGTCGCCAGGTACGCCTCCAGGCCTTCGCGCACCAGCTGCGCGCCGCCCGGCACGTCGAGGTTCACCAGCTCGCGCGAGAGCTTGGGCAGGGTGAGCTCCAGCACCCCGTCGTAGATGGCGAGCCGCAGCTCCGCCGCCTCGTGGGCGCGCTTGGGGTCGCTCACCGCGTCGGCGATCTCCCCGAAGACGCCCGCCAGCGCCGCGTCCACCACGTCGGCCGCGCGCTTCTCGACCTGGCGCTCGACCTCGCCGGTCACCGCGCCCACCAGGGCGCCCAGGGTGCCGGTGCGCGCCTTGGCCGTGTCCGCCGCCATGCGCGCCAGCCCGCCCAGGCCCTTGGCCATGCCCGCCACCGGCGCGCTCGCCCGCCGCGCGAAGTCGAGCACCGTCTGCAGGAGCAGCCCGCGCACCAGCTCGCGCACCGGCGGCCGGTCGATGACCGTGAGCACCAGCTGCTTGTCGGGCGAGTACGGCCGCTTGAGCAGCGCGCGGGTGAGCGCCTGCACCTCGGGGTCCACCAGCTGGCCGAGCGACTTCTGGTGCACCGAGAGCAGCTTGGCGGCGTCGTCCACCAGCGCGGTGAGCGCGGTCAGGCTTTCCGGGGTGCGCAGCCAGCCCTCGAGGCCCGCGCGCAGGAGCGTCTCGAACGACGCCTGGGGGAGCAGCACGCCCACCGGCTGGTCGAGCAGGGCGTCGAGCGAGAGGGTCGCCAGCTGGTGGAGCGGGGCCCCATCGGCGGCGTTGCGGAGCTTCACGAGCAGGTCGGCGGCGGCCATGGCCGCGCACCATACCCTTGACGCTCGACAACCCAAGGGCCCCGTGCGACGAGTACGGCATGGCTTCTCACGCGGAGACGCGCTTCATCTGGTGTGACCTGGAGATGACCGGGCTCGACCCCGCCACCTGCTCCATCATCGAGCTGGGCATCATCATCACCGGCCCCGACCTCAAGCCCATCGCCGAGCTCGAGCGCGCCATCTGGCAGCCCGAGTCGTCGCTCGAGGCGATGGAGCCGTTCGTCAAGATGATGCACACCAAGAACGGGCTGCTCGAGCGCGTGCGCAAGTCGGAGACCTCGCTGCGCACCGCCGAGAAGGAAGCCACCGCGCTGCTCGCCTCGCACTGCGAGTTCGGCGAAGGCATCCTCGCGGGCAACTCCATTCACACCGACCGCACCTTCATCGCCCGCTACATGCCGGGCTTCGACCGCTTCCTGCACTACCGCATGCTCGACGTGAGCTCGCTCAAGGTGCTCACCCGCGCCTGGTTCCCCAACGCGCCCGGCCGCTCCAAGGTCGACGCCTCGCACACCGTGCTGAGCGACCTGCGCGCGTCCATCGCCGAGCTGGCCCACTACCAGCAGACCTTCTTCAAGCACCCGAAGGACGTGTGATGCGGGCAGAGATTCCGCTCGCCAGGTCGTCGCTGCTGCTCAACCACGGGCCCACCGTGCTGGTCTCCAGCGCGCACCAGGGCAAGACCAACGTCATGGCCGTCGCCTGGTGCATGGCGCTCGACTACGAGCCGCCGCGCATCACCGCGGTCATCGAGGAAGGCAGCCACACGCGCGCGCTCGTCGAGGCCTCCGGCGAGCTGGTGGTGAACCTCCCCACCGTCGCCCAGGCCAAGCAGCTCTACGCGGCGGGTCGCCTGTCGGGGAAAGACGTGCCCGACAAGATCGCCAAGCTCAGCCTCAAGACGTCTCCGGCCAAGGTGGTGGGCGCGCCGCTCATCGATGGCTGCGTCGGCTGGCTGGAGTGCAAGGTGGTGCCCGAGGCCCGGATGCAGGAGGAGTACGACCTCTTCATCCTCGAGGTCGTCGCCGCCTGGGCCGACACCGCCCTGTGGGACGGCAGCACCTTCAACTTCACCGCGCCCGAGCAGCGCACGCTGCACCACGCGTCGAAGGGCCAGTTCTTCGCCACCGGCGAGCCGGTGCGCGTCACCAAGGGCTAGGGCCGGGCCAGGGCGTTGCGCGCCGGGCCGTCGGGCGGCAGCCCCTTCTTCAGCAGGAAGTCGCGCACCGCGAGCCCGGTCGCCACCGGCCAGGGCCGGAGCTTCTCCACCGGCACCACCTTGAAGGCCTCGAGCTCCTCCGACAGCCGCACCTCGCCCTGCGCCACCACGTGGAAGGCGACGATGAGCTCGTTGCGCAGCGCGAAGTCGTAGACCCCGAGCAGCGACTCCACCCGGCCGTCGAGCGAGAGCTCCTCCTTCACCTCGCGCAGGCAGCCCGCCTCCGCGCTCTCGCCCGCTTCCAGGAAGCCGGTGATGAGCCCGAAGAACTTCTCCGGCCAGCCCGGCGCCCGCGCCAGCACCACGCCTCCCGGCAGCTCCACCACCGCGGCCACCACCGGCAGCGGGTTCCCCCAGTGCACGAAGCCGCAGCCTTCGCCAGGGCACGCCCGGCGCGTGCGCCCGGAGTGCTCGCGGTCGACGAGCGCGGTCGCGCAGCGGGGGCAGTACGTGAAGGCCGCCACCTCACGTCACCTTGACGAAGAAGGGCGGCGGCAGCTCGAGCATGGTGACCTTGGGCTGCGCGTCGGCCAGCGCCTCGCACGCGCGGCGGACGCCGTCTTCCACGTCGGCCGCCGCCATGAAGCCGAAGCGCGCGCAGGCCCGCGGGTCGCCGTGGGCCACGATGATGCGGCTCGCGCGGCGCCGCAGCGGCGTGCACATCGCCCACGCCAGGAGCGCGTGCGCCCCGTGGAAGGCGTAGCGCTGCTGGTAGTCGGCGACGAACTCCGGCCGGCCGGCGAGCCACGGCTCGTAGCGCTCGTGAATGCCTTCGGGCTCGCGCTCCAGCTTCAGGACCTTCTCGAAGAGCTCCTCGTGCACCCGGTGCTCGCGCGCGAAGCCCTTGGTCATCGGGTTCGCCACCACCACCACGCCGCCCGGCTTGAGCAGCGGGCCCGCGGTGAGCAGGTTGCCCACGAAGCCCAGCGCCAGGTTCGCCACCAGGAGCGGGTTCTGTGCGGTGCCCAGGCTGTACGGCCCCAGGTCCGGCAGCCCGAACAGCAGCACGTCGGCGCCGCCGTTGGCCTTCACCTCGTGCTGCCGCAGGAAGAGCTCCAGCGCCCGCGGCGCCACCAAGGCCGGCGGCCCGCAGAAGACGCCGATGGGCGCGTAGCTCGAGCGCAGCATGCGCGCCGCGCGGTGCCGCACCGCCTCGGGGAGCGCGTTCCACATCTGCAGCGGGCGCGACAGCCCCGAGCCGCGCTCGAGCAGCGAGGCGATGGCCGGGGGCCACAGCTCGTTGTTCAGCACCGCGGTGAGCTGCAGCACCGGCACCTTGGTGCCCAGGAGCGTGGCCACCGCGTCGTGGGCCTGCTGCCAGGTCGAGCCGGAGGCGAGCGGCGAGTGCTCCTGGGTGAAGTGGTGTGGCGCGTTGAGCAGCCGCGCGGTGCGCGCCCCCAGGGTGCCGTGGACCAGGCCGAAGCCCGTCGCCTGGATGGGCATCGACGCCACCGACAGGTGCACCACGAGGTCGGTGTCCACCACCAGGCGCGAGAGCTCGACCGGGCCTTCGGGCCGGTCTTCCAGCCGCGCGAGCTGGCCCAGCGCCTCGGCGTCGTGGCACCGGGCGAGCGACGCGCCCTTGGGGCCCAGCCACTCGATGAGCTCCGCCGGCCGCCACTGGCGCGACAGGCCGTTGCCCACCAGCACCGTGACCCGGGTCGACGGGATGCCGTGCTTCTCCAGCACCCGCAGGAGCGCCGCCAGCATGGTCGCCCGCGCGTCGCGGGTCGCGCGCGGCACCGGGAAGGTGAGGTCGTCGAGCACCACGGTGAGCCGCGAGCGGGCGCTCACCCGCTTGAAGAGCGGCTCGCCGCCCAGCGGCTCTTCCAGCGCGCGCACCACCGCGGCGTGGAAGTCGTCCTGCGCGGGGAAGGGCAGCGGCGGCAGCAGCACCTGCGCGCTCGCCGGGAGCTCCACTTCCCGCACGTCGAACCCCGACACCACCAGCGAGCCCATGGGCGCAAGGCTACAGCGCCCGCGCGAATCGTCGAGTCTTGGCGTATGCCGCTTCCATGGGCGAGCGGGTCAAGGCGGTGCTGTTCGACCTCGACGGGGTGCTGGTGAAGAGCGAGGACGCCTGGTTCCTCGCCGTGGAAGAGGCCGGCCGGCGCTTCCGCGGCCGCGCCATCACCCGCGAGGAGTTCGCCCCCACCTTCGGCCAGGGCACCAGGGCCGACATCCGCGTCTTCGGCCTCGACGTCACCCCCGAGGCGCTCGACGCCTTCTACGTCGAGGAGTTCCTGCGCCACCTCCCGTCGGTGTGGGTGAACCCCGACGCCCGGCCGCTCCTGGAAGCCCTCTCGGCCAGAGCGCTCGGCCGCGCGCTGGTCACCAACTCGGTGGGCGTGGTGGCCGAGGCGCTCCTGCGCCGCGGGTCGCTCGAGGCGCTGATGCCGGTGCGCGCCACCTCCGACCGCGTGAGCCGCGCCAAGCCCGCCCCCGACCTGGTGGAGCTGGCGCTGAAGGAAGTCGGCGTCTTGGCGCACGAGGCGGTGATGGTGGGGGACTCCCGCTTCGACCGCGAGGCGGCCAGGGCCGCGGGCGTCCGCTTCTTCGGCCTGGGCCTCGACGGCGACGTGCGGCTGGAGGCGCTGCACGAGGTGCTCCCGGCGCTCGAGCGCCCGCGCTGACCACGGCGTTGCTGCGCGCGGGGCGCGGTTTCGCTATTGGACGGCGCATGACGAACGCGCGCATCGAGAAGGACACCTTCGGCCCCATCGAGGTCCCCGCCGACCGGCTCTGGGGGGCGCAGACCCAGCGCAGCCTCCACCACTTCCACATCAGCACCGAGACCATGCCGCGCGCGCTGCTCGACGCGCTGGTGCTCACCAAGAAGGCCGCCGCCCGGGTCAACCTGGAGCTGAAGACGCTGGCCGCCGACAAGGCGAAGGCCATCGAGGCCGCCGCCGACGAGGCGCTGGCCGGCAAGCACGTGCAGGAGTTCCCCCTCTCGGTGTGGCAGACCGGCTCGGGCACCCAGAGCAACATGAACGTCAACGAGGTGCTCGCCAACCGCGCCTCCGAGCTCATGGGCGGCGAACGGGGCGAAGGCCGCAAGGTCCACCCCAACGACGACGTGAACAAGGGCCAGTCGTCGAACGACGTCTTCCCCACCGCCATGTCCATCGCCGCCGCGCGCGCGGTGGTGAAGGACGTGCTCCCTTCGCTCGAGGCGCTGGAAGGGGCGCTGGCCAAGAAGTCGAAGGACTTCTGGCGGGTGGTGAAGATCGGCCGCACCCACCTCCAGGACGCCACCCCGCTCACCCTGGGGCAGGAAATCTCGGGCTGGGTCGCCCAGCTCGCGCACGCCCGCAAGCACCTCGAGCAGGCGCTGCCGCACCTGTACGAGCTCGCGCTCGGCGGCACCGCGGTGGGCACGGGCCTGAACGCCCCCAAGGGCTACGCGGAGCGGGTGGCCAAGGAGATCGCCTCGCTGTCCGGCCTGCCCTTCGTCACCGCGCCCAACAAGTTCGAGGCGCTCGCCGCCAACGACGCGCTGGTGCACGCCCACGGCGCACTCAAGGGCCTCGCCGCGTCGCTGTTCAAGATCGCCAACGACGTGCGCTGGCTGGCGTCGGGCCCGCGCTCCGGCCTGGGGGAAATCACCATTCCCGAGAACGAGCCGGGCAGCTCCATCATGCCGGGCAAGGTGAACCCCACCCAGTGCGAGGCGCTCACCATGCTGTGCGCCCAGGTGCTGGGCAACGACGCCGCCATCGCGGTCGGCGGGGCGTCGGGCAACTTCGAGCTCAACGTCTACAAGCCGCTCCTCATCCACAACTTCCTGCAGAGCTGCCGGCTCCTCGCCGACGGCATGAAGAGCTTCCGCGAGCACTGCGTCGACGGGCTCGAGGCCAACCAGGAGCGCATCGCCGAGAACCTGCGCCGCAGCCTCATGCTGGTCACCGCGCTCAACCCCCACATCGGGTACGACAACGCGGCGAAGATCGCCAAGACCGCCCACAAGCAGGGCAAGACGCTCAAGGAAGTCGCCGTCGAGCTCAAGCTGGTGACCGCCGAGCAGTTCGACGCCTGGGTGAAGCCCGAGGCGATGTGCGGCGAGCTGTAGGCCGCTGACGTGGTGCCGCGCGGTTGCGCGCGGCGGTGAACTTGCAGCGCGCCCGGCATGGACTGGCTGGGCCCGCTGCTCGACGTGGTGCTGCCGGAGCGCTGTCCCGCCTGCGACGCGGTGGTGGGCGGCGCGGGCGACTTCTGCGAAGCCTGCGCGCTGGAGCTCGACGCGGTGCCCCAGCTGCAGTGCGCGCGCTGCGGCGAGCCCGGGCGCCACGCGGCCGGCCGCTGCGCGCGGTGCCGGCAGGCGCCCCCGCCCTTCGACTCCGCCCGCGCCGTCTTCGTGCACGGAGGCGCGGCCGCCCGCGCGATTCACCGCCTCAAGTACGAGGACTGCCCCGAGCTCGCGCGCCCCCTGGCCGCGCGGCTCGCCGCGCTGGTGGCGCCTGGGTCGAGCGACTGGGTGGTGCCCGTGCCGCTCCACCAGGAGCGCTTCGAGGCCCGGCTGTACGACCAGGCGGCCTTGCTCGCGGGGGAACTCGCCCGGCGCCTGGAGCTCCCGGTGCGCGTCGACGTGCTCGAGCGGCGCCGCCCCACCGCACGGCAGGTCGGCCAGAGCGAGGCCGCCCGCGAGCGCAACGTCGAGGGTGCCTTCGCGGTGGGGGCACCGGCCGAGGGGAGACGCGTGCTCCTGGTCGACGACGTGATGACCACCGGAGCCACCGTGCGCGAGGCGAGCCGGGTGCTGCGCGCGGCCGGCGCCGTGGAGGTCCACGTGCTCACCCTCGCGCGCGCGGTGCGCGAGCACCTCTAGGTTTCTCGGGAAGTGAGAGCGTGCGTCGCTCGCTGCGGTCCGCGCCGCGGGACGGCCGGGGCAGGGTGGGCCGCGGCGCCGCAGGGACAGGGCGGCGGCGCGCGCGTTGCAGCAGGGCCGTGGTGCGCGCGGAAAATTTCTTCCGCGCCTTCTCGGTCGGGTGGGGTGGGGGACATGTCGAAGATCTCGGAGAAGCTGAAGGCGGTGGCGGCGGCGGTGGCGGCCATCGAGAAGCAGTTCGGGCGGGGCGCGGTGATGCAGCTCGGGGCGGAAGGCGAGACCCAGAAGGTGGCCGTCATTCCCAGCGGCTCGGTGGGGCTCGACCGCGCCTTCGGCGTCGGCGGGTACCCGCGGGGCCGGGTGGTGGAGATCTTCGGCAACGAGTCGTCGGGGAAGACCACCCTCACCCTGCACGCCATCGCCCAGGTGCAGGCGCAGGGCGGCGTGGCCGCCTTCATCGACGCCGAGCACGCGCTCGACGTGTCCTACGCCCGCAAGCTGGGCGTGCGCGTCGAGGAGCTGCTCGTCTCCCAGCCCGACACCGGCGAGCAGGCGCTGGAGATCACCGAGCAGCTGGTGCGCTCCGGTGCCGTCGACCTCATCGTGGTCGACTCGGTCGCCGCGCTGGTGCCGCGGGCGGAGATCGAAGGCGAGATGGGCGATGCCCACATGGGCGTGCAGGCGCGGCTGATGAGCCAGGCGCTGCGCAAGCTCACCGGCGCGGTGAGCCGCTCGGGCACCTGCATCATCTTCATCAACCAGATCCGCATGAAGATCGGCGTCGTCTTCGGCAACCCGGAGACCACCACCGGCGGCAACGCGCTCAAGTTCTACTCGTCGGTGCGCTGCGAGATCCGCCGCGCGGGGAACCTGAAGGACGGCGACCACGTCATCGGCTCCCGCACCAAGGTGAAGGTGGTGAAGAACAAGGTGGCGCCGCCCTTCCAGGAAGCGGAGTTCGACATCCTCTACCACCAGGGCATCAGCCGGGCCGGCGAGGTGCTCGACCACGGCGCCGCGCTCAACCTCATCGAGAAGAGCGGCAGCTTCTTCAGCTACGAGGGCGAGCGCATCGGCCAGGGCCGCGAGCGCGCGGTGGAGTGGCTCAAGGAGCACCCCGAGGTGATGGAGCGCCTCGCCGCCCGCATCCTGGAGACGCCCCGGCCGAACTCCGCCGCCGCGCCCGCCGAGGCCGCCGCGTGATGCGCGTGCTCGCCGCCGCACTGCTCGGGCTGGTGGTGGGCCGCTTCCTCACGCCGCCGCCGCGCCACGCCCCGCGGGAGCTGCACCGCGACGCTCCGCCGCGGCACGGCTCAGCCCCGCCAGCCGGCAATGGCCACCGGTCGTGAGCGGCCGCCGGCGGTGAGGCGCAGACCCTGAGGACCTTCGGTGAGCAGCTCTCCCAGGGAGAACTGCGCGTCGCGGGTGAAGCGGGCCTTGGCCCGGCCTTGCTTCACCCGGGCGGTGAGGACCCCGTCGGCCTCCAGGGTGAGGCTCGCCTCGTCGAGCGGCTCCGCGGTGCGGTCCGACAGGCGCACCGCGAGCGCGCCGTCGTCGAGCACGTCGAGCGCCAGCACCGCGAAGGCCGCGTCGGCCACCTTCACCACGCACCAGTCGGCGCCGATGACCAGCAGGTACCGGCCGTCGTCGCCCACCCGCAGGCCCTGGTTGAAGGCCTCGATGATGCGCGGGTGCTCGACGGGCTGCCCGTCGTGGAACCAGCGCAGCTCGCGGTCGAGCGTGATGCCCGACTCTTCCCGGGTGTGAAGCCGCGCGCTCACCAGTTCCTGACGTACTCGGTGTACCCGCGGAAGGCGACCGCACCCCAGAAGTTCACCAGCACCCCCAGCGCCGCCAGCGCCGCCACCGACGGGGTGCGCAGGCGGTAGCCGGACAGGGCGAAGGCCAGCAGCAGCCACGGCGTGTAGTCGAGGCTGAAGCGGAAGCCGAACTGCATGTACCCGTCGTTCTGGTACAGCAGGCCGGGCAGCGCGCAGCAGGCCACCGTCACCAGCACCGTCTTCCACAGCGCTGGCTTGAGCTTGGGCGCCACCAGCAGCACCAGGAGCGGCAGGGTGAGCAGCAGGCTCAGCCCGTGGGGGTCGTACTCCAGCGCGAAGGGCCCGGTGTGCAGCTTGGGCAGCTTGAGGAACGCCGCCTCGATGTTGCGCATCAGGTAGTGCGGGTGGAACAGCCCGTAGGTGTCGATGTCCAGGTTCACCCGGTTGTTGAAGAAGAACCGGTGGCCGAACTCGGTCGGGCTGCCGAAGCGCGCCAGGTTGAACCACGCGCCCAGGAGCGCCAGCGGTGCGGCGCCCGCCGCGAAGAGCATGAGCTTTCGGCTCAGCTCCGGCTTCGCCGCGCGCCGCGCCTCCAGCACGAAGAAGATGCCGGTGAAGAGCAGCGGCGTGCGCGTCAGCACCGCCATGGAGAAGAAGAGCCCGGCCAGCACCGGCCGCCGCGCCTGGAGCGCGTTGCGGGCGTAGAGGCAGGTGAGCGCCACCCCCATCACCTCGGCGCCGAACCACACCTCGCCGCGAATGGCGCAATAGAAGAAGACCGAGCCGAAGCAGAGCACCAGCGCCAGCGCGGTGTTCTCGCCCACCGGGCGGTCGAGGCCTTCCTTCTCGGTCACCACCCGCAGGAGCGAGTGGAAGAGCGCCACCGCGAGCGCGGCGATGAAGACGCCGAACGAGGTGTCGTTGAGCTGGTAGCCGTTGATGGCCACGAAGGGCAGCATCACCACCGCGGGAAAGGCCGGGAAGCTCGAGAACCATCTGTCGCCCGGCTGCAGCTGGCCCGCACAGCGCGTGGGCACGCCGTTCACCTGCCGCACGCACGCCCAGTCCTCGATGTTCGGGAGCACCTGGGGGTCGATGTCCAGCCGGCCTTCGAGGAACGCCTTCGCCTGGTAGACGAAGTGGGGCGCTTCCGACTGCCGCAGGAAGCGCTGGCCGCTGAACATCGAGAGCGCGAGGAAGGTGACCGCGAAGAGCACCACCTCGGTGCGGTACGCGGTGAGCCACAGCTTCGCCGCCGTCACCCACGGGGGCGGGGCACTCGGTGCAGCGGTCGCCGCGGGGGCCTCGGAGCTCATGGGCTGCCTTCCTCGCCCGTCTGCAGGGTCCGGCGCAAGAGATCCAGCGCGGCGTGCGCGGCCAGCGCCTGCACACCGTCGCGCCCGCCGATGGTGAAGAGGTGCCGCTCGGCGCGCCCCGAACTCGGGCCCGCCACCGCCACGAAGACCGTGCCCACCGCCTGCCGGCCATCGCCGGTCGGCCCGGCGAGCCCGGTGGTGGCCACGCCCCAGGTCGCCTGCAGCTCCTCGCGCACCCCGGCGGCCATCGCCTGCGCCACCTCGGCGGACACCGCGCCGTGCGCGGACAGGAGCCCCGCGGGCACCTGGGCCCAGCGCTGCTTGGCGCCGCCGCCGTACGTCACCGCTGCGCCCAGCAGCACCTTGCTCGCTCCCGGCACCGCGGTGAGCTGGGAAGCGACCCGGCCGCCGGTGAGGCTCTCGGCGAGCGCCAGCGTCTCCTTGCGCGCCTCGAGCCGGCTCAGCACCACCGAGGCCATCGTCTCCTGGTCGACGGCGAAGACGTGCGCGCCCAGCACCGCCCGGCAGTCGGCCTCCGCCGCGGCCACCACCGCGCGGGCCTGGGCCTCGTCGACGCCCAGGCCGAGCAGCTTGAGGTGGTTCTCCGGCAGCTCGGTGCGGAACCCGAAGACGACCTTGGGGTGCTTCAGGGCCAGCGGGGCGACCTTCTCGTCGAGGTGCGACTCCGGCAGGCCGATGGTCTTGAGCAGCCGCAGCACCCGCGCCTCGTGCGGCGGCGCGGCCTTGATGAGCCGCGGCAGCACCTCGTGCTCCACCAGGTGGCGGTACTCCCGGGGGACGCCGGGCACGAAGTAGCAGCGGCACCGCCCGAGGGTGAGCCCGAACATCGGCGCCGAGCCGACCGGGTTGAGCACCACCTCGGCGCCGCGCGGCACCATCGCCTGGCGCAGGTTGTTGGCGGTGAGCTTGAAGCCGCGGCGGGCGATGCGCTCGGTGATGTGCGCCACCACCTCGGGGCGCTCTTCCAGAGGCGCGCTGGCGGCGATGGCCGCGCACTCCGCGGTGAAGTCGTCGGCGGTGGGGCCCAGCCCGCCCGAGACCAGGAGCACGTCGGCGCGGGTGGAGATGGTCTGCAGCGCCTCGACGATGTCGTCGCGCACGTCGCCCACCACGGTGCTGCGGCGCACCTGGAGCCCGAGCCGCTCGAGCAGCTGGGTCTGGAAGAAGCGGCTGTTGGTGTCCGCGGTGAGGCCGGTCAGCAGCTCATCGCCCGTGCAGAGCGTCTCGATACGCACGACGCCGCGCTACTACAGGACCTCTTGCTCGTCGACCGGCGCTTCCTCGTCGTCCTGGTCGTCGTCCTCGTCGAGGAGCGCTTCCGCCGCGGCGGTGCGGCGCTCCACCACGTAGCGGCCGAGGAGAATGGCCGATTCCACCAGGCCGAGCAGCAGGTACGCCGAGAAGTAGGCCACCAGCACCCACGCCGGGTGGAGCTGGGTGCCGATGACGACCCCGCCCACCAGAATGGCCATGAACGCCAGGGCGCTGCGCCGGGAGAGGCGCAGGTCCTTGAAGGTCCGGTAGCGGACGGTGGAGACCATCAGCAGCGAGAGGAAGACCACCGCCACCGCCACCGGGCCCCGGGCGCTCTCGGGCAGCACGCCGCCCTGGGCGCCATGGTGGGCGATGACCATGGAGATGACCACGCCGGCCGCGAGCGGAATGGGCAGCCCGACGAAGAAGCGCGAGCCGCCGCCGTGGGGGTTGCGCTGGGCGATGACGTTGAAGCGGGCGAGGCGAATGGCGCCGCACGCGGCGAAGGCGAAGGACAGGAAGAGGCCGCCGAAGCCCAGGCTCTTGAGCGCCCACTGGTACAGCAGCATCGCGGGCGCCACGCCGAAGGTGATGACGTCGGCCAGGCTGTCGAGCTCCATGCCGAAGGCGCTCTGGGTCTTGGTGAGGCGGGCGACCCGGCCGTCGAAGCCGTCGAAGAAGATGCCGAAGAAGATGGAAAGGGCCGCCTGGTACAGCGCCGCCGGCTGGGCATCGCCTGCGCACAGGCTCAGGGCGTAAAAGCCACAGAAGATGGAGCTCACCGTGAAGAGGTTCGGCAGCACGAACATCAGGTGGCGCAGCTTCATCGTTCGGACCACCTTAGCGTTTCTTGGGGCGAAGTGATCACCGCCCTGGCGCTGGTGGCGCTGTGGGGTTGCGCCGTGGGGTGGATCCGCCTCCGCGCGCGCGACCCGGTCCCCCTGGAGTCCCGGGAGGTGGTGACCTCCGACGGCTGGACGCTGCGCGTCTGGCGCCGCCCGGCGCCCGTTCGGCGGTGGAAGGAGCCCGTCGTCCTCGCCCATGGACTGGCAAACCACCACCGGGTCTTTTCCTTCCCGGGGCCGGAATCGCTCGCCTCCGCCCTCGCTGCGCGAGGCTTCGACTGCTACCTGGTCGACTTTCGCGACACCGTGAGCGCGCGGCCGCCGCCGGGCCGGCGCGAGGCCACCTTCGACGACCTCGCGGAGTGCGACGTCCCGGCGCTGGCGTCGGCGGTGCTCGCCTGGTCGGGCGCCTCGTCTCTCCACTGGGTCGGGCACTCCCTGGGAGGCGCCGTGGCCGCGGTGGCGCCGCCCCAGCCGCTCGCAGGCCTGGTGACGCTGGGGTCGCCGCTGTTCTTCGGAGCGCAGCGGCCGGTGGTGGGGCTGCTGCGGCTGGGCCTCGCGCTCACCCCCGGCGCGCGGTTCCCCCTGGCGGCGCTGGCCGCCGTGCTGTCCCCGCTCGCCGGCTGGCTCCCCTGGCCCCGGCGCCTCGCGGTCGCCAACGTGCAGCAGCTCCGGGGCGAAGTGCAGCGGTGGCTGCTCGCCTGCGCCTTCGCCCCGCTGTGGCGCGGAGTCCTGCGGCAGCTGCTCGACTTCTTCACCCACGACGTCTTTCGCTCGGTGGATCGCGAGCGTGACCTGCGCGAGCACCTGCGTGCCCTGGCGGTGCCCTGCCTGGTGGTGGCGGGGGAAGTCGACGCCCTGGCTCCTCCGGCGATGGCGCGGCTCCACTACGAGCAGCTCACCACCCCGGACCGGACCCTGATGGTCCTGGGGCGCGCCCACGGCCAGGTCGACGACTATGGCCACGCCGACCTGATTCTCGGGCTCCGCGCTCCAGTGGAGGTCTTCGGCCCCGTCGCCGCCTGGCTCGAGGCGCGCTCCACGTCAGCCCTCGGTGCGACGCTTCCCACTCGGGGGGAACCCGCGACGGAGCTGCCTCTTCAGGGGACCTGAGGGCCCCGGCCCTCGGCTTGCCCAGCGACCAGGCCGTCTGACCGTGGAATCCGGCGAAAGTGTCCGTGAATGCGTCGGGCGGTGGCGCTGGGTGACCTCGTTGGCGGCAGGGTACTCAGGCACTCGGTCGACCCGGTGACCGAGTACCTGGGTCGACCGGGTGCCTGGGTCGACCGGGTGCGTGGGTCGACCCGGTGCGTGGGTCGACCGGGTGCCTGGGTCGACCCGGTGCGTGGGTCGACCGGGTGCCTGGGTTGACCGGGTGCGTGGGTCGACCCGGTGCGTGGGTCGACCCGGTGCGTGGGTCGACCGGGTGCCTGGGTCGACCCGGTGCCTCAGTGCTGGTGCTTTTTCCCGAGGCGGCGGACGCAGGGTGACATTCGTTCGGGAAGTTTCTCGTCTGGTGAGAGGGTGAGCCAGACTTGCGCGCCGGCGCTGCACTCCGCGTAGAGCCACATCGCCGGAATCGGGGCCACCACCGGGAACTCGAGTTCCAGGCTCGCCTCATCCGGCACTGCGAATGCCGCCTGCACCGGCCGGTCGACCCGAACGGCCTTGGCTCGGACGTCGGCCCCTCGCTCCGCGAGGAGACAGGCGATGCCCGGCTCGACGCAGTGAATGCCGTCGAGTTCCACCACGGCTCCCACGGTCGCCAGAATTCCAGTCCCCGCGGCGCGCGTGAGCTCGAGGGCCGTGGCGTTCAGCTTTCCGCCTCTGACTTCAACCGCGTCGCCATTGGTCTCCTTGCCACCGGAGACGTCCTTCGACACGCCGTCGATGTCGACGGTCCGCAAGGTCAGCTCCGCGGCCCGCGAGAAGACCCCGGTGCCCACCGCGCCACGAATCACCACGGTCGAGAGGGTCGCGCTCCCGCCGAGGACCTGGACTCCCGCCAGGTCTCCGGGGGCCGAGACCGTCAGATGGTCCAGACTCGACGTTCCTCCGTTGAGCCCGAGCGCCGCCCGCGCCGTGCGCTCGACCGTCAGCTGGCTCCCGGTGAGCGCAGCCTCCCTGGTGAGGATTCCATACTCATGGCGACGCACCGTGGTGTCCTGCACGCTCGCCTTCGTCTGGGCGAGGAAGACCCCGGGGCCTCGACCGCCTTCAGCGGTGAGCCCGGTCAGCGTCACCTCACCCGCGGTGGCATGGATCGCGGTCGCCGGCCCCTTGGAGTCGAAGGCACTCACCACCAGCCGGCCCTCGCTGCGCACCGCCTTCTGGAAGCCGCCGGTGGCCCGCGACTGCCGGACGGTGGCCGTGGCCGTGGGGCGCACCTCGAGTCCCACCGTCCCCGAGATGCTCCCGTCGAGACTCAGCCGCTCGGCGTCGAGCTGTCCGCGCACCGACACCGCGACCTGGCGCTGGCCACTGAAGGTCACCGCCGCCAGCGACACGTGCCCGGTGGCCACCAGACCCACGTCGCCGCCCTGGACCTGGACCTCCTCCAGCCGGGCGTCGGTCGCCTCGAGCACCACCCCAGGCCCCTCGACGAAGAGCACCACCACCCCATGGCCGACCAGGCGGCTGCCCTTTCCAACGGTGAACGGACCTTCGTAGAGGCCGGAGCGCAGGTGCACCACCGCCGGAGCGGCGAGTGCCGGTCGCAGCTCGCGCCACGGGGTGGCCTGCGAACCATCGCCACCGGCCAGCGCCGAAGCGTCGACCCACACCTCGAGCGGCACCTCCGGTGCTCTCGTCGCCGGCACGGAACCGGGTCGGGCGCACCCGATCACCGCCACCAGGGCCAGCCCGCCCCAGCCCAGTGGCCACAGATCGGCCGCGCGCTGCTTCAGATCGCCCACCGAGGAAGTGTGCCCGAGAAAACGGGTCCTTGGCGGTCGAATCCGATCATGGGCAAACATTCTGCGATCTGAGCAGGCCTCCGTTCCCGAGTTATGTATGTCTTACATTGACGGGTGAGATCCGGCTCAGGTATCTCGCGCGTCCTCGCAGCGCCCACGCTGCGCGACCGGGAGGGAATACCGAACATGACCAAGGCAGAGCTGGTGGAAGCAGTGGCGGTGCAGACGAAGCTGACCAAGAAGTCGGCCGGTGAAATCATCGAGGTGGTCTTCGACCACATCGGCAAGGCCGTGAAGAAGGACACCCGCTTCAGCTACCCCGGTTTCGGCACCTGGAGCTTGCGCTCGCGCAAGGCCCGCAAGGTCCGCAACCCGCAGACCAACGAGATGATGAAGCTCAAGGCCTCGAAGACCATCGGCTTCCGGCCTGCCAAGGAGCTGAAGGAGACCCTCTAAGGGACCTTCCGGGCGCCTTGGCGCCCGTGAGCCACGGGGGGAATTCCAGGCGGGCCCGGGGGGAGACCTTCCGGGCCCGTCGTCTTTTGTGCGGCTGCTGCCTCGACCAGCGACGGCAGTTCCCCTTCCGGGTCGACGGCTTCGCCGTCACGCCGCAGCTCGAAGTGCAGGTGGACGCCCGTCGCCCGGCCCGTCTCGCCCGCGAAGCCGAGCCTCGCCCCGGACCCGAGCCGCTCGCCGACCCGCACCAGGATCTGCTCGAGGTGGCTGTAGCTGGTCGACAGGTGAGCGTCGTGCTGCACCACCACCTGGTTTCCGTGCCCGCCGTTGGCCCCGGCGAAGGTGACCTCGCCTGGCGCGGCGGTGAACACGTCCTGCGCCGGCTCCGCCAGCAGGTCGATGCCCGAGTGCATGCGCCAGTCGCCGAAGATGGGGTGAGGCCGCCCTCCGAAGCGGCTGGTGACCTCCACCGGCGTGAGGGGCCAGCGCCAGCTCGCCCGCACCAGCCTGGGTGCGGCTCGCTGGAACGAGGCGAGCCGCGCACTCAAGGCCCGGCGCGCGCGCTGGATGCGGTCGGCCAGGGGCTCGGGCAGGTCGCCGAAGACGCGGGCGTCGCCCTCGAGCTCGCGCTCGAGCAGCAGCCGGGCGCGCGCGCAGTCGAAGGCGGAGGCCTCGAGCCCGTGGGCCTCGACGGCCTCGAGCACCGTGGCCCACAGCACCTGGTGGCCGGCGCCCATCGCCGCGCCGCGCGTGGCCTGGAGCCGCTCGGCTTCCACCCGGCCTTCGAACTCCATCAGCGCGGCCTCGAGCGCGGGGCTGCCGGTGCGGGTGAACGCCGGCGCGGAGGCGCGGTGGCTTCCCAGCGCCTCTTCCAGCGTCATGGTTTCCTTGGGAGCGGAGGCGCAGGCGGCCACCGCCGTCAGGCTGAGCCACCAGCGGCGCACCACGCCAGGGTACCACGGCGCGTGCTAGCACCCGCGCGCATGCCCAAGGAGAGCCTGGCCGCGAAGACCGCCCGCGCCGTCGAGATTCTCGAGGCGCTCGACCGGGTGATGCCCGAGGCCCACATCGAACTCGACTACCGCACGCCGCTCGAGCTGGTGGCCGCGGTGGTGCTCTCGGCGCAGTGCACCGACCGCCGGGTGAACATGGTCACCCCGGAGCTCTTCAAGGCGTTCCCGTCGGCCGCGCACTACGCGCGCAGCACTCCGGCCGAGGTGGAGCCCTTCATCAAGTCGCTGGGGCTCTTCCGCAACAAGGCGAAGAGCCTGGTCGCGCTCGGCCAGGCGCTCCTGGACTCGCACGGCGGGGAAGTGCCCACGGCCCGCGCTGCCCTGGAGAAGCTCCCGGGGGTGGGCAAGAAGACCGCCGGGGTGGTGACGATTCACCTGAACGGCGACCCCGCCTTTCCGGTCGACACCCACGTGCAGCGGCTCGCCGGCCGCATGGGGCTGGCGAAGGGCAAGACGCCCGACCAGGTGGAGGCGGGCCTGCAGCAGGTGGTGCCGCAGGCGTGGTGGACCAAGGGCCACCAGCTGCTGGTGTGGCACGGGCGGCGCGTGTGCCACGCGCGCAAGCCGGAGTGTCACCGCTGCGTGGTGGCGACGCGCTGCCCGAAGCTCGAGGTCAGAGAGACGCCGAAGCGCCCGACGCGCGCTTCGAAGGCTTCTCGGACTCCTCGGCGCGGTCGACCTTGAGCTTCTTCATCCGCTTGCGGATGAGCTCGCGCTTGAGCATCGAGACGTGGTCGACGAAGACGATGCCCTTGAGGTGGTCGGTCTCGTGCTGCACGGCGACCGCGAGGAGCCCGTCGGCCTTGATGGTCTGCTCGACGCCCTGCTCGTCGAGGTAGCGCACGGTGACTTGCGCCGCGCGCTCGACGTCCTCGGACTCGCCGGGAATCGACAGGCAGCCCTCGGCGTAGACGATCTTCCCTTCGTACGAGAGGATCTCCGGGTTCACCATCGCGATGGGCTTGGACTCGGGCTGCCGCGGCGTGGTGTCGAGGACGATGACGTTGAGGTGCACGCCCACCTGCGGGGCGGCCAGGCCCACGCCATCGGCGTGGTACATGGTCTCGAACATGTCGCGGATCAGCGCGCGCACGTCGTCGTCGACCTTGGTGACCGGCACGGCCTTCTTCTTCAAGCGGGGATCCGGCCAGATGAGAATCTCGCGAACCATGGCCTTCATTTAACGCCCTGCGCCGCACCGCGGCAACCTCGCGGGAAAGTGCGAGATCAATCGACCAGATGCCTGGCGTAGTCGGCCCGCCGGCGGTCGTCGCGCAGGGCCTGCGCCGCCTCTTCCAGGGCGTGGAAGACGACCTGGGCCCGCTGCTGCAGCCCGGCGTCGGGGTGGCCGGAGTAGCGCACCGGGTCGAATTCCTCGGCGAGGCGGTCGAACGCCCGCTGGACCTCGTCGGTCCCCGCACTGCGCGAGAGCCCCAGCACGGTGAAGTAGTCGGCTTCCTGCACCTGCTCGAACTTGTCGGCGAGCCGCTGCACCTCGAGTTCCAGGGTCGGCGGCGTGCTCTTCGCTTCGGGCACCTTGAGGTCGATGACCCCGAGCAGCTTCGCCACCAGCAAGGCGCGCCAGGCGGCCTCCGGCGCGAGCCCCGAGGCGAGGGTCAAGTCTTCCACCGTCGCCTCGCCGTCGACGTAGCCGAGCATGCGGCGTTCCTTGTCGCCGAAGCCCAGCGCGCGCGGGTCGAGCTCGCCGTCGGCGGTGAAGGGCACCGCCTCGCCGCCGCCCAGGGTCTCGAGCAGCGCTCCGGCGGGGAGCGCGCGGCGCATCGCTTCCGCGAGCAAGGGCAGGGTGGGCCGCGGCAGCCGCGCCGCGAGCACCTCGTGGCCCGGCGGTTCCTCGGTCAGGCGGTACTCGCTCTGTGCCTCGCTCAGCGCGTCGAGCGCCACGGCCTCGGTGTGCCGCTGCACGAGCGGCGGGCCCTCGGCCTCGCGGAGGAAGCCGCGCCCCTTGAGAATGACCAGCGCCTCGTGCGCCGAGGCGGTGCGGGCGGGCTGGAGGTCGCGCTCCTGCCGGGCGTCGATGAGCCCGTCGCGGCGGGCGCGGTCGATGAGCGACTCCTGCACGAAGCTCGACTCCGCCGCCACCACGCTGCCGTTGCGCAGCCAGAGCGTGCGGCGCCCGCCGGTGACCGCGAGCTCGAGGCGCACCTCGGCGCGCGAGAGCACCAGCTGACCCACCAGCCGGGCGAGGCCGGCCAGGTCGACGCTGCCGAACTTCTTCACCCCCAGCGGGGGCCGCTCGGGAATGGGCAGCGCGAGGATGGTGCGCGCCTCCGCCGCGTCGGCGCGGTCGGCGGCGGCGCGGGCCACCTGCTCGGCCTGGCTGGCGCGGCCCTCGAGTTCCTGGGCGCGAGTGCGGGCCTCGTCGAGCGAGGTGCGCAGTCGCTCCTGCTGCTCGAGCGCCGCCCGGCGGTCGACCTGCGCGCGCTCGAGCGCGTCCTGCAAGGTCTGCACGTTCTGCCGCAGGAGTTCCTGCGCCTTCTGCACCTCGGCGAGCTGCGCTTCCAGCGCCCCCTGCCGGGCGACGAAGTCGGCACCCGCGCGCGCCAGGCTCTCGCGGGCGGCGTCGGCCTCGGCGCGCGCGGCTTCACCCTGGGCGAGCGCCACCTCGAGCTCGCGTTCCCGGGCGAGGACCAGGTCGCGGGCGCCGTCGCGCTCGGCGGTGAGCCGGGCGGTGACCGCGTCGGCCTCGGTGAGCCGCGTCTGCAGCGCGTCGAGCTGGGCGCGTACCGAGTCGAGCTCCGCCCGGGCGAGCGCCGAGGCCTCGCTCACCGCGCGTTCGGCCTCGGTCCGCGCGTCGGCCTGGGTCTTCTCGAGGAGCGAGGCGAGCGTGGCCCGGGCCTCGCGTTCCTGGGCGAGCTGGCCGCGCACCGCGCCGATGGCCTCTTCCCGCGCCGCGCCGTCGAGCCGCAGCTGCTCGACCTGCTCGCGCCATTCCTTCTCCGCGAGCGCCTTGTCGCGCTCCAGCGCGCGGGCCGCTTCGCGCAGCAGCGCCATCTGCTCGGCGGCCTCGCGGCGGGCGGTCTCCAGGTCGCCGCGCACGGTGGCGAGCTCGGCGCCCAGCGCGCTGAGCTGCTCCTCGAGCTTAGAGTGCTCGGCGGCCGCGGCGCCCTCGTCGCGCCCGCGCAGCTCGCGCTCCGCCGAGAGCGACGCCCGGGCCTCGGCGAGCTCCTGCTCGAGCCGCTCGTACTCGGTCCACAGCGAGCGGGTCTCGGCCTCCAGCGTGCCCTTGGCCTTCTGCAGCTCCTCGAGCTGGCGCTCGGCCCCGGTGGCACGCTGCTGGGTCGCGCTCAGCTCGGTCTGGAAGAGCTCGAGCTCGGCCTTGAGCTCGGCGAGGGCGCGCTCCGTGGCCGCGAGCTTGGCGGCGAGCGCGTCGCGCTCCGCGGCGGCGGCCTCGCGGCCCTGGTCGGCAGCGGCGAGGAGCTCGTCCTTCGCGCCAACCTCGCGGCGCAGGGCATCGAGCGCGCTCTCGGACACTTCCGCGCGGGCCTGCGCGTCGAGTTCGGCGGCCTGGGCGATGGCCTCGGCGCGCTCCAGGCTCACCGCCACGTCGGGGCCGGCGGGCGGCAGCGGCTCGTCGGGCTTGGGCGGCGCGGGCGGCACGCCGTCGAAGAGGCCCGCGGCGGGGG
>JAIBBQ010000293.1 GCA_019694595.1 Myxococcaceae bacterium
ACACCCCGCCGCCGCCACTGCCCCCGCCGGCGCTGCCGCTGCCGCCACCTCCGCCGGCGCCGCCACCACCACCCGTGCCGGCATCGGGGACGCTGACCCACACGGGCCCCGCCCCCGGAAGGAACCGCACCGGGGCGTTGGCGAAGGGAAACGGGTTGGAGAAGACCGCGATGCCTCCGGTGGGGCCATCGGCCGCCTGGTACGCCCCGGCGGCGGGGAGCGTGAACCTGGGCTCGATGGCGTCGCGCGAGGGATCGTACGCATAGCCTTCGGCGCGGTACGCGAGGTTGGAGAGCCCACCGGCGAGGATGATCTCCTGTCCCGAGCTGACCGCGGCGAGCTCGGACAGCGGGCGCGGCAGCTTCGCCCCCTTGAGCGAGAGGCCGCCGTCGGCGGGGTCGAACGAGAAGACCTGATCGTCGGCCACATCGAGGCCGATGGCGCCGCCGAAGAGGTAGATGTGCTGATCGGCCGGCCAGTAGACGGCGAAGAAGCGGGAACGCCCCGCCGGCAGCTGACCGACCGTCGCGGTGGCCCCGGTGGCGGGATCGTACGAGGTGATCTCCCGGTAGAAGACGGTGGTGCTGTCGACGAAGGAGTTGTCGTTCCCGCCGAAGTAGAAGACGCGGCCCACGCTCGGGGCGTACACCGCGGCGCCCCAGGTGCGCGGCGCCGGGAGCCCGGAGGCCAGCAGCGTCACCGTCTCGTTGGCGGGGTTGAAGGCGCGGATGTCGCTGCGCGCCGTGGTCGACCACCCGCCGAAGAGCAGCACCCGCGCCGTGGCGCCTCCGACCCAGACCGCGCGCGGGTGGAAGAGGTTCAGTCCCAGCCCGGCATCGAGCTTGGTCGAACGGTCGCTCGCCGGGTCGAAGGCCCACACGTCGGGCGAACCGCTCGAGCTCGCGTCGTCGCCCCCGAAGCTGAAGAGGCGCACGCCGTCGGTCGCCACGCCGGCCCCGTAGGCGTTCGGCGAGGGAGCATCGGCGCGCACCGATTCCTGCGCGTTGCCCAGCGCGTCCACCGACGCGAGGTAGTAGCGGTAGCGCTGGCCTGCGACGGCGGTGGAATCGACGTAGCGGTTGGGAGGAACGTCGGTCTTCAGCCGCGAGCCGAGGAGCTGCGGCAGCGCACCGGGCAGCGCGCGGTACACCCGGACCTGCGCGAAGTCGGGGTCGGCCGGGTTGGTCCACGACAGCGTCACCTGCCCCGGGGTCGCCGCCGCGCTCGGCGCCGTCACCAGGGCGGGCGGCTGGGAGTCGATGGCAAAGACTCCCGACTGGCCGCTCACCGGGGTCGCCGCGCCCGCGTTGGTCACCACGCTGGCCAGCACCCGACAGGCGCTCGAGTTCGCGAAGGGCACCACCCAGGGAGCACTTCCCGGCGTCGGCTGGCGCTGAGCGGCGACCGTGAAGGTCCCCGCCGTCGCTCCCCCGCAGCGGAAGTCGAGCTTCACCTCGTGCGGGCTGGTCGCGTCGGTGGACCAGGTGACGGAGGTGCTGGTGCCGCCTCCGAGCGTGGTGCCGGCGGCAGGCCCGGTCACGGTGATGAAGGTCCCCTGCCCCGCCTGGGCCCCGAAGCCGAGCAGCAGTGAGGCGAGCAGCGCTCGTTTCCCCATCGCAGTGCCTCGGGCTCGCAGGCGACCGGCCTGGAGCGGGTTGGGTCAGCTCGCCGGCGCAGACTTCGCCAAGCTCCGCGCCACCCGCTCGAGGCGGTCGCGATCCTTGGGCCCGACCTCTTCGAAGCGCACGCCGATGGCGTCGCCCTTGATCCACGCCACGGTGCCCGCGAGGTCGAACTGCTGGCCGTCGATGGTGAGGCCGAGCTGCAGGCGCTCCCCCAGCGTACGGGGGGTCTTGGTGCGCAGGCACAGCCCACCCGCAGAGAAGTTGATCGAAAAGGCGTTGAGGGCGCGGGCGGCGTCCTTGACCGCGGTGAAGCGAACCTCGACCTTGGCCTGCACCCGCTGCTCGCGGCGCCGGTCATCGTTGCGGAACAGCTGGTCACTCATGGGCAGCTGAGGAGTCTACTCACTGCACGCGAATGGTGAACTTCCCGCTCGAGGCCCCTGCTCCGTCGACCCACACCAGGTAGGTGCCTGCGGTCAGATTCGGCACGGTGAGCGACACCGGCTGCCCGTAGCCTGGCGCCACGGCACAACCTTTGGTGGCGCTCGCCGAGGCGCAGGCCGCGGTCCCGGGGCCGCGGAGCATCACCACCGGGCGGAACAGCTGCCCTTCGAGGCCACTCTCCGGCGTGACGGTCACGGTGATCGACGCCGCCGACGACAGCAGCACCACCTTCCACACCAGGTCGCGCCCCAGCTCACCCTGGGAACCGGCGGGCAGGCCACAGCCTCCACCGTGCTCGTCGTTGGCGGCGGCGCGGGTGTCGCCGGCGACGGCGGTGCCGGCGCTCAGGGTCGGCAGCGACGGAGCGCTGCAGCTGTCGTTGGCCGGCGGCGCGAGCGGCTGGCTGCTCACCACCCGCAGGGTGAAGGGGCCGCGCGAGCCCTGGTCGCCTTCGATCCACAGCGGGTAGGTGCCGGCGGCGAGGTTGGGAATCCAGTACGCCAGGCGGTCGGGCAGCTCGGGGTCGGAGACGGCGCAGGCCAGCTCCGGGGTCGGACTCATCGCGCTGCAGGCCCCCTGTTCCCGCAGCTGGGCGACCGGGTGCAGGTTGGAGCCGCCGGCCGCGCGCAGGTCGATGGCCACCGCGTGCGGCTCGGTGAGCTTGAGCGCGTACACCACGTCGGGCGAGGTGCCGCCGGGCGGCTGGGCACAGGTGGCGAGGTCGTCGCTCGCCGACAGCGTGGTGCCGTTCACGGTGACCGCCGACGGGCCGACGAGCAGCTCGGTCCCCGGGCAGTGATCGTTGGGCGGCGGCGCGGGAGGCGGCGAGAGCTCGACCCGCAGCTCGAAGGGCCCCTGGGAGCCCATGGCCCCGTCGACGATGAGCACGTAGTCGCCCGCGCTCACGCTGGGCGCGGTGAAGGCCGCGGCGCCGCCCGGCTGGGGCGCCGAGGCGCAGGCGAGCTGGTCGATGGGCAGGCTCGAGCCGCAGCCCGCGGCCGGCCGCATGGTCACGGTGGGGCGCAGGCCCGAGCCGGCGAGCGGCGTCACCCGCGCCACCACCTGGCGGGCCTCGGTGAGGCTCAGCGCGTAGACGAGATCGGGCCCGGTGCCTCCGCAGGCCTGGGTGTCGTCGGTCGCTCCGGTGGTGTCGCTCTGGGCGAGCACGGAGCCCGTGCCGCCGGGAGGCAGCGGCAGATCCTGGGGGCCTGCGCAGGTGTCGTTGGTCGCCGGCGGCGTCGGCTCGAGCGGGGTCAAGGTGAGCCGGTACGCCCCTTCGGTGCGCAGGCCGCTCTGGCCGTCGACGACCACGGTGTACGTGCCCGCCGCGAGCCGCGGCAGATCGACGTGCGGCTGGGCGGGGTCCGCGGAGCACCCGAGCGGCTGCCCCGACGGGCAGCCCTGCTGCACCGAGACCACCGGCAGGAAGTCGCGCGAGAGCGACTCGACCGAGACGTCGAGCCGCGTCGGCTCGCGCAGCGCCACCTGGTACACCGCGTCGGCGAAGCCCTTGCCGCCGCACGCCGACGACAGATCGTCGGCCAGCCCGCGGGTGTCGCCGATCAGCGTCACCGGGTCGGCCTCGACGAGCACCTGGCGGGCCTGGCTGCAGGTGTCGGAGGCCGGCGGCGTCTCCAGCGTGAGATCGAGCGTGAAGGCACCGCTGCTGCCGTCTTCGCTGTCGACCCAGAGGAAGTAGGTGCCGGGCTCGAGCGCGTCGATGGCGAAGGACGCTGCGGCCTGACCGACCGACGGGAAGGCGCAGGCGAGGTCGCTGGTCGAGGCGCCGCTGCAGGTGACCCGGACGCTGACCACCGGGCGGAAGCCGCTCCCCTGCTCGGGCGTCACCTTGGCGACCAGCCGCTGCCGTTGGGTGAGCCGCACCGAGTACACCAGATCCTTGCCGGCGCTCCCGGCGATGGCGCAGGCCACCTGGGTGTCGTTGGCGGCGCGCGAGGTGTCGCCGTGCACGCTGACCTTTCCTTCGGCGGCGTCGAGGCGCAGCGCGGTGCCGCAGGAGTCGGGCACCGGCACGCACGCGTGCTGGGCGAGGTCGCACTCGCCCGCGGCGCAGTCCTGGTCGCTCAGGCACCCCACGCACCGCCCTTCGGCCGCGAGGCATCGGCCGGGCGCCACGCAGTCCAGGTCGACGGTGCAGCCGTGGCCGGCGTCGACCGCCACGCTGTCGCAGAGCCCCGTCTGCTCGTTGCAGCGGGTGCCCATGGTGCATTGCACCCCGGCGCACCGGTTGGTGACCTGGCTCGGGCTGCACGCGCCCGCAAGCAGGCTGGCCAGCCCGATGAGCGACAGAACCCTTGGAAACGACTGCAACTCTGCCCTCGCGTTCCCGGCGGCCGACCTGGCCACAAAGTGTATCGCCTATCGCAACTCCCTGCCTGATGTGGCGATAAAACCTACATGACCACCTTTCGCCAAGTCCGCGTGTCGCCTGGAGCCCGCGCCGCCGCCACCCAGGCGCTCGACCGGGCGGGCTCGGCCGCGGACAAGAAGAAGGTCGAAGCGGCGCTGGTGAGCGCGGCCGGGGCCGACGGCAACAAGGTGCTGAGCGCGGAAGAGGCGCAGGCGGTGGTGAGCTCGTTCGAGCAAGCCGCGCCGGGGCCCGGCCCGCTGGACGCGGCGGCGCTGGGCACGGGGCTCGACCTCGCGCAGGCCGCGGTCGACGGGCTGGCCAAGGCCAACGACGTCGACGGGCTGTCGGTGGACTTCACCTTCCAGCAGAGCCTGGAAAAGAAGCTCATCGGCGAGCTCAAGGCGGCGGTCGAGGGCGCCAAGGGGCAGCCGCTCGACGTCAACATGATGATCTTCGAGTTCCAGAGCGACAACATCGAGCAGGCGATCGCCGACCTCGCGTCGCAGAACCCGAACGTCACCTTCCGCATCATCGGCGACAGCGGGCAGGCCTCGCCGACCGGTGGCAACGCGCTGCCGTCGCTGCTGGGGCGCGACCTCCCCAACGTGCAGGTGAAGTTCAAGAAGGACTTCCCGTACGTGTGGAGCGACGCCAAGGGGCGCCCCGTCTACGATCACAACACCACGATGGGGCTGAACCACCACAAGGGGTTCGCCACGCTGCTCAACGGCGCGCCCGATCGGCTGGTGACCGGCAGCTTCAACTGGTCGACCACCGCGGACACCAAGAACTACGAGGACCTCAGCACCTACCACGCGGTCGACTCGTCGACGCGCGACGCGACCATGGCGTACCACGGGGAGTTCTCGGCCTTCTGGAACAACCCCGACGCCGCGCTCTCGCCGAACGACTTCGCCAACTTCAAGAAGGCGCAGATGGACGCGATGCTGGTCGCCCACGGCAAGCCGCCGTCGGGCGGGCGGGCGCTGCCGTCCGACGCGCTGCCCGCGTACACCCTGCCCGCCGACACCGGCGCCGCCGACGTCAACGGCCTGCGCGCGCGGGACACCAGCCGGCTCACCGCGGCGCTGGGCGAGGCCGCGGCGAAGGCGGTGCTGGCGGAGCGCGCGAAGTACGGCCGCTTCGCCTCGGTCGACGAGCTGCGGGAGCGCGTGCCCCAGCTGGCCCAGGTCGCCCGGGGCACGCTGGAGGCGCTGCGCTTCGGCTCCGGCCGGGTGAGCGTCAACAACGCCACCGTCGAAGAGCTCGACGCGGTGGGCTTCTCCAAGCGCGACGCGCAGAAGATCGTCACCTGGCGCGAGACCAAGGGCGACTTCGACACCATCGATCAGCTGAAGACCGAGGTGAAGGTCACCGCCTCCACGTTCGACAGGGTGAAGGGCGCGCTCGACGCCACCGACGTGGAAGCCTTCTTCAACAGCCGGCCGTTCAGCGCCGCCGCGGGGGGCACCGGCTATGGCCCCGGGGGTACCCGGCAGACTCCGGTCGCGGGCGACACCGGCGCGATCGCCAAGGCGCCGGCCTCGGTGGTGGTGGCGGCGACCGACCTCTTCAACCGCGCGACGCCGGCGACGCCGATCTCGGTGGCGATGTACGGCATGAGCGTCTCGTCGCCGGAGTACCAGTCGCTGGTGGCGGCGGCGCGGCGCGGGGTGCCGGTGAGGGTGGTGCTGAACTCCGACTACACCGCCTCGACGGTGGCGGCGATCAAGCGCCTGCGCGACCAGGGGCTGCCGATCGACGTGCGCGTGCAGTCGGCGAAGACGATGCACGAGAAGTTCGGCGTGGTAGGAGACGACGTGTTCTCCGGGAGCGCCAACTTCTCGGAGTCGTCGTCCACGAAGCACAGCGAAGATCGCTTCACCATCAAGAACCAGCGAGAGATCGCCGCCCAGTTCCAGAGCGAGTTCGAGCTCCTCTGGGCGAAGTCGAGAACGGTGTGATGAGACGAATCGCAGCCCTGTCCGGAGCGGTGGTGGTGGCAGCGGTCCTCTCGCTCCAGGGCTGCGGCGGCAAGTCCGGCTCGAGCTCCGGCGGCGGCAGCGGCGCCACCGGGGGCGGCTCGGGGGGCGCCTCGGGCGGTGGGGCTGG
>JAIBBQ010000294.1 GCA_019694595.1 Myxococcaceae bacterium
CCCGCACCGACTGGGGGGCCGCGCCGTGCACCATCGCGGATTATCTCGCGCGCCTGCGCGCGGCGCAGCAGGCGCTCGCGGCGCTCGCGCCGCAGCGGGCGCTCGAGCTGCTGGCGCCGTACTTCCAGGGGTGCAGCGGCGGCGCGCTGGAGCAAGAAGCCCACGCCGCTCGTGCGCTCGCGCTCTGTCAGCTGGAGCAGGTGCCCGCGGCCCAGGCCGACCTCGAGTGGCTCAAGGCGCGCGGGGCGCTGCGGGCCCCGCTGCAGAAGACCTGCGCGGCGCTCCCGCGGCTCGAGCGCTGAGCGCGCTCACTTCGAGCCGTTCACGCACGCGGCGCTGAGCGTGCCCACGGTCGAGGAGCACGCGACGACCGAGTCGTACCAGGCGGTCTCGCTGCCCTTCGCGCAGGTGCCGAGCTTGTCGAGGCAGGTCGCCTGGCGGTCGATGCTGGCGAGGTCCGCCTCGGAGCACGCGGCGAGGCGCGGCTCGCAGGCCCCGCCGGAGGCCTCGACGTAGCCGCCACAGGCCGCGGCCTTCGACGGGAGCGCGGCCGTCGCCGAGGCGACGTGGGCGCAGACGCTCGCGGCGGTGGGCTTCCCGCAGCCGACCGAAGCGATGGACAGCAGACACGGGACGAGCAGCGGGCGAAGCCAGGCGTGGTTCACGTGAACGACCTCCACCTCTCCTGATGCACAGCACGGGACAAGTCGCATTCCTGGCGGGAGGAAGCCCAGGGCCCCGGTCCGAGGTGTCACACGGCAGGTGACGGTGGTGCGCGAGCGATGACGCTTCTCCGGGCCCACGAGGGATCAGCTTCGTTGGTGTTCTCGCCGGGGGCGGACAATTCGCACGCGATGAGAATGTGAGTGTCCCCGGCGCGCAGCGCACCGGCGGAGAACTCTCTCTCTCGCAGCACACCAAGGAGCACGACCATGGGCTTTCTCAAGGGCATCGCGGACGGCGTCGGCAAGCTGGCGAAGGCGGAGCTGAAGGGGCTGGGCAAGATCGCGACGACGAACCCCCTCACCACCGCGAAGGCCATCGTCGGCGGCTACAAGAAGACGGCCGACCGGCACGGGTGGTGGGCGTGGACCCCGCCGGGCAACCAGCTCATGACCGTCCTGGACGTGATGAAGAAGGCGGCGCCGAAGGCCCCCACGGCCGACCGCCCCATCCACGGCAAGTTCTGACGCGGGTTTCCGGGGGGCCCAGGGTGTCACGCGCCAGGTGACAGCGGTGCGCTGGCCATGACGTTTCCTGGCCCCGAGTCGCTGAGCTGTCGGCCGGTTCGCCCGGGCCCGGAATTCGCAATGGATGAGAAGTGTCTGGCCCCGGCGCTCGGTGCTCCGGCGGAGAACTCTCTCGCAGCACACCAAGGAGCACGACCATGGGCTTTCTCAAGGGCATCGCGCACGGCATCGGCCACATTGCGAAGTTGGAACTGGCGGGGCTCAAGCACACGGTGACGACGAACCCCCTGACCACGGCGAAGGAGCTGGTCAACACCTACAAGGGGACCGCGAACAAGCACGGGTGGTGGGCGTGGACCCCGCCCGGCAACGCGATCAGCGCCATCATGGACGTGATGAAGCAGGCGGCGCCGAAGAAGGCCCCCACGGCCGACCGGCCGATCCACGGCAAGTTCTGACGCTTCGCAGCAGCGCCGCCTGGCGACCCTTATGCGGGGCCGTCACGGCGGCGCAGTCGTGAGTACACTCCGGCGCGATGGCTCCCACTCCCCCAGGTTCCTCCGCGCAGCTCTCCGACTGGCTCATCGAGCAGTTGATCTCGCCCGACGGGAAGGTCACCGCCAACCCGGCCGCTCTCGCCCAGGCGCGCGCGGTGCTCGCGGCCGAGAAGGACGTGTACAAGCTGCGTGAAGCCGCCGAAGGCGTGGCGGCCCTCGCCGAGTACATCGGCGGCAACCTCCACGAGACCAAGGTGGGCGAGGCGCTGATCCAGCTGATCGTCGAGCTCAAGCCACGCTTCGAGAAGGTCCTCGGCGAGCGGAGCCTCGACGCCACCGCGCGCACCGTCGATGCCGCGCGGGCCGTGGGCGACCGCCTCGGGGCGGCCAAGGCAGCGCAGGCGCCGGTGCCCAAGGGCGCGCCCGCGGCGGTGGAAGCGAAGAAGTTCCGCGGCCCGATGAAGGGCTGAGTTCGACGCCTACTGCTCCATCACGCCGCTCGCCGGCAGCACCGTCACGCTGGTGATGGGCAAGGGCTGCGAGGCGAGCGCCGGGTCGAGGTCGAGCACGTCCTTCGGCTTGGGCGACGGGTAGCTGATGGGGTTGGGCCCGGCGGAGGTGATGGCGGCCTTGAGCGCGTCGGCGTCCTTGGTGACGAAGACGTAGTTGAGCCGGTCGATGGACAGCACCTTCTTCGCGGCGGCCTGGACCTGCTCGGGGGTGAGCTTCTCGAGCGCGGCGCGGAACTGCTCGTAGAAGCCGGGCGTGCCCGACAGCAGGTCGTCGATGGCCTGGCCGAGGCGGCGCTGGTCCTTCTGCTCGCGCAGCCGGGTGGCGCCGATGAGGAAGCCGCGCGCGGTCTCGAAGCGGTCCTTGGGCATGGGCTGGGTGAGCAGCGCGTTGACGAAGTAGGTGGCGCCGCGGGTGGCGAAGGCGCCGTTCTGCGGCTCAACCGGGCGCAGCCACACCGTCATGTCCTGCTGGCGGCGCAGCGAGTTCACCATGGGCAGCATTGAGCCGCCTTCCTGGCGGAAGTGCTCGGGGTACGAATACGTGCCGTAGTTGAGGCCGCGCTTCTCGCGCAGCTCGTCGAAGAGCACGCCGTGCTGCTGGCGGTGCTCGCCGAGGTACGAGAGCGCGAGCGCCACCGCGAAGAAGTCGGGGTCGCCGCGGCGCAGGTTCCAGGTGAAGCCGAAGGAGCCCGCGGTGGACAGGGTGTCGCGCTGCACGATGACGCTCTGGCCGTGGATGCCGCTCGCCTTGGGCAGCTCGGTCACCGGGGCGCCCTTGGCGGGCAGGCCCTGGAAGGCGGCGACCACCTTGGCGGACAGCGCCTCGTCGACCGGACCGGCGATGCCGAGCACCGCGCGGTCCTGGCTGAAGAGCTTGGCGGCCTGGGCCTTCACGTCGTCCAGGGTGATGGCCTTGAGGCCCTGGGCGGTGCCCACCACGGCGTGGCGGTACGGGTGCCCCGCGTAGAGCAGAGCGTCGAGCGAGACCTTGCCGAGCTCCTCGTCGTTCTCCTGGCGCAGGCGCACCTGCACGGTGTTGAGCGCGGAGTCGCGCAGGCGCTCGAGCTCCTTGGGGTCGAAGCGCGGGTGCAGCAGCACGTCGGAGAAGAGCGCGAGGAAGGCGTCGAGCTTCTCCTGGTGCACGCGGCCGGCGAAGGCGGTGAGGTCCTTGTCGGTGTCGCCGCCGATCTGCCCGGCCATGGGGAAGAGCGCTTCGCGCAGCTGCGCGCCGGTGAGCTTCTCGGTGCCGCCTTCGAGGATGAGGCGGGTGGTGAGCGCGGTGAGGCCTTCCTTGCCCTTGGGGTCGTCGACCGAGCCGGCCTTGAAGACCAGGCGGATGGAGACGATGGGCGTCTTCGACGGCAGCGTCAGAAGCTGCAGCGGCGTGGTGGCGGCGAAGGCGCGGGCGGCGACCGGCTCGGGGGCATGGGCCGCAAGGCCCGGCTTGAGGCCGGCGTCGGCGGTGGCGGCGAGGACGAGTGCGAGGGCGATCACTTGGCGGCTCCGGCGGAGAAGGCGAGGGTGTTGCGGCGCGCCGCGGTGAGGTGCTTCTTCGCGTAGGCGACGAGGTCCTTGGGCTCGACCTGCGAGAGCTGCTGCTGGAAGGTGGCGGCGGCCTGCGGCGAGCCGAGCACGCCGGCCATGTACGCGAGGTGGTCGGCGATCTGATCCGGCGTCTCCAGGCCCATGAGCAGCGCGTAGCGGGAGTGGGAGCGAATGGCTTCCACGCGGGCGGCGTCGACCTTGCCGGCCTGCAGTTCCTTCACCGCGGCGGTGAGCGCGGCGTTGACCGCGTCGCGGTCCTTCTCGGCCTTCAAGGTGGCGGCGAGGGTGAAGAGCGCGGGGTCGCGGTGCGGCGAGCTGTCGGCGCCCAGGTGCTCGACGAGCTGCTGCTCGAGCACCAGCGACTTGAAGGTGGGCGAGGTCTCACCGACCAGGTACTCGCCGAGCACCTCGGCGACGGCGGCGTCCTTCGCGGTGAGCGAGGCGGCAGGGGTGATCCACGCCTGGTAGGCGCGCGGGAGCGTGGGCTTGTCCCACTCCAGCTTCACGTCCTTGCCCTTGACGGCGCTCTCCTGGGGAATGACCACCTTGGCGGCGGTGCCCTTCCAGGGGCCGTAGTACTTCTGCATCCACTCCATGACCTTGGCGTCGTCGAAGTCGCCGACCACGAAGACGATGACGTTGTCGGGCGTGTACCAGCGCTTGAAGAACTCCTTCGAGTAGGCGTACCGCGTGGGCATCGCCTTGATGTCCTCGTAGAAGCCCAGCGTGGTGTGCCGGTAGGTGTGCTTGGCGAAGGCCGCGGCGTTGAGCGTCTCCTCGATCTTGAGCCCGGGGCTGGCGGCGTTCTTGTGGTACTCGCCGAGCACCGCCTTGGCCTCGGTCTGGAAGGTCTCTTCCGAGAAGTCGAGGTTCAGGAAGCGGTCGGCCTCGAGCTCGATGAGCTTCTCGAGCGACGAGGTGGGTCCGCTCACGTGGTACACGGTGACGTCGTCGCTGGTGTACGCGTTCTCCGAGAAGCCCAAGGACCCGAGCAGGTTGCCGCGCGAGCCTTCGGGCCAGGCCTTGGTGCCCTTGAACATCACGTGCTCGAAGAAGTGGGCGAAGCCGGTGAGGCCCGCTTCCACCTCGTTGCGCGAGCCGGTGCGCACCACCGAGTAGTAGGCGGCGAGGCCGGGGGACGACGCGGGCACCCGCGCCACGGTCAGCCCATTGGGGAGCTTGGTGACGGTGGCGGGGAAGGGGAACGCGGAGGCGGCGGGCGGCGCGGCCGCGAGGCAGAGCGCCAGGACGGGAAGGACCATGGCGGCGCGGATAGCAGAGGTGGCCGCCGGGAGGCGGAAGTTCGGCCGGCGTCAGGCGCCGACGAGCTTCAGCTGGGCGTCGTCGAAGTCGACGTCGTCCAGGTCGTCGAGGCCCGCGGGGGCGGCGAAGGCCAGCGCGACCAGGGTGAGCGCCATGCGCAGCCGGCGCAGGAGCATCCGGGGGCGACTCACCGCGCTCACGGTGAAGTTCTTGCGCACGCGCTCGGGCACGGTCCACACCGAGCTCAGCCCCGCGGGAAAGTAGGCGGCGTCCCCGGGGCCCAGCTCGAGGCGGGTGCCGTCGGCTTCGACCACCGCGTGGCCGTCGGTGACGAAGACGGATTCGTCGACGTCGAAGATGTAGCGGAAGCGGGTGGGGCCCACGCACTCCCAGACGCCGGACTGGGTGCGGCCGTCGCTCGCGCTGGTGAGGATCTTTCCCCGGACCTGGGGCGTGCCGTCGAGCACCCAGTCGGGCTTGAGCACCCACTGCTCGAGCTGCAGGGTGCTGGCGCGAGGCCGGTAGAGGGGCGGGGCGCTCGGCCGCGGCTGCAGGCGCTCGTACGCGGTCTGGAGGAGCCCCTTGGGCATACCCCGAGGAGTGTAGGCGAAAACCCCAGGGGTCACGAAACCTTGCACCTCGGTGAAACAAGGTCCCCCGGAAGCTCGTAAGTGGGGTGGGTCGATGAACGAGCCCACCGACGAGGAGCTCATGGAGGCGTACCGCACCGGCGACAGGACCGCGTTGGAGACGCTCTACGTGCGTCACTCGCCGAACGTCACCGCGTACCTGAAGGCGATGACGCGGAGCGACGCAGCGGCGCAGGACCTGCTCCAGACGACCTTCGTGTCGGTGATGCGGTCGGCGAACCGGTACGAGCCGGGCACCAAGGTGGCGCCGTGGCTGTTCACCATCGCGCGCAACGCGGCGCTGGACACCCTGCGGCGCCAGGCGAAGGGCGTCGAGGTGCAGGACGACGAGCTGCGCGAGCACGCGGTGGAGCCGGCGATGCCGGACCAGGGGCTGAAGGACGAGATCTCCCGCGCGCTGGACAAGCTGCCCGCGTCGCAGCGCGAGGCGGTGGTGCTGCACAAGGTGCAGGGGCTCGACTTCGAGGAAGTGGCGCAGGTGCTGGGCGTTTCGTCCACCGCGGCGCGGATCCGCGCGCACCGGGGCTACGAGAAGCTGCGCGAGCTCTTGAAGCACCTGGAGGCGGCATGAGCGGCCGGCTCGACGACGCGCTCAAGGGGCTCTCGACCGGCAAGCCGGCTGGCCTCGAGGCGCTGCGCCAGGCGATGGCAGTGGAGAAGCCCGAAGGCTCTCCGCGGCAGGACGCGCTGACGCTGTCGGCGGTGCTGCTGGGGCTGGTGGCGGCGTCCGCGGGGGCGCTGCTCCTCGCCGGGGCCACCGACGCGGCGCACCTCGCGGCTCGCGCGTGGGTGGTGACGCTGGTGGCGGCCTCCGGGCTGCTCGCCTCGGTGCTCTCGGCGCGGCCGCGCACGGCGCTGCGGTGGCTCGGCGGCGCGGCGGTGGCGGCGAGCGA
>JAIBBQ010000059.1 GCA_019694595.1 Myxococcaceae bacterium
GACGCACTCGAGTGCCTGCGCACGGCGGCGGCCTTCGTCGCGTCGGGAGCGCCCGCCGCGCTCCCGGGAATCACGCCGCTGTCCTCGCTCGCGCGGCAGGAGCGGACCGGTGGCTCGGGCGACGACGACGCCGGCCGGCAGGTGCTGCTCGCCGCCGTGGGCGCCCAGCTCGGGCTCGAGGCCGACCCGGCGGCGGCGCTGCGGCGGCTGCCCCGTTCCTGGCCCGAAGATCGCCGCCAGTCGGTCGCCCGGGTGCTGGCGCTGAACGACGCCGTGCTGCGCGCCCCCCGGCAGCTGGTGGCCGATGCGCCGGGCCGCGGTGAGGCCGCCTGGCTCGAGCGTCCCGGCCCAGGCCGCCGTTCCTCGCGCGCCTCAGAGGCTCGGCGGAATCACCTCGACCGGCGGCGCCGGTAGGTCGCTCGTCGAGGGAACGTACCCGTCACGGCCGTCTGCGCCCGGTGAGAGCACCAGCGCACAACGCTCGTGCACGAGCTCGTTCCACGCGCCGTTGGCGTCGATCAAGGCGACGCACCCGAACGGAAAGAGGAAGACGCACATGAGCGTGTCGGCCACCACGTAGCCCCCGCCGGCCGAGGTGCGCACCGGGCAGGTGGCGGGCGCACGGCCCGGCATCGCGAGCTGGACCAGCGGCGTCTCGCGGCTCTTGCGCAGCTCGACCGTGGCGGGCGTGGTGCCCGCGGGCACCCCGTCGACGCGGATCTCCGCGCCCGCAGGCTCGCTCTCCACCGTCAGCCACAGCGACTTGGGCGCCGTGAGGGTCGCGCAGCCGGACAGCACCAGCACGTTCAGCAGCAGGAGTCGCTTCATCGGGGCAGGGGCTCCGCAGGCGCCAGACGGTCGAGGTCCAGCAGCTGGTACCGCTCGGGCAGACTGTGGCTCATGCCGCCATCGAGGAAGACGAGCGACGCGCCGGGCACCACGCCCGCGCGGTAGGTGACGTCGGTCCCGGTGCTGGTGAGGCTGCGCAGCGGGCCGTCGCCCGCGGGCGCTCCCTGGACCCACGGGCCGAGCAGCGTGCGGCACTTGGCGTCGCGGATGTGGCCGATGGCCTGGGTCACCCCGGGCAAGAGCCACCGGGGGTCGAACCTCCGGCGGGGTGGCCCTTCGAACAGCTCCGGCTCGCCGGTCGAAGGGTGCGCCGGGCGCTGGAACAGGATGCCGCGGCCCACGCCCGACGCGGCGGTGCCCGCGAGGTGCAGCGGCGCGAGGTCGAGCGGGCCCGAACGCCACGCCGACACCCGCCCGTCGAGGAAGCCCGCCAGCGCCCGCTCGATCTCGGGCGCGGTGGTGGGCGCCGGGAGCCCCAGCTGGGTGAAGTCGTGCACCGTGAGGCCCGCGTGGGTCAGCACCACCCGCTCCGACGCCGCGAACGCGAGCTGCGCCCGGCCCGCCCGCAGCAGCTGCTCGACCAGAGCCCGCTGCGCGGGGGCGAACGCCGAGAAGTCGCGGGCCAGCGCCTCCGCGTCGCTCACCATCGGCCAGTCGGCGAGGAAGCGGGCTTCCAGCGCCGGGTCGACCTCTCCGCCCCGGTACGCCAGGTCGGCCTGTGCCTGCGCGCGCGCGAAGGTCGCCTCGTCGAACCCGTGCAGCTCGCCCACCCGCACCAGGTCGTGGTTGCCCAGGATGATGACCGTCTGATCGGCCGGGTGGTCCGCGAGGAACGACAGGAACGCCAGACCGTCGGCCGCCGCGGTGCGCCGCTGGGCCGCCGGGCCGAAGTCGAAGTGGTCGCCCATCGAGACCAGGAACACCTCCGGGCGAAGGCGCCCGTCGTCGCCCAGCAGGCCGTGGTGGTCCAGGCTCGCCAGCACCCGTTCCAGCGGTGCCTGAGGGTCGCCGATGGCCACCCGGACCGTGCGCCGCACGCCGTCGGCGGGCCGCAGCGTGGGCAGGCCTCCGAGCGCCCGGGCGCGCTGCGCTGCCACGTCGATCCTGGAGGACGCCATGTCGCCCGACGTTATAGGCCGTCACACGATGCGCGCGCTCGACGTGGCGGTGCTGGTGCTCAGTGGCGTGCTGGCCGGCGCCATCAATGCCATCGCGGGCGGGGGCAGCCTGCTCACCTACAGCGGCCTGGTCTTCGCCGGGCTCGACCCCATCGGCGCCAATGCCACCGGCACGGTCGGCCTCGTCCCCGCGGCCATCGCGAGTGCCTTCGGCTACCGCCACGACCTCGCAGGCACCCGTCGCCAGCTCGCCTGGCTCACGCCGCTCAGCCTGCTGGGTGGAGGCATCGGAGCCCTCACGCTCGTCAAGACACCCCAGTCCGTCTTCGTGGTGGTGCTACCGATGCTGATCCTCTTCGCCACCCTGAGCTTCGCGTTCGGCGAGCGGCTGAGGATGCGCTTTCTCGCGTCGGGGTACGCCTCACCCGCGGCGGTGGCGCTCGCGCAGCTGATCATCGCCATCTACGGCGGCTACTTCGGCGGAGGGATGGGGCTCATGATGCTCGCCACCTTCGCGCTCCTGGGGATGAAGGATCTCCACGCGATGAACGGCCTCAAGAACATGCTCGCCGTGGCGATCAACGGGGTCGCGGTGGCGGTGTTCTTCTGGAACGGGGTCGTTCACCTGCAGGCAGCGGCGATCATCACCGCGGGCGGGGTGGTCGGCGGGTTCGTCGGCACCGCCGCGGCGAAGAAGACCGACGTCAGGCGGCTCAAGGGCGTGGTCATCGCCATCGGCGCGACGCTCACCGTGGTGTTCGCGGTGCGCGCGTACGGCTGAGCGGGCGCGCTCACCTGGGGCGAGGTGGAGCACGCCCGGCGCGAAGACCCGCCAGGACGGGTTCGGGTTCGGGGTCGTTCACGGGGCTTCGGATGCTGGACGGGGACGGACGAGACGGACGGGCCGGCCGCGGACCGGGATGGGCACGGAGAGCAGTGTGCCCGACCCCGGCGAGACTCAGACGTCGGCGACGTTGCCCGCGTAGAAGCCGTCGAGCAGGTCCTTGTACTTGCCCTCGACGACCTTGCGCTTGAGCTTCAGGCTCGGCGTGAGGTCGCCCGCTTCCTGCGTCAGGTCCTGCGGCAGCACCGCGAACTTCTTCACCGACTCGTAGTTCGCCAGGCTGCCGTTGAGCTGATCGAAGAAGGGCTTCAGCATCGCGTGGACCTTGGGGTCCTTGACGATCTGCGCGTAGTTGCCCGCGACGCCGTTCTCCCGCGCCCACGCGGTGATCGACTCCGGGTCCAGCGCCACCAGCGCCGAGCAGAAGTTGCGGTTGTTGCCGTGCACCAGCACCTGGCTGATGTACGGGCACAGCGCCTTCAGCTTGCCTTCGATGTGCTGCGGCGCCACGTACTTGCCGCCCGACGTCTTGATGAGGTCCTTCTTGCGGTCGGTGATGCGCAAGATGCCCTGCGCGTCGACCTCGCCGATGTCGCCGGTGTACAGCCAGCCGTCCTTCAGCATCTCGGCCGTGGCGTCGGGCAGGTTGTGGTACCCGCGCATCACGCCCCGGCTCTTGAGGAGGATCTCGCCGTCTTCCGCGATCTTGAGCTGCGTGCCCGGCACCGGCGGGCCCACCGTGCCGAACTTGAACGACTCCGGCCGGTTCACCACCGAGGCCGCGCTCGTCTCGGTCAGCCCGTAGCCTTCGAGAATGAGGATGCCGCAGGCGTGGAAGAACTCCGCCATCTCCCGCGACAGCGGCGCGCTGCCCGACACGAAGTAGCGCAGGCGGCCACCGAAGCGCTGCTGCAGCTTCGAGAACACCAGCTTGGTCGCGATGGCGTTCTTCAGCGCCAGCAGGCCACCCACCGGCTGCCGCTGCTGCTTCAGCGCCGAGACCTGCTTGCCGACCTCGATCGCCCACTTGAAGATCGCCCACTTCGCGCCGCCGCCCGACTTCGCCCCCTGCACGACCTTGTTGTAGACCTTCTCGAAGATGCGGGGCACGGCCGCCACGAAGGTCGGCTTCACCTGCGCCAGGTTCTCGACCAGCTTGTCCACCCGGCCGTCGACCGCGGTGTGGAAGCCGATCTTGAGCTGCGCCACTTCCAGCACCTTGCCGAACGAGTGCGCCAGCGGCAGCCAGAGGTACTGCACGTCGTCGGGCAGCAGCAGCCGCAGCTCGTCGATCGCCTCGGCCTCGTAGACCCAGCAGTCCTGCGTCAGCACCACGCCCTTGGGCTTGCCGGTGGTGCCCGACGTGTAGATGAGCGTGGCGATGGCGTCGCTCTTCACCGCCTTGCAGATGCCCGCCCAGTCCTCGGTCGACGCCTTGCCCTTGGCCATCAGGTCGGCCCAGGTCATCACCCAGCCGTCGGCGCTCGCCTTGCCGTCGAAGGTGACCACGTGCTTCAGCTTCGGCAGGTTCGCGCGCTGCGCCACCAGGTTGTCCAGGTGCGCCTGCGTCTCCGCGATGGCGATGACCGTGTCCGAGTCCTTGAGGATGTAGCCGGTCTCCTCCGCGGTGTTCGACGGGTAGACCGTGGTGGTCGCCCCGCCGCCGCAGAGAATGCCCATGTCCGCCACCACCCAGTCGTACCGGGTGCCGGAGATGATGGCGACGCGCTCCTCGTCCTTGAGGCCCAGCGCGCGCAGGCCGAGCGAGACCGCCTTCACCTGCTCGCCGAACTCCTTCCAGGTGACCTGCTTCCAGCCCGACCCTTCAGGGTACGAGTAGGCGGTCGCCTGCGGCGTCGCGGTGATGCGGTGGAGCAGCATCTCCGGCACGGAACGGAACGAAGTGGCCATGTGAGCTCCGGTTTCTTGCTGTGAGGTGCTGCGCCCCCGACGACGAACGGCTGCGACGCGTTACTTCCGCGCCGCCGCCTCGGCCGCCATCTTCTCGCGGTGCTTCTTCACCATCTCCTCCTGCTCGTTCTTGGGAACGGGGGAGTACTTGGCGAATTCCATGGTGAAGTTGCCCTTGCCCTGGGTCGCCGAGCGCAGGTCGGTCGAGTAGCCGAACATGTTGTTCAGCGGCACCTCGGCCACCACCACCACGTTCCCGTCGGACGAACCGGTCTCGAGGATCACGCCGCGCCGCTGGTTCACCTGGCCGACCACCGAGCCCTGGAACTCGGTCGGAGCCTCGACCTCGACCTTCATGATCGGCTCCAGCACCACCGGCTTGGCGGCCGCGTAGCCTTCGCGGAAGCCCATCAGCGCCGCGGTGCGGAACGCCTGCTCGCTGGAGTCGACCGCGTGCGCGCCGCCGTCGTTGATGGTGCAGCGCACCCCGACGACCGGGAACCCGATGAGCGAGCCCTTCTTGATCGCCTCACGGAAGCCCTTGTCGCAGGCCGAGATGAACTCACGGGGAATCGCGCCGCCGACGATCTCGTCGACGAACTCGTACTGCTCCACCGCGTCGCTCGGCAGCGGCTCCACGAACCCGCACACCTTCGCGTACTGGCCCGAGCCACCCGTCTGCTTCTTGTGGGTGTAGTTGAACTCGCCGCGCTGGGTGATGGTCTCGCGGTACGCCACCTGCGGCTTGCCGGCCACCGTGTCGCAGTTGTACTCGCGACGCATGCGCTCCATGTAGATCTCGAGGTGGAGCTCGCCCATGCCGCTGATGATGGTCTGGCCCGACTCCTCGTCCTGGTGCACGCGGAAGGTGGGGTCTTCCTTGGTGAACCGGTTGAGCGACTTGGAGAAGTTCTGCTCCGCCGAGCGGTCCTTGGGCGCGATGGCCAGCGAGATCACCGCTGCCGGCACGTGCATCGACGTCATGGTCACGTTCATCTTGCCGTCGGTGAACGTCTCGCCCGAGCTGGCCTCGATGCCGTAGAGCGCCACGATGTCGCCCGCGGTCGCCGTGGTCACTTCCTCACGGTCGTCGGAGTGCATGCGGAACATTCGCGGAACGCGAACCTTTCGCAGCTGGTTCGACGTGTTGAGGATGGTGTCGCCCGCGGCGAGCGTGCCCTGGTAGATGCGGAAGTAGGTCAGCTGCCCGTACTTGTCCTGGGTGAGCTTGAACGCCAGGCCGACGAACGGCTTCTTGGGGTCGCTGTCCAGCGCGACCTTCTCTTCGTTCTTGGTCTGGTCGAGGCCGATGTTCTGCACTTCCATCGGGTTCGGCAGGTACAGCGAGACGCCGTCGAGCAGCAGCTGCACGCCCTTGTTGCGGAACGCCGAGCCGCACATCACCGGGGTCATCTTGAGCTTCAGGGTCGCGCGGCGGATGCCGGCGCGCAGCTCCGCGTCGGAGACCGGCTCCTCGTTGAGGAACTTCTCCGCGAGGATGTCGTCGACGTCGGCGACGCCCTGGTAGATCTCCTGGCGGCGCTCCTTCGCCAGCTCGGCGTACTCCGCGGGAATCGGCTCCTCGCGGATGTTCTCGCCGTTCTCACCGTCGAAGTAGAACGCCTTGCCGATGATGGGGTCGATGATGCCCGAGAACTTCTCTTCGGCGCCGATGGGGATCTGGAGCTTCACCGGGTGGTGGCCGAGCTTCTCCTTGAGCATCTCGGCGACGCGGTCGTAGTTCGCGCCCGGGTTGTCCATCTTGTTCACGTAGGCGATGCGCGGCACGCCGTACCGCTTCATCTGCTTGTCGACCGTGATCGACTGGCTCTGCACGCCCTTGCCCGAGTCGAGCACCAGGATCGCGCCGTCGAGCACGCGGAGCGCGCGCTCCACCTCGATGGTGAAGTCCACGTGTCCCGGGGTGTCGATGATGTTGATGTTGATCATCTCCCGGTTGCCGTTGCCGGCGAGGCCGTTCCACAGGCAGTAGGTCGCCGCCGACTGGATGGTGATGCCCTTCTCGCGCTCGAGATCCATCGAGTCCATCTTCGCGCCCACGCCGTCCTTGCCGCGGACCTCGTGAATGGCGTGAATGCGACCCGTGTAGAAGAGGATGCGCTCGGTGAGCGTCGTCTTCCCGGAGTCGATGTGGGCCGAGATGCCGATGTTGCGAATGTGGTCGAGGGGGATCTGTGCCATGGCGCGCGCGCGCATAGCAATCTCACCCCCCAAAGGAAAGGCCGGCGTCAGCCGCCCTCGAAACGAGGCCCCCGAGGTTTCTTCCGGGCGGCCCTTGGGGCATAAGCCCCGGCCTGCATGGCCGACGAACCCGCGCCGCCGCCGCTGCCAGTCTTCGGCCCGGGGGAACAGGTCTGCGGCAACTGCAAGCTGTGGTCGCCCATCTCCCACGAGCCCGCCAAGGGCTGGGTCGGCCCCTGCCGGCTGCAGCCCCAGCGCAACCTCTTCCCCGGCACCGCCCCCATCTGCGACGGCTTCAAGGCCCGGGGCCAGAAGGTCGAGGAAGCCCAGGCCGCCCAGAAGGCCGCGCGCCGGGTCGCCCTGGGCAACATCGGCCCCACCGTGCGCCGCGCCGGCGCCGCCACCTTCCTGTCCGCGGCGGACCCCATCCGTCCGGAAGACCACCAGCAGCAGATCGATCTCGGAGGCGAGACCATGACCAAGGCCGAGCTGATGGAAGTGTTCCTCGAGGCCAGCGGCCTCGCCGACGTGCCCCTCGCCGCGAAGTGGACCGGCGGGTCGGTGCAGCTGGTGCCCGGCGACAAGGCGCTCCAGTCGAAGGAGCTGCCCATCGACGCGCTCTTCCACAAGGTGGTGATGGTGCGCGACCGCCTGCGCACCCTCGAGCAGAAGATCAACGGCCACCCCAAGCTGTCCGACGCCGAGAAGGTCGAGATGCAGCAGTACGTCACCCGCTGCTACGGCTCGCTCACCACCTTCAACGTGCTCTTCCGCGAGAAGGGCGACCAGTTCGTCGGCCAGAAGGGCGACGAGTAGGGCGTCGCTGCCACACCAGGTGGACTGTCGGCTTCCCGAGGCACGCTGACCCGGGTGTCGCTGCGCCGGATGCGGACGCCCCCGGTGCTCCCGAGGGAGCGCGGCCCTGGTACGCCCGCTGCACTGCCGCCCCGCGCTGCACCTGACCCCGCCGGCTCGCGGCGGGAGGAGAGGCTCATGCGCGTCGGACTGGTGGTGGTGGCGGTGGTGGTGGTGATGGCGCTCGCGGCCTGCGGCGCGTCGACCGACTGCGTGGCGCGGTCGGCCACCGTGACGGGAGTGCTGTCGAAGGACATCCTCGGCACGTGGGACGGCTTCGGCGTCGACAGCCGGGTGCTCTTCGACTTTCACGGCGATGGCGGGGTGACCCTGGTCGAGGTGCCCAACCAGTATCAGCGCGACGGCTCCGCGGTGACCCGGGCGTACCAGGTCGCCGACGGCGGCGTGGTCATCGATGGCCAGTTCGAGCCCGCGGCGGTCACCGACGCCGGTCTGCGGTACCAGGACCGCAACCACCCGCCGGTGAGCTGCAAGGGCTTCGGGTTCTAGCCGGTCCGGCGCAGCGACCGGCCCGGCGTCGGCGCCGGCTTGAAGAGCGACGGCCGGTCGACCTGCGTCACCGCCACGCCCTGGCTGGCCATCGCCTCCAGGAGCTTGGTGCGGCCGCGGTTGAGCGCGCTCTTCACCGTGCCTTCGGGCAGGTGCAGCACCCGCGCGATGTCCGGGTAGCTCATGCCCCTGAGCTCGCGCAGCGTGAGCAGCTGCTGGTGCTGCGGCGAGAGCACCTTGAGCGCGCGCATGAACTGCTGGTGCCGCTCGTCGTGCAGCACCTGGTCGAGCGGGTCGGCGGTCTCGTTGGGCCCCGACTCCAGCCGGCCGCGGCGCTTCTGCGCGCGCAGCGCATTGATGCTGGAATTGACGAGGATGCGGTGCAGCCAGGTGCTGCACGCCGCCTTGCCGTCGAAGCGCACGTTCTGGAAGCTCAGGCGGGCGAAGACTTCCTGCACCACGTCCTCGGCGTCGTCGGCGTCCTTCACGATGCGCCGCACGATGGCCAGCGCCCGGCGCCGGTGGGCCCGGTACAGCTCGTCGATGGGGGGCAGCGCGCTCATGTTCAGTGAAACGAACGCGCGACGGCCTCGATCTATGACGGCCTCGGCCCCCTGGCGGGGCAGGGTGCCAAGCCCTTGATGTCAGGGCGGAACTACTCGTCGGAGTGGGTGATGCCCCAGTCCTTCAGGCGCTTGAAGAGCGCCGAGCGCGACACCCCGAGCTCGCGGGCGGCCTTCTCGCGGTTGCCGTCGTGCTTGCGCAGCGTGGCGAGAATGAGCTGCTTCTCCACCGCCTGCAGCCGGGCTTCCAGCGGCTGGCCGTCGTCACCCGCCTCGAGGCTCGGCCCAGGCTCCGCGCCCGACGCCGGCCGGGCGACGTCGAAGGTGAGGTCGCCCTTGTCGATGTACGGCCCCTTGCGCAGCAAGAGCGCGCGGTGCACCGCGTTGCGCAGCTCGCGGATGTTGCCCGGCCACGGGTGGTCGCTCAGCGCGTGCAGCGCCTCGGCGGTGAAGCGCACGTCTTGCCCCTTGGGGGCGAAGGCCTTCACGAAGTGCTCGGCGATGGCCGCGATGTCGCCGCGGCGGCTGCGCAGCGGCGCCAGGTGCAGCGGAATCACGCACAGCCGGTAGTAGAGGTCTTCGCGGAACTCCCCGCGCTTCACCGACTGCAGCAGGTCGCGGTTGGTGGCGGCCACGATGCGCACGTCGACCTGGATGGGGCGGGGCGCCCCGACGCGCTTGATCTCCCCCGACTCCAGCGCGCGCAGGAGCTTGGCCTGCAGCTCGAGCGGCAGCTCGCCGATCTCGTCGAGGAACAGCGTGCCCCCGTCGGCTTCCTCGAAGGCGCCGGTGTTGGCGGTCATCGCCCCGGTGAAGGCGCCTTTCTCGTGGCCGAACAGCTCGCTCTCGATGAGCTCCTTGGAGATCGCCGCGCAGTTCACCGGAATGAACGCCCGGTCCTTGCGCGTCGAGCGGGTGTGCACCGCCTTCGCCACCAGCTCCTTGCCGGTGCCCGACTCCCCGAAGATGGCCACCGCCGCGCTCGACGGCGCCACCTTCTCGATGAGCTCGGCGAGCTGCTTCACCGACGGGTCGTCGCCGATGATGCCGCAGTAGGCCTCGCGCCGTTCCCCCGAGCCGCTGGGCTCGATGGTCAGCTGCGCCTCGCCCACGCGGATGGTCGAGAACAGCGGCACCTCGGCCTCGTGGACCCGCGCGTTGCCCAGCCAGGTGCCGTTGGTCGAGCCCTGGTCCGCCACCAGGAAGTAGCCGTCGCGGCGCGCCACCTTGAGGTGCCGGCCCGAGGTGAACTTGTCGTCGAGCACCAGGTCGTTGCCCGGGTCCTTGCCCACGGTGAAGCTGTCGCTGCTCAGCCGGTGCACCTTTTCCTTGGTGCCGGTGCGCACCCGGACCTGCACCGAGACCACCCGCGGCGACGGCAGCGGCGCGACCTGGGTCTTCGCCTGCTCGACGTGGGTGGCTTCCGCCTCGTCGCGGCGCGCGGTGCGGAAGACCGCCTTCCACTGGCCGAGCGCGATCTCCGCGCCGTCGCCCAGCGCCACCTCGGTGCTGATCCGCTTGCCGGAGACGATGGTGCCCTTGCCCGAGAGATCGGTCGCCTTGGCGCCGCCCGCGTCGACCGAGACCGCCACTTGCTGCCGCGACACCTCGGGGTCGGGGATCACCACCTCGCAGCGCTCGCCGCGCCCCAGAACCACCCGCTTTTCGTCGAGGTTGAACCGCAACACCTCTTCGCCACGGCGGAAGAAGACGAGCTCGGCCATGGGTGCTTTCCCTACCACGGCCCAGAGTTGCCCACCATGACCCACCCGGCCGCGCGAGTCCGGTTTTCCGATGTGCACCCCGGGCGACAGGCCGCACAATTCGAGGTGGATGCGCACCCGAGGGCAGGCCGCGGTGGAAACGGCGATCACCATGCCCCTGGTGGTGTTCATGCTGCTCGGCACCCTGCAGCTCTTCATGCTGCTGCAGGGCCGCATCATGGCCGAGCACGCGGCGTTCAAGGCGGTGCGCGCCGGCTCGGTGAACCACGGCAGCTGCGTGTCGATGACCCACGCCGCGATCGCCGCGCTGCTGCCGAGCTTCACCACCTTCCTCGGCAGCACCACCCCGGGCAGCACGCCGCAGGAGAAGTTCGTCAACGCCTTCCGCGCCCGCACCCAGGGGCACGTGGGGCAGAACGGGTTCGACCCGGCGCTCGACGTGGTGAAGAAGGGCACCACCCAGCAAGCGCTCAACAATGCGATCGTCTGGATCTACCGGGTCTCGCCCACTCCAGCCGACGTCACCCCGCTGTCGGAGGACGACTTCGACGACCCGGATCCGGTGATGCGGGGCGTACCGCCCACGCTCCAGTCGGGGTACCGGCTCGACGCGCGCTTCGTCTACTGGATGCCGATGCGCATCCCCTTCGCCAACTGGGTGATGGCCAACATGCTGCGGGCGTACTTCGGGCTCGGCGCGTACTCGGCCGCCAACCCCACCATGCCCGTCACCAACGCGACCTGGACCAAGGAGCCGAGCGCGACCACGCTCGCGGGCCCCATCGCTGCGGAGTTCCTCGGGCGCTTCAACGCCCAGCAGTACAGCTTCCCCATCGTCGCCAGCGCGTCGATGCACATGATGACGCCGCCGCGAAACGCCAACTTCATCACGCCCCACTGCACGCCGGCCCCGGTGTTCCCATGAGCGCTCCTCGCGGCCAGAACCTCGTGCTGCTCACCATGGGGTTGTTCCTGATCACCCTGATGGTGACCACCACCCTGGGTATCGCTTCGCGGGTGAAGGACAACCACGAATTGCAGACGCTCGCCGACGCCGCTGCGTACTCCAGCGCGGTGGTGAACGCGCGCGCCTACAACAACGCCGCGCTGCTCAACCGGGTCCAGGTCGCGCAGTGGGTGACCATGGCCGCTGACGAGAGCCTGATCGACTGGACCAGCTACACCCGGGCGGCCCTCGGTGCCGCACACCAGCAGGCCACCGAGATGCAGTCCTTGAGCGGCCACACCAACAGTGGCTGCAACGTGACGACGCCTGCGATCAATCTGACCAACCGGCTCGACCTCGAGCTCAACGGCGGATTCATCGTCGGACCCAACTGGGACAAGATGGACGACAACGCAGGCGATGAGGCTCAGAGCGTTCAAGGGGCCATCGGCGCCATGCGCGATCAGATTCACGACGACATGACCGTGCGGCTGTTCTTCGAGCGCAGCAACCAGCTCATGGCGAAGGCCATGGTCGCCCGCGCGCAGTTGCCCGGGGTCAAGGTCATCGAAGGGCCGGGCAACCAGGGCCCCAACGGAGTCAGCCGCCGAGAAGCTGGGTGCCCGGCGGGCTCCCCGGGCACCGGGTCCGGGCTCTGCCGCAACTCGGAGTGGGGCGACCGCATGCGGGACGCCGCGCTCGGAAGTCGCACCGATGCCTTTCTCAGGTTCCGGGGCGTGGTCCCCGCGGCGCTCCAGGCGCGGTTCGACGCCATTCGCACCAGCATCGCCGGCATCCAGACGCTGGCCCTCACCCCACCGGTAGGCGAGGGCTACTGGGCCGACGGGCTCGAAGGCGTCAACTCCCGGCAGATCGCCTTCGGCGACGACCACAGCGGAAATGCGGTGACCATCACCTTGGTCGCTCCAGGTGGCGCGTGCAGCGCGACCAACCTGGGGAAGCCGGCCATCTCCCGACTGGTATCCACCCACATCGACGACAACGCCGACGAGCACACCTGGGATCCCGTGCCCAACCCCGACAACCGCCCTCCGAAAGATCGCCACACCATGGGCAGCTGCCAGCCGAACTGCCCGAGCGTGTGGGTGCGCACCTCGAACTTCAACGCCGGCCCGACCAACGACGCCAACGGACAGCCCAAGGTCGTGGTGGCGCTGGAGCGCGACTACACCCAGGTCCAGCGGCCCTGGGAGCTCAACTTCGACTTCCACTTCAGCCCCACCGGCTCTCGCTTCGACAACCGGGGCGAGCGGCTCGTCAGCCAGAACATCGACATCTCCAAGGCGTCCGCGTTCGCGACGGGCATGACGTACTACCACCGCCGCCAGCCCAACCCGGGCGATCGGTGGCAGGAGTTCCCCAACCTCCTCAACCCGTTCTGGCGGGCGACGCTGGTTCCGGCCGACGTCGATCGCGACACCAACGTGCCGCAGCCGAGTTCGAGCGACGTGCAAGACGTGGACACCACCTACTTCCAGCCGGCCCACACCTGGCAGGCCGACGTCTACCGGGAGATGGTGGTCAACGGCGGCTTCAAGGGGCTCCATTGATTCCCCGCACGGCTCGGCGAGGTCAGGCGACGGTCGAGCTGGCGCTGGGCTCGATCGTCTTCATCACCGTGCTGCTCTTCGGCATCCACTTCGCCGAGGCCGGGTGGCTCTCGCTCAAGGTCCACGAGGCGGCCAACAGCGCCCTGTGGGAAGCGACGGCCCCGCGCCACCAGCGCATGTACCCCTTCTACGACGACCAGCCCTTCGACGCGCTCTTCGCCGCCGGGACCGGCGTCGCCGACGTCGCCACCGACCGGTATGCCGACTTCGACGGCGTCGGCACCGTGTCTGGAGTGAAGAAGATCACGCTGGCCACCACCCGGGGCACCGCGCTCGCAGTCACCTGCAACAAGGAGCCGGCGCTTCGATGGCGCGGCACGGCGAGCATCACGGCCAGCAACACGTACCAGAACAGCGGTGGCATGAGCTGCAACGCCGAGGCGCTCTTCGAGACCGTCGGGGTGCCCGACACGTTCCTGGAAGGCAGCGGCGGCTTCTTCGGCGCCGCCCACGAACGGCCCGGAAAGCAGAAGTTCTGCGGCTTCGGTCCTCGCGTGGGCAACGGCGCCGGGGCGCAGTGCACCGGCGCCATCGAGCTCCTGGTCAACGACTGGGGCCTGGCCGGCGTCACCGACTCCTTCGATCACCAGATGCCGGAGATCGGCTGCAGCGGCGCGGCCATCGTGTACTGCGACGCCACCCGGCGGAACTTCAACGGGCCCGGCGCCGCTGCGCTCGCCTTCGCCACCAAGTATGCCGGCGCGCCGCCGACGAGCGGGCTCGACTTCAACTTCGCCTTCTCCGGGGTCGAGCACGACTACCTGTCGCCGGTCGCCGACCACCGCGGCAACACCTCGTACAACACCGGCGGCCCGGGCATGGGCTTCCTGCCGCCGCGCACCGCGACCCAACAGTTTCTCGGCAAGTGAGGCTGGTGCTGCCGCTGGCGCTGGTGCTTTCCGCGCCCGCGTGGGCCTTCGACTGGAACGTGCCCAAGCTCGAGGCGTGGACCCAGGTGGGCGACGCTATGGTGGTCAACGGCGTGCCGCTCAAGATCTACGCCGCGCGCTCGCGCTGGAAGCTGCAGGACCTGCTGCAGCACTACGTGCGCCGCTTCGAAGACGAGCGCTTCTTCATCGACCGCAAGGCGCGGCTGCCCGGGCTCGAGCTGCCGCACGTGGTGGCGCTCGACACCGAGAGCAAGTGGTCGTACCTCGTCTACGGCTTCCCGGAGCGCGACGGCAGCACCACGCTCATCCTCGGTGCGGCCGACAACGCCCACCGCGTGCCGCGCAGCGCCGGGCCCACGCCCTGGCCCATGTTCCCCGGCGGAAAGCTGCTCTTCGTCAGCGACCTCGAAGGCGGCCGCATGATGCACTTCCGGGCCGCCGCGACCGCCGACGAGGTGCGCGACTTCTACGCGCAGGTGCTGGGGCAGGGTGGGTGGAAGCGGCAAGACGACGGCACCTTCACGTCGGGCGAGCGAACGCTCACCCTGCGCGTGGCGCCGGGCACCAAGGGCCTGCAGGTGACGCTGCTCGAAGGGGGCGGCGCGCTGGTGCCGGTCGAGGCGGGGCTCGTCGAGCGCGCCCGCGCCGCGCTGGCCGACGCGGGCGTCGCGCCCACGCCGCGCTGAGCGCACTCTCAGCGAAACGCCGGGCGGCCGAGGAAGCCGGTGAGGTGCCCCATGCGCCAGGCCGGGTCCTTGGGGTCGGGCCCCACCATCGACAGCGCGCTGCCGATGAGCCCGAGCCGCTTCTGGAACTCGGGGTCGGGCTTGAAGCGCACCTCGAGGTTCGGCTCGGCGTACTCCATGCGCTTGGCGAGCTTCAGGGTGCCGGTGGCGGCGAGCTCCACGTCGGGGCTCTTGCCCTTGAACTCCTCGACGGTGCCCGCGCCCTTGTCGAACTTGAGCTTGCCGTCGATGTCGCCGAGCACGATCTTCGGCAGGTCGAGCGGCGTCGGCTCGGGCCCGTACATCGGAATGGCGATGTTCGCGGTGCCGCCGTTGATCGCCAGCGCCCGGGTCGACAGCGAGATGGTGCCGCTCGCCTGGCCGAGGTCGGGCTCCGCGGGGCCGGTGCCCACCGACGACCGGGGAATCGACAGCGCGAGCGCCGCGTCCACCCGGCCCGCGAAGTCGATGCCCGAGAAGGCCTTCAGGTTGCCCTTGCTCAGGTCGAGGTCGTCGAGCTCCACCTTCACCGAGGTGGTGGAGATGCCCGACACCCGCGCGAAGACGCTGCCGCCGAAGGCGCTGCCGCTGGCCTTGAGCCCGGGGGGAAAGAGCGACGGCCCCACCGAGAGCGAGTCCAGCACCAGGGGCTCGGGGGCGGGGGCGTCGGGGGTCGCCGCCTTCTTCGCCAGCTGCACCTTGGTGGCGCGCACCGCGAAGAAGCCCGGCCCGAGCGAGCCGAGCTTGAGGTTGTACCCGGCCGCGTCGGCCTCGGCCTTCAGCCGGTCCTGCAGGGTGTCGTAGGGGAAGGTGATGAAGATCGCCGCCACCAGGGCGACGAGCGAGAAGGCTGCGTAGAGCAGCACGCGCTTCCAGGTGGCGAGGGTCTGGTCGGCCATGGGTCAGTTCTTGGGGTGCCAGGTGGCGACCGTCACCCAGGCGGTGAGGGTCTCGTTCGCGGGGCGCGGCTCGAGGCGCAGGTACTTCACCTTCACGATGCCCGGGCCGGCCTCCACCGCCTGCAGGAAGTCGGTCAGCCGGTTGAGCTGCACGTCGGTCAAGGTGAGCTCCGCCGAGCTCTCGACGATCTTGTCGCCGTCGAGCGTGACGTCGGCCTTGGGGTTGATGGAAGGAATGTCGAGCCCGGCCTGGGTGCCCTTCTCTTCCAGGTAGCTCACCAGGCGCACGTTGCTCGCCTGGAGCTGCCGTTCCATCGCTTCCTGCATCGCCTTGCCTTCGCGGTAGCTCGACGCCAGCGTCTGCACCTGCTCGAGCAGGCGCACCTTGGTGGCGCTGCGGCGCTTGATGTCGTCGGCCTTCGACGAGAAGGACCACATCACCAGGAAGATGACGAAGGCCGCCACCGCGGTGCCGCAGAGCGCGACCAGCCGCCGCTCGCGCTGCGAGAGGGTGTTGAAGGCCGCCGTGAGTTGCTTGAGCTGTTCCATGGCCTAGCTCGCCGGGGTGGAAGGGCACTCGACCTGCACGTCGAGGCGGAAGTTGACCTTGCTGCCGTCCTTCGACTTCTCGAGCTTCCCGGGTTTCACTTCCTTGAAGCACCGGTACGTCTTCAGCGCGGTGATGAGGTCGTCCATCTCCTTGGAGCTCTTCGCCTCGCAGCGCACGCTGATGCGGTCGAGGTCGATGACGATCTGATCCATCGTCACCTTGAGCTCGGGCGGAATGCGGCTCGACAGCTCGGCCAGCAGGTTCACCGCCGACACCTTGGGCAGACCGGCGGTCGGGCTTTCCTTGCCTTCCATCATGTTGAGCGCGCGGGTGAAGTCCTTCTCGCAGCTGCCCAGCACCTTGGTGGTGACGTCGCAGAGCACCGCGTCGAGCTGCTTGTCGCGCCGCTCCAGCACCAGGTTGCGCACCACGCCGCCGGCGATCATCAGCACCAGCAGCACCGCGCCGAAGGTGACCAGCTGGCCGGCCTTGTCCTTCACGAAGTCGAGGTCGCCCTTGAAGGCGAACTCGCCGCGACGGAGGTTGAAGCGCGGGGCCTTGGCGCCCGAGGCCTTGGCGCGCAGCGCCAGCGCCGCCGCCTGGGCCGCCACCGCCTGGCGCTCGGCGCCCACCACCTCGGCGAGCTCCGCGGGGAGCGGCAGCAGCGACGTGGCGATGCCCAGGTCGCCCTGGAGCTGCTCCGCCAGTCCCGGCAGGCGGGCGGTGCCGCCGCACAGGAGCACGCGCTCGATGGGGCGGCGGGTGCGCGCGGTGTAGCCCTTGAGCGTGGGCCGCAGCTCGCGGAGCACCGGCGCCAGCGCCTTCAGCACCGCGAGCGTGCCGCGCTCGCCTTCCTGGCCCTGGGAGGCCGGGCCCACCGCGGCGCGCAGTTCCTTGAAGCCCTGCGCCTCGCGGGGCTGCAGGCCTTCGGCGGCCGCGATGGCCTTGGTGATCGCCGCGCCGCCGCCCGCGAAGGTGCGCGCGGTCTCGATGCCCACGTCGGGCCGGCCGATGGCCACCGACACCCGCTCGTGGCCCAGGTCCACCACCGCCACCGCGCCGTCGGGGTTCTCGGGCCGGTGGTCGGCGGGCAGGGAGGCCAGCAGGTTCTGGAACGAGAGCGCCGGGTGGGTGACGATGCGCGGCTCGAGCTTCGCGGTGTGCAGCGCGTCGAGCAGTGCCTGCAGCTCGGTCTTCTTCACCACGCCCACCACCAGCTGCGCGCCCTTCTCGTCGGCGCTCGCCACCTGGTAGTCGAAGACGCCGTCGGACAGCTCGAAGGGCAGCTGGCTCTCGATCTCGAAGCCCAGCGCCGCCTCGATCTTCTTGGCGTCGGAGAACGGCATCGATACCTGGTGGGTGACCACCGACGGGCCGGGCAGCGCCACCACCACCGTGTCCACCGGCCCCAGCCGCGACATCAGCTCGGGCAGCGCCGCGGCGATGCGCGCGAGGCGATCGACGCCTTCGCCCAGCGGCGCCTCGGCGTAGCCCCGCGCGGTGAACCCGCGCAACGACGTCTCCAACACCAGGCCCTTGAGCGAGAAGCTGCCCAGGTCGAGCCCCAGGATGCGGGCCATCTAGTCCTCCCTCCAGTGCACCAGCCGGCCGAGGCCGTCGTCCACCCTGACGACCACGGTGATGGTGCGGGTCACGTCGCCGGCTTGGCCGGTGATCTTGAGTCGGTACGTCTGCGACTTGTCGCCGATGAAGCGGTTCTGCGCCACGTTGGCCTGGATCGCGGGGTTGGTGGCCACGCCGGCGCTGGACACGATGTTCACGAAGTCCGACGCGGACATGCCGAACATGGCGAACAGCCGCGCCGCGCGGACCTTCTTGATCAGCGCGTCGACGAACACCGGGTCGCCCAGGCGCGGGTCGGGCCGCGCCGGGTCCGCCACCGAGCGGATCGCGAGTTCCAGCATCAGCGGGTCGTCGGTGTTGATGTTCAGCTTCGCTTCGTTGTCCGGGTACACGGTCAGCTTGTCGCCGAAGGCGGCCATGAAGCGGTCGCTCACCCCGTGCACCGCGTAGAGCTCGTCGAGGCTGTCGAAGCGCGCGTTCTTCGCCAGGTAGCGCGGCTCGTAGCGCTGGTACGGGCCGTTCTCGTCCGAGAAGCCGCGGGGAAAAGGCTCGCCCTGACCGGTCAGGTTGATTGACGAGCCGGTCTCGTCTTCGTCGGCCCAGTCCTTCATCGCCAGGATCACTTCCTGCGCGGTGACCTTCACCTTGTTGGCGTCTTCCTTCTCGTAGAGGAAGTCGAACTTCTTGTCGCCGAACATGGCGAGCGACTGCGCCAGCGCCACCTGCGCCGACAGCTGCGGCGCGTTGAGCTTGTTGACGTTGAAGCGCTCTTCCTCGTCGGAGATGGTGACGTTGAAGCACCCGGTGAAGCCGCCGAACTTCTTCTGCTGCTGAGCCTTGGCGAGGTCGGGGTTCTCGTCGTCGAAGTCGAACTTCTTCGACTTGGTGGAAGGCGGCCCCAGGCCCTTCTTCGACTCGGGCGGCTCTTCCGGCACCATCTGCTGGAGCATGTAGCAGTCGATCTTCGCCATGCGCCAAAGCTGCAGCGTCATCGTCTGCGGCTGGGGCGTGGCCGGCCCGGCGCCCGCCGGCCCACCGCCCGCCCCGCTGGCGCCGCCCAGCAGGCCACCGAGCAGCCCGCTCAGGTTCGGCAGCTGGATGTTGTCGAGCTGCTTCTGGAACCGCAGCATCAGCCGCGCGAGCCCCAGGCCCGAGCGCGCGAGGTAGTAGGCGCGCACCGAGTCGCGCTGGTTGGTCGCCAGCCGCATCTCGACGATGGAGTTGTAGCGGATCTCGTGGGCCACCAGCCCGAGCACCGCGAGGCCGATCAGCACCAGCAGGAGCGCGATGCCGCGCTCTCCCGGGCGGCCGGCGCGGCGACGGCGCGGGGCAGGGCGGGGCGCGCTCACTGGTACCTCTGGAGCTCGGTGTTGAGCATCACCCGCGTCTGGGTGACGTACTTGCGTTCCTTGCCGCCTTCGTCGAGCGCGGTGAGGGTCACCTTCACCCGCGTGGGCAAGATCGACTTCTTTTCCGAGCGGCGGGTGTCCCACTCGTCTTCCCAGGCCTTCTTCTCGCTGTTCCAGTACGAGAACTCGATCTTCTTCACGTCCTCGAACATCACGTCTTCGGTGCCGCCGCGCTCCATGCGCTCTTCCAGCACCACCTTCTCGCGGCGCATCAGATCGTTGCCGGTCTCCCACGGCACCTTGGGCGCGTCGGCCTTCGGCTTCTTCCGGGTGGTGGTCTTCACCACGTACTCCACCACCATCTGGTCCGATTCCTTGGCGTCGGCGTAGAGCCGCTGGTGGGCGAGCGAGGTGAACATCAGCCGGTCGCGCTGGCCGACGAAGTTGGTGGGGCGGTCGTAGGCGTCGCGGTAGCGCTTGGAATCGTAGCGGTCGCTCACGTACGCGGCGGCGATCTCCCGGCAGATGCGGTCCATCGTCACCCGGAGCATGCGGTAGCGCTCGGCGGTGCCTTCGACGGTCTCCTTGGTGGCGAAGGTGGTGTTGAACGCCACGCCGATCGACGTGCCGATGAGCGCGGTGATCGACACCGCGATCAGGATCTCCATCAGCGTGAAGCCCTGGCGGCGCGCCTGCCTCATCGCTGGATCGTCCCCACCCCGCCCGGCACCAGCCCGCGGAGCATCGGGTTCCCGAGGATGGCCGGGTTGTTCAGCATCGGGTTGTTGAGCAGGCCCTGCGGCACGCCGGGTGCCGCGCGCCCGCCCGCCGCGCCGTTGGCCCACTGGTCGGCGGGCACCACCGGCGTGTTGTCGCGCGGGTCCACCATGCCGCCGTTGGGCCCCGCGACCGCGTTGGGCACCGGCAGGCCGTTGTCCTGGCGCACGAAGCCGGTCGGCGCCGAGCCGGGCGCGCCCGCGACCCCCGCGCCCTGCGCCACGCCGCCGTTGCGGTCGGAGCCCGGGCCCATGGAGACGACGTGGGTCACCAGGTCGAAGCTCTCGGTGAGCTTGCCTTCCTTCCAGGTCACCGTGAGGTGCACCTCGCGCACGCTCTTGGTGAGCGTGTCGACCAGCTGCTGGAACTGGCCCTGGGCGAGGCCCGCCGCCGGGCCCAGCGCCGAGAGGATGCCGCCGCCCGAGCCACCACCCGAGCCGCCCAGCGCGCCGGCGAGGCCCGGGGGCGCCTTGCCGGCCGAACCGCCGAAGAGCGCGCCCAGGCCGGAGAGGTCGGGCGCCCCGTCCTTGCCGCCGCCGCCCATGGGCAGGTTGAACAGCGCTCCGATGAGCACGTCGGGCGAGAGCCCCTGCGTCTTGGGGGCGATGATCTTCGCGCGCCACTTGTACGACGGCCACCCGTCGTCGCTGAAGTCGCCGGCCTGCTCGTCGTCGTCGAGGCTGAAGCCCTTGTCGTAGAGCTCCTGCTCGAGGTCGGTCATCTTCGAGCGGGCGAGCAGCGTCGCCACGGTGAGCTTCTTCGCGTAGACGTGCGAGTAGACCGCCTGCGAGCTGATGTCGAAGATCGCCAGCAGCGACACCCCGAGGATGCCCAGCGCCACCAGCGCTTCGAGCAGCGTGAAGCCCCGGGCGGTCATGACCTGGGCACCTCGAGCTCCTCGGCCACGGTGGACACCTTGCCGGTGAGCGGCTGGAGCGACAGCGTCCACACGTTGCTGCCCTGGCGCACGGTGACCTGCGCGCGCTCGGTGTAGCCCTGGGGGAAGAAGTACAGGTACGCCAGGCCCGACTTCGCGGGCTCACGCTGGTGCCGGGTCCACACCGACAGCCGCACGCTGGGCGGCAGCTCCTTCTCGTGGACGTCGTCGGAATCGAAGGCCTGGAAGGCGGCGGCCGACTCCACCCGTTCCTTCTCGCGCGCCATCAGCTCCTGCACCGACGGAGCGCTGTCGGAGTCGAGCCGGCGGTACGGGTCGTCCTTCGGGCGGGGCGGGTTCTTGAGCTTGTCTTCCCGGTCCTTGCTCGCGGAGCGCAGCTCTTCGATGCGATCGCGGGTGGCGGTGATCGCCGCCTTGGCGCACTCGGCCCGGTACTTCACGCTGCCGTCCTCGTCCTTGAGGCCGGGCAGCTCGAACACCAGCCGGCACGTCTTCCCGGTGAGGTTGGCGGTGTCGTACAGCGTGCGGATGACGCCGGCGAGCTCGCCGGTGGCGCTCTTGGCCTTGGTGCCGGTGAGCGCGCCGATGCCCATCACCACCGCGCCGATCATGATGGCGATGATGCCCATCGCCACCGTCAGCTCGATGAGCGTCATGCCCCGGCGGCTCATCGCGCCACCCGCCAGAGCAGCTCGAGCACCACCCAGGCGCCCGCGCCCAGGCAGAGCACCGCCCCCACCGTCCACGGCTGCAGGGCCGTGGTCGGGTCGTCCTTGCGGCCGGTGGGAGGCGGCTGGGTCACGTCAGTCCTTGCAGGCCTGGTCGAGGTTCTTGGACGAGATGTCGGCGTCCCACTTCTCGCCGCCGGGGGCCTTGTCCTTGCCGTACGAGGTGATGGCCGGCTTGCCGCCCTCGTTCAGGTACAGGTAGTCGCTGTCCCAGGGGTCCTTGGTCTTCTCGACGATCTGCGAGTCGATCAGCGCCTTCAGGCCGGTGCCGGTGTCGGGGTAGTTGCCCTTCTTCGCGTAGTAGATCTTGAGCCCGTTCATCAGGGTCGCGATGTCTTCCTTCGCGGTCTTGCACTTGGCGGCGTCGAGCTGGGGAATCACCGCCACCGTCACCGCCGCGGTCAGCAGCGCGAGAATGGTGATCACCACGATGATCTCGATCAGCGTCATGCCGCGGGCGCGGCGCATCTTGAGTCGGCGGGTCTGCATTGCGGCTCCTCGGGTCAAACGTAGAGTGCGATTCCAACCACCAGCAGGCCCGCGGCCAGCGCGAGCAGCGTCGCGGTGGCGACGCCCTGGATCCAACGGTCGAGCCACCGGTCTTCTTTCACGAGCAGCTTCATTGAATGGCCGTGTTCATCTGCAAGATGGGCATCAGGATCGAGAAGGCCACGAAGGCGATCACCCCGCCCATGGCCACGATCATCAGCGGCTCGAGCAGGCTGGTGAGCGCGCCGATGCGCACCTCGACCTGCGACTCGTAGCTGTCGGCGACGTTCACCAGCATGTCTTCCAGCTGGCCCGAGCGCTCGCCGATCGCCACCATGTGGTACACCAGCGGCGGGAACTCGCCCGAGCGCTTGAGCGGCGCCGCGATGCTCTCGCCTTCGCGAATCGAGTCGCGGGCCTTGTCCACCACGTCGGCGAGCACCGAGTTGGTGATCACGTTCTTGACGATGTCCATCGACGTCAGCAGCGGCACGCCGCTCTTGAGCAGGGTGGCGAGCGTGCGGGTGAAGCGAGCCACCGACAGCATGCGCACCAGGCCGCCCAGCACCGGCGCCTTCAGGATCAGGCGGTCGAACTGCGGCTTGCCCTTCTCGCTGCGGGTCCACACCACCAGCGCGACGATCGACCCGATGAGCAGCGGGAAGATCACGAACCACCAGTTCTGCAGCAGGTTGCTGGTGAAGATCAGCGTGCGCGTGGTCCACGGCAGCGTGGCCTTCATGTCGTCGAAGATCTTGGTGACCTTGGGCACCACCACGGTCATCAGCAGCACCAGCACGCCGCCGCCCATGACCGCCATGATCATCGGGTACATCATGGTGCCCAGCACCTTCTGCCGCAGGCGCGCCTGGCCTTCGGTGAACTCCGCCAGCCGCACCAGCACCGAGTCCAGCGCGCCGGAATGCTCGCCCGCGCGGATCATGTTCACGTAGAGGTTGCCGAACACCTTCACGTGGTGCTGCAGGGCGTCGCCCAGCGAGCTGCCTTCGTTCACCCGCTGCTTCACGTCGGACAGCACCCGCTTGAGCTGTTCCTTCTCGACCTGGTCCACCAGCGCCGAGAGCGCTTCCACCAGCGTCACGCCGGCGTGGAGCAGGGTGGCGAGCTGCCGGGTGGTGATCGCGATGTCGTCGGTGTTCACCCGGCCGCGGGCGAACTTGCGGAGGTTGACGTCCTTGCTCAGGGCCGCGGTGGCGCTCGCGCCGGCCTTGCGCACCGCCGCGCCCGCGCCGTCGGCCTGGCCCAGCACGTCGGTGAGGAAGACCCCTTCCTTGCGCAGCAGCGCGCGCAGGGTCTTCGGGCTCTCGGCTTCCTTGAGCCCGGTCACCGCCTTGCCGGCCTCGGACAGGCCCTTGAACTCGAAGACCGGCACTAGATGTCTTCCTGGGTGACCGAGAGGACCTCGGCGATCGACGTCTCGCCCATCGCCACCTTGCGCGCGCCGTCGTCGAGCAGCGTGAGCATGCCCTTGTCCATCGCGCGCTTCTTGATGGTGTTGGAATCGACGTTCTTCAGCACCAGCTGGCGGATGTCGTCGTCGACCAGCAGGAACTCGTAGATGCCGGTGCGGCCCTTGTAGCCGTTGCGGTTGCAGGTCGTGCACGGCACCTGCTTGCCGTCGGGCGAGGTGATGGACCCCGAGGCGCGGAACACCCGCTCGCCGCCGATGGCGCGGAAGCGCTCGCGGGTCATGCCCAGCTTGCCGAGCTCTTCCTCGCTGGGCACGTACGACTGCCGGCAGTCGGGGCAGATTCGGCGGACCAGGCGCTGCGCCAGCACCGCGGTGAGCGAGCTCGCCACCAGGAACGGCTCGATGCCCATCTCCACCAGGCGGGTCACCGCGCCCGCGGAGTCGTTGGTGTGCACGGTCGAGAACACCAGGTGGCCGGTGAGCGACGCCTGGATCGCGATCTCCGCCGTCTCCTTGTCGCGGATCTCGCCGACCATGATCACGTCGGGGTCCTGGCGGAGGAAGCTGCGCAGCCCGCTGGCGAAGGTGAGCCCGATCTTGGGCGAGATCGCCATCTGCCCGATGCCCTTGAGCTGGTACTCGACCGGGTCCTCGACGGTGAGGATGTTCACTTCCGGGCTGTTGATGCGCGAGAGCGCGCCGTAGAGCGTGGTGGTCTTGCCCGAGCCGGTCGGGCCGGTCACCAGCACGATGCCGTGCGAGCGGCGAATCACCTCGTCCATCGACTTGAGGATCTCGGTCCCCATGCCGATCTCGCTCAGGTCGATCAGCGTCGAGCTCTTGTCGAGCAGACGCATCACGATGCGCTCGCCGTGGCTGGTGGGAATGGTCGACACGCGGATGTCGATGTCGCGGCCCGCGAGCTTGATGCGGATGCGGCCGTCTTGCGGCAGGCGCTTCTCGGCGATGTTGAGCTGCGCCATGATCTTCACGCGGCTCAGGATCGAGCTCTGGTACCGCTTGGGCGGCTTGATCACTTCCTGCAGCACGCCGTCGATGCGGAAGCGCACGATGAGCTCGCGTTCCATCGGCTCGACGTGAATGTCGCTCGCCCGTTCCTTCGCCGCGCGGAACAGCAGCGAGTTGACCAGGCGAATGATCGGCGCTTCGTCGCCGGTGTCGAGCAGGTCCTGCGCTTCCTCGAGCGACTGCTCGGCGGAATCGAGGTCCTGCGCTTCCATCTCGTCGACGACCTGCTCCGCCTCGTTGAGCGCGCGGTCGTAGACCTGGTTGATGACGTCGATGATCGCGCTCGCCAGCGCGAGCCGCGGGCTCACGTCGCGCTGCAGCAGCATGCGCGCGTGGTCGAGCACCGCGGTGTCGAACGGGTCGGCCAGCGCCACCGCCACCACGTCGCCTTCGGTCTTCAGCGGCAGCAGGTGGTGCTGCTTGGCGAAGTTGATGGGCACCTGGCGGACGAGCTCGGGGTCGACGTCGTCGCTGGTGAGCGAAGGGATGAGCTCGAGGTCGAGCTGCGCGGCCAGCGCCTTGGCCACGTCGAGCTCGGTGACCGCCTTGAGCTGCACCAGGATCTCGCCCAGGCGCCCGCCCTTGTCCTTCTGCAGGGCAAGCGCCTCGTCGAGCTTCTCGGGCGACAGGCCGCACGACTGCAGCAGGATCTGGCCCAGCGGCCGGCCGAACAGGTACGCCGGGCCGTGCGCCACCATCTGGGTGCGCTCGACGGTGGTGGGCTCCGCGGTGAGGTCGTCAGGCTCGGCCATGGCTCACTCGATCTTGCCGGGCTGCACCTGCAGGCGGTCGGGGGAAGGGGGCGGCTGCACCGGCACCGGAGAGGTGGGGTTCACCGTCACCGGCACGTCGGGCGTGCCCGGCGGCGGCGCCACCGGCGCGGCCCCTGCGGGCGCATCGGAACCGGGCGTGGCCGACGGCACCGGGGCGATCAGCTTCTCGCCCGGCAGACCGGCGCCGCCGTTCTCGAGCTTGCCCGACTCCTTGGCCACGATCTGGTTCATGCGCGCCAGCGGGCCCGCCTTGCGCGAGTAGTCGATCACCACGTCGTAGCTGGTCGACGCGCCGTAGAACTGCTCCACGAACTGCTGCCGTTCCTTGAGCTTGCGCTCGAAGATGCGGCGGAAGTCGCTCGAGTCCTTGATGATGTACGGCGTCAGGAACAGCAGCAGGTTGGTCTTCACCTTCTTGCGCGTCTGCGAGCGGAAGAGGTTGCCCACGAGCGGGATGTCGCCGAGCAGCGGCACCTTGGACACGCCCTCGATGGTGCGGTCCTGCATGATGCCGCCGATCACCACCGTCTCCTGGTCCTTGGCGACCACGGTGGTCTTGGCGCTGCGCTTCGAGGTGGTGGGGCCGAGCACCGGGTCGCTGGACGCGATCTCCTCGATCTGCTCGGAGATCACGAGCCGCACGTAGTCGCTCTCGTTGATCTGCGGCTTCACCGACAGCTTGAGGTCGACGTTCTGGCGGTTGATGCTGCCGAACGGCGAGCCGAGGCCGCCGAGCGCGCCCAGACCGCCGAGTGCGCCGGTGTTGAGGCCGGGAATCGAGCTGCCCAGGCCCGCCAGGCTGCCCAGCGAGCCGGTGGAGAAGCCCGACTGGAACGGCACGTTCTGGCCGACGGTGATCTCGGCTTCTTCGTTGTCGGTGGTGAGCAGGTGCGGCGTCGAGAGCACGTTGACGTCGGAGCTCTTCTGCATCGCGTTCAGCACCACGCCGAACGCGGGGATCTGGATGCCGCCCAGCGTCAGGTTGGGGATCACCGGGCCCTGCAAGCCCGCGAGGAAGCCGCCCAGGCTCGCCAGGTTGGTGAGGCTCAGGCTCGGCGGCAACCCGCCCGACGTGTACTTGGTGCCGAGGACCACGGGGATCGGGCCGTTGTCGGTGGGGATCGCCACGCCCCCGTGCAGGTTCACCCCGAGCTCCGACTGGCGGTCGAGGTTCACTTCCATGATCACCGCTTCGACGAAGACCTGCCGCCGCTGGATGTCGAGCTTCTCGATCACCCGCAGGAGCGAGCGGAAGTCGGACTGGCTGGCAATCACCACCAGCGCGTTGGTCGCCTTGTCCGCCGAGACCTTCACCTCGCCCGAGAACAGCTCCGCCGCGGTGGTGGGCCGCGCCGCGCCCGCCGCCGGGGGCGGGGTGGGGGTCTTGGGGCGGTTCGCGGTGCCCTGCGCCAGCGTCTGCAGGGTGGCCGCCACTTCCTCGGCGTTGGCGTTCTCGAGGTAGAGCACGTTGATGCGGCCTTCGCCGGAGATCGGAATGTCGATCTCGCGGATGAGCGCCATGATCCGTTCCATCGCCGCGGGCGAGGCGATGACGATCAGCTTGTTGGTGCGCTCGTCGGGAATGAGCTGCGACAGCGTCGCCGGCCCGGTGCTCTCGGGGGTCGCGGGCGAGCCGGGCGACGCCGCCTGGTTCGCGGGCAGCGGCGCCACCGCGCCGGGGCGCTGACCCGGCCGGGGAGTGCGCGACTCGAAGAGCTTGGTGACCTTGTCCGCGATCTCCTGCGCGGTGGCGTACTGGATCTGCAGCACCCGCACCTCGTCGCTGGAAGCGCGCGAGTCGAGCTGCTCCACCACCTTCTCGAGGCGGTGAATGTTCGAGCCCAGGTCGTTGACGATGATGGTGTCGGGCTGGAACGGAATGGTGTCGCCCGACGGGGTGACCAGCTGCTGCAGCACGCCGCGCAGCTGCTCGATCTCCACGTACTTCACCTTGAACATCCGGGTGACCATCTGCTCGTTGGTCGTGTACTCGGCGGTGGGGTCGATGATCGTCGGAATGGGGAACTGCTTCGCGCGCTGCTTGTCGACGATCTTGAGGAACTTGCCGTGCTCGTAGACGGCCAGGCTGTTGGCATCGAGCGCGGCGAGGAACGCGGCGTAGAACTGGTCGCCGGTCACCTCGACCTTGCCGTTCTCGGGGCCGATGATGGAGATCTTCCCGCGGATGTTCTCGGGGAGAATGAAGGTCTTGCAGGTCGCGTCGGAGACGGTCTGCACCAGCTTCTCGAGCTCGACCTTGTCGAAGTAGATGTTGTACTTCGCCTTGCGCCGCAGCTCCTCGCAGGAGCGCTTGGTGGGGGCCACCGTGGCCTCGCCGGCCGCGGCACCTCCGGCAGCAGCGCCGCCCGCGGGCGGAGCACCGGCCGGTGCAGCACCGGGGGCAGGGGGCGTGGCGCCCAGCGGCGTCGCCTCCAGCGGGCGGAGGCGGCGGTCAGGCCGGGGGAGCTGCGGCTGCGCCAGGGCAGAGGCGGCCAGCAGGACGACGATCGCGATGAGCGGGCGGTTCATGGTCAGGGGGTTCAGCGGACGTTGTACGTCTTGCGCACGGCAGTGCCGTTGCGATCGACTTCGATGTCGATGCGCGAGGCCTCTTTGAGCTTGGAGTAGATCTCCAGCGCCTTCTCCGGGCTGTTCAGGTCGTACCCGTTGATGCGCTTGATGACGTCACCGTTCTGGATGCCGATCTTCGTGTAGATGGAGTCGGGGCGAATCGAGAACAGCTTGAAGCCCTGAGCGACCCCGTCCTTGAAGGCGGGCACGATGCGCGCCTGCATGGCGACGTCGTTCAGGTTGCTGAGCGTCTTGTCGATCTCCGCGCGCGGCACCTCGTACTCGTTCTCGCTGGTCGACTTGATGCTCGTGCCCAGCGCGACCGACGGCGGCGGACCGTCGCCACCCGGCCGGGCCGGCGCGGCCACCACGGGCGGCGCGGCGACGATGGGGGCCGAGCCGTCGCCCGGCGTGCCGTCGATGTACTCGCGGCGCCCGTTGTTGAGGATGATCACCTTCTCGCGCTCGATGCTGAGCACCCGCGCCCCCTGGATGGTGTCGCCCACCAGATAGGTCTGCGTCTTGAGCGTCACCACGTCCTGGATGGAGGCGATCGACAGTTCCTCGATGCTCGCCACCGCGGTCCCCAGCAGCTTGACGCGCAGGCTCGTGCGCACCGGCGGCGAGACCAGGTCTTCCTTGGGCGTCGATGGCTCCTTCACCACCGGCTCCGGTTCTGGCACCTTGAGGCCAGTGACCTTGGCGACCTTCTCCATGCTGAGCAGCGCCACCGGGTCGACGGTGAGCGGGCGCGATGCCGCCCTCGGCGCTCCCGACGGCACCGGCACCAGCTGCGACTCGAGGAACGCGTTGGCGGTCCGCGCGATCAGCAGCATCACCAGGCTGATGAAGACCAGGTGGACGATCCAGAAATGTCGCTTGAAAAGAAACTCCACGTCGAAGGGCACCAGCAACGCCGGTGCCAGCCCCTTTCCCAGGCAAATTCAGGCACTTCGCCAAGGCGCTCGGACAATTTGTCACGCTCGGGCAGGCTGGCTTTGACGGCCTGTCAGGTCGTCCCGAGGGAGTGGGCGCCCATGGGAATCTGCCTTAACCTGCATCAGGGGAACCTCGATGAGTGCCAGTGAGCAGGAAAGGCGTGGCTTCGCGCGCATCGAGACCTCGCTCGAGTGCACGGTGGCGACCGACGCCGACCTGGTGAGCGCGAAGGTCAGCAACCTCTCGCGCACCGGCGCCGGGGTGCTGGCGCCCGCGGGGGCGCTCACCGTGGGGCAGTCGGTGTCGGTGATGCTGGAACGCGCGCAGGGCGAGTTCAGCCTGAGCCTGTCGGCGCAGGTGGTGCGCACCCAGCCGCAAGGCGACGAGGTGCTCTTCGGCCTGCGCTTCGAGCCACCGCCGCCCGGGGTCGAGGAGACGCTGCTGGCGCTGCTCAAGGCGCTCGCCGAGAGCCGCGGCGACGGCCGCCGCTCGCACCGGCGGGTACAGGCGCGCATCGAGGTGTCGTGCCGCAGCCCCGACGCGTTCCGCGCGTGGCTGGTCGACCTGTCCCAGGGGGGGCTGGCGGTGAAGTGCCCGCGCCCGGTGGAGCTGGGCTCGCAGCTCAAGGTGCAGTTCGGCATCGACGACCACCGCGGTCTGGTGGCGGTGCAGGGCGAGGTGAAGCGGGTGAGCCCGCTCGACGACGGCCGCTACCTGGTGGGCTTGCAGTTCGAGCCGCCCTCGGAAGAGCACCGCCAGCGCGTCGAGAAGCTGCTCTCGGTGCTCCTCGGCCTGGGCCCCCGCCAGGGCATGATCCTGGAAGACGACGGGGAGCCCTGAAGCCCACGGGCTCCCCGCGGCGGCGCCCGTCAGTCCGCGGCGAGCGGTGCCCAGCGGTGCTGCGCCGCCAGCTCGGCGATCAGCGCCCTGCGCGTTGGCCGCGTCCGCACCGCCGAGCGACGGGAGCGCGGCGCGCAGCTTGGGCTCGGCGAAGCGGCCCAGCCCGAGGATCTTCGCCCGGGCGGTCGACGGCGCGGTGGCGAGCTCCTTCGCCCAGGCCGCGACCTGCTGCTCTTCCGCGCTGGAGAGCGCCTCCACGCGGATCACCATGGTGCGCTTCACCGTGGCGGGCGCCGGCGTGATGGTGAGCGGAATGGTGGCGTCGATCTGCGCCGCGGGCAGCAGGTAGAGCACGCGCTGCCCCGGGGTGCGGAAGTACGAGCGCTGCCAGGTGTGCACCATGGCCTTCGCCTCGTCGGTGTAGAGCCCGTCGGCCACCAGCAGCGTCTCGAGCTGGGTCGACAGCTCGGCCACGAAGCGGTCCATCGGGAGCACCTCGCCGTCGAACTGGAACACCTCGGTCTCGCCCGGGGGCAGGTCCTTGTGCACCGCGAAGCTGCCGCCCGTCGCGGTGACCTTCATGGTGATGATCCCCCGGAGCGTCTGCGCGGTCGGCGCGCTCTGCAGCACCGGCGTGCCCTTGGCCTCGGCCACCGTCATCGGCAGGGAGAAGTTGCCGAGGCCCCGGTAGAAGAGGAAGCGCTCGTGCTGCGCCAGTCCGCCCTGCGGCGGCGCCACCTCGAGCGTGTTGGAAGCCACCTCGCGCGAGAAGCCCCAGGTGCCGGCGCCGATGGGGCTCGCCAGGGAAGGCTGGGCCTCGGGCGCCAGCACCTTGACCGTGCCCCAGTCGAGCACGCCGCCCTTCTGCGCAGTGAAGCGGCTCGCGCACTCCGCCGGCATGGAGACGTTGGCCATGGTCCACGGGTCGTCGGGCGCGGCGGGGCTCCCGTACAGGAACGGCTCGAAGCGCTGCACGTACGGGAACCACTGGGTGAACAGCCCCTCGGGGAAGGCGACCTTCACCTGCACGTCGCGCGCGGTCGGCGAATAGAAGTACGTGACCGGGGTCTCCATCTTCTGCACCGCGCCGGGGGTGACCTTGGCCGCGGCGATGCGGTCGGCGACGAAGCCGGGGAGGTCCTCTTCCTCGTGGTGGAGCCCCTGCACCAGCTGGCCGGTGCTGGTCATCACCGAGGTGAGGGTGCCCCACTCGTGCACCACGAAGCCGTCGGTGCCGGGGTGGTAGCTGCGGCAGCCGGCGCAGCCGGGCGCGCCGCCGCCGGTCGCCGAGGCGCCACCTCCGCCCGAGCCGGTGAGGCGCTCGCCGCTCCCGCCTCCGGAACCATCCTGAATCGCAGGGCCCCGCCCACAGGCGAAGGCCACGCAGCACGCCACCACGAGAGTCCAGCGCATCGAAGAGTCCTTTCGAGAAAGTCCGTCCGGCCGCGCGCCAGGTATGCCGGGCACGAAAAAAGGGACGCGGGCGGTGGCGCTCGCGGCCGTTTTGTCCTCTTTTCCCGGCCCGGCATACCGGGAGGGTGCGGACGGCCATGTCGCCGGACCAGGACGTCGCAGGGAGCAGCCTCGCGGTGCGCTTCGCCAGTGGCGAGCGCGCCGGGCTTTCGCTCGCCTACGACGCGCTGGCGCCGCAGGTGAGACGGTGGGTGCGGAGGTTCTTCCAGCGCCCCTTCGAGCAGGAGGAGGCCGTGCAGGAAGTCTGGCTGACCGCCCACCGCATGCAGCGCCAGTTCGACGCCGGCCGCGCGCCGCTCGGCGCGTGGCTGCGCGCGCTCACCGCCAACAAGTGCCGCGAGCTCCTGCGCGCGCAGGGGCGGCGGCCCCGCGCCGACGTGCCGCTGGACGACGTCGAGAACGCGGCGTGGCTCGATGCCGAGAGCCCCGAAGACAGCGCGTTCCGCTCGCGCGCGGCGGCGGTGCTCACCCGGTTCATCGAAGGCCTGCCCGAGGAAGAAGCGGCGGTGCTCAAGGGCGCGCTGGTCGAAGGCCAGACGCACGAGGAGCTGGCCAGAGCGCTCGCCACCTCGGTGCGCCGCTCGAAGTACCTCAAGCTGAAGCTCCTGGAGAAGGCCGCGCGGGACCCCGAGCTGCTCGCCCTGGCGCGAGAGTGGAGAGGCGCATGAGCCACGGTCAGCCCATCGAGGCCGCGGTGCTGGGCGAGCTCGCGCCCGAGGCCGAAGGCGCCTTCCGCGCGCACCTGGAGACGTGCGACGCCTGCCGCGCGGAGTACGACGAGCGCCGGGCGCTGGCCGCGCTGCTCTTCGCGGAAGACGGCGCTCCGAGCGAGAAGGCGCGCGTGTTCGCCGCGCTCCCGGCCGAGGAGGCCGGCCTCGCGAAGGCCGGGTGGTGGAGGTGGGCGCTGGGCGCCGCGCTCGCCGGTGCGGTCGCCGTGGTGGCCGCCACCGGGCTCGGGCCGCGCGCGGCGGTCGGCGACGTCACCCTGCGCGGCGGCGACGAGCGGCCGCGCAGCGACGTCTCGCTGTCGGTCTACGCCAAGCGCGACGGCGAGC
>JAIBBQ010000060.1 GCA_019694595.1 Myxococcaceae bacterium
CCTTCGCCGCGCTGTCGCCCCAGGCGGCGCAGCAGCCCCAGGCGGTCGCCGCGGGTCCGGCCACCAGCGCCCAGCCGTCGCAGCCGCCGCCCCCGCGGGCGCCTCCGCTCATCGTGCAGCCGCCCTCGCCGCCCCCGGAAGCCTTCCTCTCGCTGCCGCCGCAGGCGCTGCAGTCGATGCCGCCCGCCCCGGTCGCGCTCAGCATGCCGGTGGACCTGGGCGCCCCCCAGGCCCCCCCGCAGACCGCGGGCGATGGGCTGGCCACGCCGCTCATCGTCGAGCCCAAGGCCCCGCCCAAGCCGACCACCAAGAAGGTGCAGGAGCAGTTCGAGTTCCTCGGCGGGCGCACCAGCTTCGCGGTACCGCCGCTCGACGTGCTCCGGGCGAGCGACCGCGTCCGCACCGAGATCGACAAGAACGAGTTCTACGCCACCGCGGAGAAGCTCCGCGCCAAGCTGCTCGACTTCAAGATCGACGGCCAGGTGGTGGAGATCCGCCCCGGTCCGGTGATCACCACCTACGAGTACCGGCTGGCGCCGGGCATCAAGATCTCCAAGGTGGCCTCGCTCGCCGACGACCTGGCGATGGCGATGGAAGCCCAGAAGGTGCGCATCGTGGCGCCGATTCCGGGCAAGAACGCCATCGGCATCGAAGTCCCCAACCGCGAGCGCGAGGCGGTGGTGCTCAAGGAGATCGCCGAGCAGGACGCGTTCCAGAAGTCGAGCTCCAAGCTGGCGCTCTGCCTGGGCAAGGACATCGAAGGCATGCCGTACGTGCTCGACCTCGCCAAGGCGCCTCACCTGCTGATCGCCGGCACCACCGGGTCCGGCAAGTCGGTGGGCATGAACGCGATGATCGTCAGCATGCTGCTCAAGGCGACGCCCGAAGAAGTGCGCTTCATCATGGTCGACCCCAAGCAGCTCGAGCTCGCCCCGTACGACGGCATTCCGCACATGCTGCTGCCGGTGGTGACCGACCCGCGCAAGGCGGCGCTCGCGCTGCAGTGGGCGGTCGACGAGATGGAACGTCGCTACTCGCTGCTCGCCAAGGAAGGCGTGCGCCACGTCAACGACTACAACCGGCTGGTCGACGCGGAGAAGAAGAAGGGCCCCAAGGCCAAGCGCGCCGGCCCGCTGACGCCGCCCAAGCCGGCAGAGGCCGCGCCCGCCCCCGCGGTGGAAGCGAAGCCCCCCGAGCCGGCGCCGTCGCCGGTCACCCCGGCCGGCAAGAAGCGCAAGCTGCTCATCGTCGACGTCGACGAGCCGGTGTCCGACGCGGTGCTGGTCGACTCGGCCGCCGCGCCCGCGGTGGAGACGCCGGCCGCGCCGGTGACCGACCTGGGCATCGGGGTGCCTGCCCCGGTGGAGCCCAAGGAAGAGGTGCGGGTCGAAGGCGCGGTGGAAGACGAAGGCGAGATCCGCATCGAGGAGATCACCGCCGAGGAGCGCGCCGCGCTGGAAGCGGCGGCCCAGGCCGACGAGGGCGCCGAGGCCCCCGCCGAGCGGCAGCGGCTGCCGTTCATCGTGGTCATCATCGACGAGCTCGCCGACCTGATGATGGTGGCGGCGAAGGAGATCGAGACCTCCATCGCGCGCATCGCGCAGAAGGCGCGCGCCGCGGGCATCCACCTCATCGTGGCCACCCAGCGCCCGTCGACGGACATCATCACCGGCGTCATCAAGGCGAACTTCCCCACCCGCATCAGCTTCCGGCTGGCGGCGAAGTACGACTCGATGACCATCTTGAACAGCGTGGGCGCCGAGAAGCTGCTCGGCATGGGCGACATGCTCCTGGTGCCGCCCAACGCGTCCGACCTGGTGCGCGTGCACGGCTGCTACGTGGGCGACAACGAGATTTCCCAGGCGGTCGACCACCTCAAGGCCCAGGGCAAGCCGGTGTACGACGAGAGCATCCTCGTCGAGCGCGCCGAGAGCGACGGCGGTGGCAGCTTCGACGGCGAGAACTCGTCGGGCGACGACCTCTACGACAAGGCGCTGGCCTTCGTGGCCACCCAGAAGACCATCAGCGTCTCGCTGCTCCAGCGGCGCATGGGCATCGGGTACAACAAGTCGGCCAACCTCATCGAGCGCATGGAAAAGGAAGGCATCGTCGCCGCGGCGAACGGGGCCAAGCCGCGCACGGTGCTCATCGGCCAGCTGGGCCAGATGTCGGCCGCCCCCAACCCGATGTGATTCTCGGCGGCCCCTTGGTAAGGGGCGCCGCGTGTCGCGCGCGCTCGAGCTTCTGGCCACCACGTCCAAGGGGACGGAAGCGCTCCTGCGCGACGAGCTGGAAGGCCTGGGCGTCAAGCGGGTGAAGCTGGACCGCGGCGGGGTGCGCTTCCGCACCACGCTCGACGAGGCGCTCTACGTCTGCGTGCACAGCCGCATCGCGATGCGGGTGCTGCTGCCCCTGGTGGACAAGGTGCAGGCGCCCGGCGCCGACGGGCTGTACGAGGCGGCGCGCAACGTGCCGTGGGAAGAGCACCTCGACGAGCGCACCACCTTCGCGGTGGAAGCGACGCTGCGCGACAGCGAGCACAACCACTCGGGCTTCGTGGCGCTCAAGATCAAGGACGCCATCGTCGACCGCATGCGCGAGGCGACCGGGCGCCGCCCCGACGTCGACACCCGCGCGCCGATGATGCGGGTGGTGGCCCACCTCGCGAAGCAGACCTTGAGCCTCTCGCTCGACCTGGCCGGCGAGCCGCTCCACCGCCGCGGCTACCGCCGCGAGAGCGTGGTGGCCCCGATGAAGGAGACCCTGGCCGCCGCGGTGCTGCGCGCCGCCGGGTACGACGGCACGGTGCCCTTCGCCGACCCGATGTGCGGCTCGGGCACGCTGGCGGTGGAAGCGGCGCTCATCGCCACCAACCGCGCGCCGGGGCTGCACCGCGACTTCGCGGTCACCGAATGGCCGGCGCTCGGGCAGCGCGCCCGCACCATCCTCACCGAGGTGAAGGCCCAGGCCCGCGGCGCGATGCGCAAGGCGCCGTCGACGCTGCTGGCGCGCGACCGCGACGAGGCGGCGGTGGAAGCGACCCGCAAGAACGTGCGCGCGGCGGGCCTGGAAGGCGTCGTCCGCGTGGAGCTGGCCGACGCGCTCAGCGCCGAGCCGCCCGAAGGTCCGCCGGGGCTCCTGGTGAGCAACCCGCCGTACGGCGACCGGCTGTCCGCGGGCGGACAGAAGGGCATGAAGACCTTCTATTACCAGCTGTCCCAGTCGCTCGAGCGGTGGCACGGCTGGCGCACGTGGATGCTGTGCGCCAACGAGGCCTTCGAGAGCGCCTTTCACCGCCGGCCGCACACCCGGCTCCCGCTGTGGAACGGCCCGCTGGAATGCCAGCTGCGCGGCTACCCCGCTTCCCCGTGACGAATCGCACGCCCCCCCCTTGCGCCCCGGAAAACGCGCTCCGTAGTGTGGGTGGGTTCGAATGAGTCTGCTCATGTCCGGCGACGACCCGCTGACCAGCACGGTGACCACGCCGGGCGTGGACACGCTCCTGGGCAGCGTGGTGGCCGGGCGCTTCCGGGTGGTGGAACCGGTGGCCCGCGGCGGCATGGGGCGCGTGTACCGGGCGGTGCAGACGCCGCTCAACCGACCGGTGGCGCTCAAGGTGCTCGACACCAAGATGGGCGCGGGCACCGACGTGCAGTTCCGCCAGCGGTTCCTGGTGGAAGCGGCGCTCACCGCCAAGCTCTCGCACCCCAACACGGTGACGGTGCTCGACTACGGCGCCACCGACGACGGGCTCTTCTACATCGCGATGGAGTACCTCGACGGGCGCACGCTCGACGAGGTGGTGATGGCCGAAGGCCCGCTGGAGTGGCCGAGGGCGCTGAGCATCGGCCAGCAGATCTGCCGCTCGCTGCGCGAGGCGCACCAGCTCGGCGTGGTGCACCGGGACCTCAAGCCCGCCAACGTGATGCTGCTCAACGCCGACGAGGACCAGGACCTGGTCAAGGTGCTCGACTTCGGGCTGGTGAAGAGCTTCGTGCAGGGGCAGGAGCTCGAGGGCCGGGCGGTGACCCAGCAGGGCATGCTCATGGGCTCGCCGCCGTACATGGCGCCCGAGCAGGGCGAGCACAACCGGGCGGACCCGCGCAGCGACATCTACTCGCTGGGCACGGTGCTGTACGAGGCGCTGACCGGCAAGCCGCCGTTCTCGGGGAAGAACCCGCTCGAGGTCATCCTCAAGCACGTGAACGAGCCGGTGCCGCCGCTGATGACGCCGGCGAACCGGGAAGCGATTCCGCCGCAGCTGGTGGCGCTGGTGCTCAAGTGCCTGGCGAAGTCGCCGATGGACCGCTTCCAGACGATGGACGAGGTGCTGCACGCGTTCGCGGAGATCGCGAACCCGGGCCGCTACCTCACCCCGGCGACGGGCATCGCGCTCACCAACCTCGTCCCGACCGAGCCGCCGCTCAAGAAGGCGATTCCCGCGATTCTCTTCCTGCTCGCGGTGACCATCGGCGCCGGCGTGGCCTGGGTGGGCATCAAGGCGCTGCGCCACGAGACGACGCCCGCGGTGCGCGAGATTCCGGTGGACCCGGTGGCGGTGCCCGTCGTGGTGCCCGAGCCGAAGCGCGCACTCACGCCGCTGCCGCAGCGCCCGAGCGTGCCCGAGAAGCCGGTGGCCGAGGTGAAGCCTGCCCCCAAGCCCGTCGCCGAGGTGAAGCCGCCGCCCGAGGTGAAGCCTGCGCCAGAGGTGAAGCCGGCGCCCAAGCCGGTGGCCGAGGTGAAGCCCAAGCCGGCGCCTGCACCGGCGAAGGTGGCCAAGCCCGCGCCGGCTCCGGCGCCCGCGCCCAAGAAGCACCGGGCGAGCGCCACCCGGCTGGGCGCCAAGCGCTCGACGGGCCCGGCGACCAAGCTGGGCGACGACGACGACGGCGACCCGGCGGACGACGCGCTCAAGCGGCCGTGAACTGTGCTCGCGAGGGCGCTGCCCGCGAGCACGGCGGGGCTCACGCCCCGTCCCACGGGTGAGGGTCGAAGGGCTCTCGCCCGGCTTCGCACTCGTCCCCTTCATTCCCTGCAGGACCGGGCCCCAGGGAGCTCGTGAACTGTGCTCGCGAGGGCGCTGCCCGCGAGCACGGCGGGGCTCACGCCCCGTCCCACGGGTGAAGATCGAGGGGCTCTCGCCCGGCTTCGCACTCGTCTCCTTCGTTCCCTGCAGGACCGAGCCCCAGGGAGCTCGCGAGGGCGCTCCTCGGATCAGTCGACGGGGTACGCGTCGATGCGCGCTTCGAGCCGGCTGGTGAGGAAGCCGCTGGCGGCGCCCAGGCGCTCGAGAATGAGCTGGGCCTCGGCGCGGTAGCCGACCTTCTTCTCCCGCGACCAGGTCGGCGGCGGCGGGCCCAGGTTGGTGATGCGGTCGGCGAGCTTCACCATCGCCACCTCCGCCGGCTGCCGCAGGATGCGCTGCAGGCTGTCTTCCATGCGGCGCGGCTTCTCGACCCCGGCGTCCTTGGTGAGCGCCCCCACGCCGGCCGCCACCCGCGGGCCGAACGCCTTCTCCACCTCGTCGATGCGCGTCGCGGTGTCTTCCACCACGTCGTGCAGCAGCGCGCAGGCGACCGCGAGGTCCTCGTCGCGGCCAGGCTCCTCGCGCAGCGCCCGGGTGACTTCCATGCAGACGCCGCTCAGGTGCACCACGTACGGCAGGCCATGCGGGGTGAGCTGCGCCCCGTGCGCCCTCGCCGCGAAGGTGAGCGCCTTGCCGTAGAGGTCGGCGCTGAACACCTAGAACGCGCCTTCCTCGAGCTTGGGCTTGAGGTCGCTCTTCTGCGCGTTCAGCCGCAGGAGCGGCTCGCCGTTGCGGAACACCGCCAGCGCGCGCGGAAACCACTCGCCCGTGCTCGACGACGTGTAGTCGAGGAACTGAACGTCGTACGCCGCGTCGCCTTCGGTGAAGGCCACCCGCACCGGCAGGAAGTGCTCGCGCTGCACCCAGAACTGGGGCGCGCCTTCCGCGGTGTCGCCGATGACGTACGCCACCGCGCCGCCGAAGCGGCCGAGCGAGGTGACGCGGGTGTTCACCTTGAGCCCCGCGAGGTACTTCTCCACCGCCGCCCGCGACTCGCCTTCGCCGGAAGCGTGCAACGCGAGCACGCCGCAGATGGCGTCGGCCGCCTGCTGCAGCCCCGGCACCTGGCCGCCATCGGCGCGGCGCTTGCCGAAGGCGTGCACCGCGGCGACCGCCTTGCCGCCGTCGAGCGTGCGCAGCTCCACCCGGCACCGCCCCGGCAGCCGCATGGTCACCGAGAACGCCGCCGGCAGCTCGCCCGCTTCCCAGGCGCTCCCCAGCGCGGCGGCCGCGTCCTTCGCCGCCGCAGGCCCCACCGCCGCCGCCCCCTCGACCTTCAAGGTGGTCAGCTGCAGGTCGTCGCGGCCTTCGGCCAGCCGCCGGAGAATGGAGTACGCCGGCAGGACGTACGAGACGATGAGCGCGGCGAGCAGGGCCTTCACTTCTTGCCGTCTTCCTTCGCCACCACCTCGCGCAGGTAGGGCATCAGGCCGCTCTTGAGCTCCGGCCGCTTGAGCGCGAAGGCCAGGTTCGCCTTGAGGTAGCCGACCTTGTCGCCCGCGTCGTGGCGGGTGCCGGTGAAGCGGTAGCCGAGGAGCCCTTCGGTCTCCATCAGCTTGGCGAGCGCGTCGGTGAGCTGGATCTCCCCGCCCACGCCGCGCTCCGTCTTCTCCAGGTGGCCGAAGATCGACGGCGGCAGCAGGTAGCGGCCGATGACCGCGAAGTTCGACGGCGGGTTCGTCTTCGGCTTCTCGACGATCTTGGTGATCTTCATCGTGCGCTCGTCGAGCATCTCGCCGGCGGCGATGCCGTAGAGGTGCGTCTCCGACGGCGGTACCTCCATCAGCGCGATGACGCCCTTGCCGTGCTTCTGGTACGCGCGCCACAGCTGCAAGATTCCCGGGTCCTCGGCGTCGATCATGTCGTCGCCGAGCATCACGCCGAACGGCTCGTTGCCGACCAGGTGCTTCGCGCACAGCACCGCGTGCCCCAGGCCGAGCGGGTGCTTCTGGCGCACCGACATCAGGTTCGCCATCGAGGAGATCTTCTTGAGCGCTTCCACGTCCTTCGTCTTGCCGCGCTCGGACAGCGTGTGCTCGAGCTCGTAGGACACGTCGAAGTGGTCTTCGATCGACGCCTTGTACCGGCCGTTGATGATGATGACGTCCTTCACGCCGGCCGACACCGCTTCTTCCACGATGTACTGGAGCGTGGGGGTGTCGACGATGGGCAGCATCTCCTTCGGCACCGCCTTGGTGGCGGGGAGGAACCGGGTGCCCAGACCTGCCGCGGGAATGACGACCTTGCGCAGAGAGGAAGAGGTCATGGCGCGGCAATCTACGGCGAGCCGGCGCCGCCGCGGCACAGAAACGTGTCGTGCCCCGACGCCCGTAGTACGACGGCACGACGATGACGCGGTGGCTTTCCCTGGCGCTCGGCTGCCTGGCGGCGACGGCCGCGGCCCAGACGTCGCCCGACGCCACCCACCTCGGCGAGCTGATGAACGCCCGCAACTTCGCCATGGGCCAGGCGTACCGGGGCCATGGCTACGGCACCGAGGCCATCGACGGGAACCCGGCGGCGCTACCGCTCTACAAGCGCTACCAGGTCGAGCTCACCGGCGGCGGAGATTGGGGCCTCGGCTGGGGCCTGGGCGGCGTCGGCCTGGCGGACAGCGCCTCGTCCGACGTGGGCTTCGGGCTGAGCTACCACTTCGTCTCCTACGGTCGCGACGAGACCAAGCGCTCGGCCCACCTCACCACCGTGGCCGCGGCGCTCCCCATCGGCGAGCTCTTCTCGCTGGGCCTCAGCGTGCGGCACCAGGTCATCGTCGGCGAGCCCCACACCAACTCGGTCACCATGGGCGCCGGCGTCATCGTGCGCCCGGTGCAGTTCCTCACCCTCGCCGCCTCGGGCCACAACCTCATCGGGGTGTGGAACCCCGACGTGCGCCGCTTCTTCTCGTTCGGCGCCAGCGCCAACCTGGGCTTCTTCACCCCGGCCTTCGACATGACCGCCGACTTCGAGGACGCGGGCGCCCCCCGCTTCACCTTCGGCGGCGGCCTGGAGTGGATCGCCGCCGACACCTTCCCCATCCGCGGCGGATACCTCTACGACACCCACACCCAGACGCACTTCCTGAGCGCGGGCCTGGGGCTGTTCGAGGAAGGCAGCGGCATCGACGTCGCCTACCGCCACGAGCTCAACGGCCAGAGCCGGCTGGTGGTCATCACCCTGAAGGCGCAGTTCCGCTGACGCGGGCTCTTCAGAACTCCGGGCCGTAGCCCGCGTCCACCGTGCGCGCCGCGAAGTTGCCATACAGCGTGCGCCCCTGCCCCAGGTCGCCGCCCTCGCTCGAGAAGAGCACCGAGAAGCTGCCCTTGGTGACCTGCCCTTCCGCGCCGAGCTGGCTCACGTACAGGTCGCCGCGCTTCACGTTGGGGAACAGGCGCACCGGCTCGCCGCCCGGGGCGTGGGCGAACGAGGCGCGCTGGTGCCCGGGCGACGACTCGCCCGCCAGGTCCACCTTGGTGCCGGCCTTCAAGTCCACCCCGTCGAGCGCCACCGACACGCGCGCCACCACGTCGAGGAACGTGTCGCGGTTGCGGTAGTAGGTGACCTGCAGCCCGAAGGCGTTCCGGTACACCTCGCAGCGCGAGACGGTGAGGTCGATGACCTCGCCCACGCTGCCGCCGAGCGAGACCTCGGCGCCGCAGCCGCTCAGCAGCAGCGCTGCGAGGAGCGCGCGCTTCACTTCTCCACCGCGAGCTTGAGCAGGCCGGTCTTCGGGTGCCGGTAGGCGAGCACCTTCTTGCCGTTGGCGAAGAAGGCGAGCTTGGGCAGGTAGCCGCCTTCGCCGTCGATGAGCGACTCGCGCCAGTTGCCCGAGATGCGCTGGGCGATGCGCAGCTCGTCTTCGCTCGCCAGGCACGCCGACTCGGTGACGCCGTCGCGCGGGCTGCACACGTAGTACGCGATGGCCGGCTCGTGGTTCACCGGGTCCATCGCCAGCGAGGGGAACCAGCCACCCGAGCCCGTGCCGTACACCGGGTCCGGCACGGTGAAGGTGGTGCCGTCGGTGCTGTGAATGTAGGTGAGCTGGTTGTTCGAGCGGTCGACCACCGCGATGCCGTAGCCCTCGGTGGCGTCGTAGGCGAGCGTGGCCCCCGACTGGGTGTTGGCGATGCTCAGCAGCGTCGCCGGCGTGGTCCACTGCATGTCCGCCTTGCGGCGCATGAAGATGACGTTCTGCCCCGAGGTGTCGGCGCCGCCGAAGGCCTGGTCGTGCACCAGCGCCGGCTGCCCGTTGGCCATGATCATCTGGATGCGGCCGCCGTACGCCTGCTTGTTGTTGCCGCCCACCTGCAGGCACTTGCTCGCCCACGACGACGGGCCGCCTTCCGACAGCTTCAGGTCGCTGCCCGCCCAGTCCTGCTGGGGGAACTGGCCGTTGTGCACGTCGCGCCAGGCCAGGTACGCCTTGGTGCCGTCGAAGACGAGCGCCGGCCACAGGCCCACCACGAAGCCGTTGTCGCTCACCGGGTTGCCGCACGGCACGTTGGGGCTGCCGGTGACCGGGACCTGCGGCGTCCACGTCGAGCCACCCGACCGGTAGTCGACCTCGAGGTCCGACTGCAGCCAGAAGGCGCTCATGTCGTTGCCGCCGCCGAGGAACGCCACCGCCGGCTCGCCGTTCGACTGGAAGGCCACCGTCACGCCCACCGTGCGCTGCACCGTGCGAATGACCTGCGGCGCCGAGAGCTGGCCGCTCTGCCACTCGACGTAGCGCAGCTCGAAGTCGGTCATGCTGCCGCCGTCGGGCGGCGCGCCCTTGTTGACGAAGTACGCCACGCCGACCTTCGAGGTCGCCGGGTCCACCGCCATCGCCAGGTACGACAGGCCGGTGCCGCTGCCCGGGTCCATGGGCGAGATGAAGTACGCGTCGTTGCCGCCGCTGCCGCCGGTGCCGCCGCCGGAGGCGCTCCCGCCGCCGCTGCCGCCGTCGTTGAGGCCGGGAGTGCTCGAACAGGCAGCGAGGAGAACGGCGAGCGCGAGCAGGGGGCGAACGGACATGGGGCGCCTCGGGGAGAGGAAACGAAGGGGTGGAAGCGTACACGGGCCCGGTGTGCGACGGGGCCCTCTTCGTGGAACTGCGGGCACTTGCGGCGGTCAGTGCAGCCAGGCAGATCGCGCCGCCGGCCCGCGCGTTCGAAGGGCCCATGCGCGCGCTCCTGCTCTCGGTCCTCTGCTCCACCGCGGCCTTCGCCGCCCCCGACGTCTCTCACGCCAAGGTGGTGGTGGTGCGCGGCTCGGCCGACCACATGGAGCAGGTGCTCCAGCACGCCAAGGTCGACTTCGTGGCCGTCAGCCCGGCCGACCTCCCGGAGCTGGCGCTCAACGCCAAGCAGGTGCTGATGGTGAACTGCACCGGCGACATGTCGCCCCAGGCGCGCGAGCGGGTGCGCCGCTTCGTCGCCGCGGGCGGCTTCCTGTACACCACCGACCACGCGGTCCATCAGCTCATCGAGCCCATCTTCCCGCACACCATCGCGTGGACCGGGCAGACCACCCAGGAGCAGGTCTTCCCCATCAAGGTGCGCGGCACCGAGGCCGACCGCGGGCTGCTGAGCTCGCTCGGCGGCAACGCCAAGGAGCACTGGCAGACGGCCGGCGGCGGGTACGCGGTCAAGGTGCTCGACCCCAAGCGCGTCACCGTGCTCATGGAGTCCGACGAGGTCGCCAAGGCCTTCGGCTCGGGCGTCATCGCGGTGCGCTTCCCGTACGAAGACGGCCAGGTGATTCACGTCACCGGGCACTTCTACAGCCAGCCCGGGCAGCAGCCGGCGGCGGTGGCCAGCGCGGGCCGCGGCTTCGAGACCTTCTCGTCGAACGTGGTGCAGGAAAAGGCGCGCGACGAGCGCCGCATCGACGGGCTCTACTCCTCGGCGCTGAAGCGCGCGGTGCCGATGATGGCGGCGCCCGCGGCGGGCGCGCCCGCGGCGCCGATGATGGGGCCCAAGGCCGCCGAGCAGGGCGCCGTGGGGACCAAGGTGCGGGTGCTGGAGACGAAGAGCGGCTACGCCAAGGTGCGCGACGAGCAGGGCAACGACGGCTGGGTGCCCGCAGACGCGCTGTGACGGCCTGGCCCCTCAGGACAGACGCGGCCCGCCCCGCTTGGGCGGCTCGAACAGGGAGGCGAGCTGCTGGTACTTCGCCTGCTGCTCCTGGAGGATCTCCTTGGCGTAGGCCTGGAACGCGTCGTTCTTCGCCTTGTTCGCCTCGCCGAGCGCATCGCGGTCGGCCTTGGTGGCGCCCGGGCGATTCGCGGTTACCCGGGCCGCCTCGGCGCGCTCGAGCGCATCGGCGTACGCGTGGGCGGTCGCCGCCGCCGGCCCCGTCACCCTCCGCAGCTGGGCGATGGTGTTCTTGAGGCCCTTGTCCTGGGCGGCCACCGAGCCGGCGCGGCTGGAGTGGTTGATGGGCGGGAACTTGGTGATGGACATGGGCGGCTCCGCAAGGAAAGCGTGGTGGTCGTCGGAGGTGCGCCCCGACACGGAGTTGTCGCGCGCCCGGCCTTCTCGGATTCTGAGAGAAAGAGGTCGTTCGTTTCCAAGGGGTGGCTCGACTGCCGCGAGCCCCTGAGACGACAGAAACACATGAATTGATTGTTGTTTTATCGCCTGCAGGGGGGAAGACCCGGCGAAACCAGGTCTGGCGGGGTCCGGCGCGCCGAGGCGACTCGAAGACCGAGCGCAGGGCTGGCTCCCGCTCTTGCCCGCTCCCGAGGAGCGCCCGGCCGTAGGCGAGGAACGCGTCCTCCTTGGACGTGGTGGCGTCGCCCAGCGCGTCGCGGTCCTCCTTCGAGGCCCCGGGCCGAACGGCGGTCGCTCGCGCAGACTCGAGGCGCTCCAGCGCATCGGCGTAGGCAGTGGCAGTTGGCGCCAGCGGGCCAGCGTTCTCGGAAGTCGGGTGACTTGGCGCACGCCCACCGTCACCCCTGCGGCCCCACTGCTGCGTGGCGCGCGACACCGTGGCGCCGGGCGTCACCTGGCCCGATACTCCGCGCCATGAGCGCCCCCGAAGACGACGTGGACCAGGAGCGCCGCGTCCTGGTGCAGCGGCTGACGTTCCTCGGCGGCGGCGTGGTGCTCCTCGGCGGCTGCAAGAAGGACGAGCCCGCCCAGGCCCCTGCCCCCAAGCGCCCGGCGCCCCCGACCACCAGCCACCTCACCTTCACCGACGAGGAGTACCGCGTCCTCGAGGCGGCCTGCGAGCGGGTGCTCCCGCAGGACGAGGCGCCCGGGGCCAAGGCGCTCGGCGTGCCGGGGTACGTCGACCGCATCCTGCAGACGCCCGAGCTCTCGCGCATGAAGGACGACTTCCCGCCCGGGCTGATGGCGCTCGACCGGCGGGCGCTGCGCCTGTTCGGCCACGGCTTCCCCGACTGCACCGCGGCCCAGCAAGACGAGGTGCTCACCGCGTTCAAGGACAGCCCCGAGGCCTCGGGCGAGGCGCGCTGGTACGAGATGCTCGTCGTGCTCACCCTCGAAGGCGCGCTGGGCGACCCCAGCTACGGCGGCAACAAGGACCGCGCCGGCTGGGCGCTCATGGGCTTCACGCTCGTGGGCACCGCCGCCGCCGAGCCACCGCCGGACTACGACGGGCGCAAGGCGCTGCACGTGCGCTGCGGCGACGGCAAGGGCTGCTGATGCCGAACGACCCGGTCGACGTGGTGGTGGTGGGCAGCGGCGCCGGCGGCGCGCCGATGGCGCTCGAGCTCGCGCGCGCGGGCTTCTCGGTGGTGGTGCTGGAGAAGGGCGCGCACTACCAGCCGAAGGACTTCCTCCACGACGAGATCCTCAACAGCCGCCGCAACTTCTTCATGCCCCTGCCGTGGGACGAGCCCCACTTGTGGCGCAAGGGCACCGACCAGCCGTTCGCCCGCACCAACGAGGCGTGGACCGCCAACTGCGTGGGCGGCGGCACGGTGCACATGAGCGGCTACTTCTACCGGATGAAGCCGGTGGACTTCCGGCTGCGCACCACGCTCGGCGAGGTGAAGGGCGCGTCGCTGGCCGACTGGCCCATCGAGTACAAGGACCTGGCGCCGTTCTACGACGTGGCCGAAGCCGAGCTCGGCGTCTCCGGCAACGCGGTGCCGCACCCGTTCCTCGAGCCGCGCAGCAGAAACTTCCCCCTGCCCCCGCTCGACGAGCACCCGGTCGCCAAGGCCATCGACGACGCGGCGAAGGGCCTGGGCTGGCATCCGCTCCCCACCGCACGCGGCATCCTGAGCCAGCCGTACCAGGGGCGCGCCGGCTGCTCGTACTGCACGCTCTGCGGCAGCTACGGCTGCGAGCACGGCGCCAAGGCGAGCACCAACGCCTCGGTGATTCCCAGGGCGCTGGCCACCGGCAAGGTCACCCTGCGGCCGCGCTGCATGGCGACCGAGGTGACGGTCGACGCCAAGGGCAACGCGAAGAGCGTCATCTACAAGGACCCCGACGGGGTCACCCAGGAGCAGAGCGCCAGGGTGGTGGTGCTCTCGTGCACCGCGGTGGAGAGCGCGCGGCTGATGCTCAACTCGGTGTCCGCCCGGTTCCCCAAGGGCCTCGCCAACGGCAACGGCCTGGTGGGCAAGAACCTGGTCTTCTCGAGCTTCGGGCAGTCGAAGGCGACCTTCCGGGTGTCGAAGAGCGCGGGCAAGCGAGCGTGGATCGACAGCCAGGCGCCCTTCGTCAACCGCAGCCTGCAGGACTTCTACCTGATGCCCGATGCGCGCTTCGGCTTCCGCAAGGGCGGCACGCTGGGCTTCATGTGGCAGCACCCCAACCCCATCTTCGCGGCGGTGGGACTGGCCAAGAAGGGCAAGGACGGCGTCTTCGGCAAGGCGCTGAAGGACAAGCTGCGCGAGTACAAGGACAGCCGCATCCTGGAATTCGAGATCTACGGCGAGTTCCTGCCCAACCCCGACACTCTGGTCACCGTCGACGCCAAGGTGAAGGACCGCTACGGCCTCCCGGTCGCCGCCATCACCGTGAAGCGGCACCCGGTCGACCTCACCATGACCAAGTTCCTCGTCGAGCGCGGCGAGGAAGTGCTCGCGGCGCTGGAGCCCGACGCGCTCGAGCGCGTGGGCGTGGCGGGCGAGACCACCATTCTCCAGGGCGGCACCTGCCGCTTCGGCAAGGACCCGGCGGCTTCGGTGCTCGACGCCGAGTGCCGAGCCCACGAGGTGAAGAACCTCTACGTGGTCGACGGCAGCTTCCTCCCTTCGTCCGGAGGCGTGCCGCTGACCCTCACCATCGCCGCCAACGCGTTCCGGGTGGGGGCGGCCCTCGTTCGCCGGTTGAAATCCGGCGGGCTGTAGTATCGAGCGCTGTCCATGCGGTCCCTCGCCACAGCCCTCGCCGCGGCCGCCCTGCTCTGCGGGGGGTGCAAGAAGCCTCCGGAAGAGGAAGGCCCCACCACGCCGCCGCCGCGCGACGGCAAGCTGGGCGTGCGCCGCTGCGCGGAGACGCCGGGCCCCAAGAACCGGGTGCTGCCGGTGCTGCAGCGGCCCTTCGACAACCAGTACCCGGTCTTCTACGTCTTCGACCACCAGACGCCGGGGGAGATCAAACCGTACGACTCCGCCTCGCGCGCCGAGACCTGGTGCGGGCTGACGCTCTTCGGCATGCTCGAAGGCTTCGACGGCTACGCGTGGGGGCTGCCGCGCAAGACGCCGGTGCTCGCCGCCGCCAAGGGCGAGGTCGTCTACGCGGGTATCGAGGAGCCGTACCACTGCCCGCTCACCGGGCAGATCGTCCGCAACCAGCTCACCGTGCGCGTGAAGCACGAGAAGCTCGGCGGCATCGGCTTCATCACCGAGTACTCGAGCCTGGGCAGCCTCACGGTGAAGGTGGGCGACAGCATCGTCGCCGGACAGCGCGTGGGGCTCTCGGGCGACACCGGCTGCGTCACCGAGCCGCTGCTCACCTTCAAGGTGCTGCGCCTCACCGGCACCCGCACCGGCCAGCCCACCACCGTCGACCCGTACGGGTGGGACGGCCCGGGCCCCGACCCCTGGGCGCGCCACGCCCGCGGCACCGAGAGCCTCTACCTCTGGCAAGACGGCGAAGCGCCGACGCTCGGCGGCCGCTGATGCTGGCGCGGGCGCGGGCCACCTGGGCGCGGTGGAACCAGCGCCGCGCGGTGCGCTGGGGCGTGGACCTGGCGCTCTTCGCCCTCGTCTTGCTCGGCGCGGGCTGGTGGCAGACCCGCGGGCACATGCGCGGCGAGCTCCCCGCGCTCACGCTGCCCCGGCTGGGCACGGACGAGGCCGTCGCGCTCTCGAGCTTCAAGGGGCGCCCCACCGTGCTCGCCTTCTGGGCGCCGTGGTGCGGGGTCTGCAAGCAGGAGTCGCCCAACCTCTCGCGGGCGCAGCGCTGGCTCGGCGACCGCGCCCGCATCGTCTCGGTGGTGGGCAGCTACCAGGGCCTCGAAGAAGTGCAGCGCACGGTGGACCAGACCGGCATCGACTACCCGGTGCTCCTGGCCGACGACCGCACGCTGGAGACCTTCGGCGTGCACGCCTTTCCCACCCTGTACTTCGTCGACGCCGAAGGTCACATCACCGGCTCGGCGAGTGGCTACACCACCACCCTGGGCGTGATGCTGCGCACCCTGCTCTAGCGAGCGACTCCGATGCGTTCCTTCCGCCACCCCGCGCTCGTCGCCCTGGTCCTCGCCGCCACCGCCCGCGCGCAGGCGCCCGAAGCCTTCCCGTCGAACGGCGAAGGCGTCACCGTGCACGTCGCCCCGGAGGACGCCGACCTGCGGCTGGTGCGGCTCACCCTGGGCGTCGGGCAGCTGGGGAACGTGGTCTCCACTTCGCGCGAGGTCTGCCGCGCCCCCTGCGACCGGCTGGTGGCCGCGCTCGCCGACAGCTTCCAGGTCGCAGGCCCGGGCATCACGACGTCGGACCCCTTCTCGCTGCGCGGCCACGGCCCCTCGGTGAAGCTGACGGTGACGCAGGGCTCCTCGACGGTGCACTCGGTCGGCGAGGTGCTCTTCGGCCTGGGCATCACCGCGCTGGTGGTGGCCGCGGCCTCGCTGCCCCTGAGCGCCGGCGTGCCGGTGCTGCGGCCGGGGGGCTACATCGTGGGCGGGGTCTCGCTCGGCACCGGCCTCGTCAGCGGCGCCATCGGCCTGTTCCTGCTGCTCACCAGCGCGACCCGGGTCGAGCTCGCCGAGCGCTGAGGGCGGTCAGGTGCCGTCCTGGCCCTTGAGCCGCAGCGGGGTGATGTCCACCTTGAGGAGGTAGTTGGCGCGGGCGTCGGACTCGACCTCGAGCAGGTGGTCGCCCACCCCCGAGAGGTCGGCGCTGCGGAAGACGGTGCCGTTCTGCTCCGCTTCGCCCACGAAGGTGCGGCCGGAGACGGCGACGCGCACCCGCGAGCGGCAGCGCTCCTCGAAGAAGGTGAGCACCGTCTGGTCGCCCGCCCCCGAGACCTGGTCGAGCAGGAAGGTGAGCTTCACCGTCGCCGGCTCGAAGAGCTGGATGCCGAGCTGCCGCTTCCCGGGGAACCGGCCTTCCAGGTAGCTCTTGTCGCCCACCAGGCAGCCGGCGATCTCCGAGCAGATGGGCCACTCGCCGCCGCAGGTGTCCTGCACCCGGGTCCCGATGAACTCGGCCCGGGGGTTGCTGCACGCAGCAACGCCCATCAGGAGCGCCGCCTGCGCTAAAAGCCCCGCCATGCTCCGAGCCACCCTCATCGCGGTCTCCATTGTCGTCGGCTGTGCGGCCTGTGGGAAGGGTGAGGATCCACTTCCCGCCAAGCCCCAGCTCAAGCTCGACCGCGACTCCATCGGCTTCGGCCAGGAGTTCAACAGCGGCACCTACATCGGCCAGTCGCCGCTGCAGTCGCTGCGGCTGGAGAACGCGGGCCAGCAGGACCTGACCATCTCCTCGGTCACCTTCATGGGGCCTTCGCAGTTCGCCTTCTCGCAGCCGCCGAAGACGACGCTCAAGTCGAAGGAATACACCTACGTGCAGCTGAGCTTCACCCCCACCGAGGCCAAGATCTACGAGGGGACGCTCACCATCGTCAGCAACGCCGACAACACGCCGATGAAGGCGGTGAAGATCTCCGGCCGCGGCATCGCCCCGCCAGACGCCGGCGTCAGCGACGGCGGCATGTGAGTCACCGGGGCCGGCCGGGGCCCTCCGCCTTTCCAGGGAGTCCCTCGTGCCCACGCCCCGCGCCGTCCTCGGCTGTCTCCTCGTCCTCGCCCCGCTGGCCCGCGCCGCGCCCGACGCCGGCCGGCCCGACGCCGGTCCAGCAGCGCCCGCAGTCACTCCCGACGTCATGGTGCGCTACGCGCCGCCGCCGCTCGAGCCCGCGCTCGCCCAGCGCATCCAGCACCTGCTCGACGTGCGCTCGCCGTCGAACGCCCAGCTGTCGCCCGACGGGAAGCAGCTCTTCTTCACCTGGGCGGTGACCGAGGTCGCCCAGGTCTGGCGCCTCGACGGCCCGGGCCGCTTCCCGGTGCAGCTCACCGGCGGCGACGACCCCACGGAGCTCGTCGACGTGGCGCCCGACGGCAGCTTCCTCGTCGTCTCCCGCGACCGCAACGGCGAGGAGAACCCCGGGCTCTACCTGCTGCGCCCGGGCGGCGGCGCGCTCGAGCCCATCCAGCACGTGGCCAAGGCGCGCGCCATCTTCCAGGCCATCAGCGACGACTCGAAGTTCGTCTACTTCCGCGCCAACGACGTGAAGGCCGACGCCTACGTGCTCTACCGCACCGAGGTCGCCACCCGGCGCCGCGAGGTGGTCTTCGAGCAGGAAGGGCTGTGGTCGCTCGCCGGCCTGCAGAAGAACGGGCACCTGGTGCTCTCGAAGATGGTGGGCCACCACCTCGACGAGGTCTTCGACCTCGACCCCGCCACCAAGGCGCTCACGCCGCTCTTCGGCCAGGGCGAGCGCGAGGGCTACTCGGTGGACCTGGGCGCGCGCGACGAGCTCCTGGTGCTCACCGCCAAGCTGGGCGAGTTCCGCCGCCTCTACCGCTGGCGCGCGGGCAGCCTCGAGCCCGTCACGCCGGAGCTGAAGGCCGACGTGGAGCGCTTCCTCGTCGACCCCACGCGGACCCGCATCACCACCCAGGTGAACGAAGGCGGCTTCACCCGGCTCAAGGCGTTCGACGCCAAGACCTTCAAGCCCCTGCCGGTGCCGGCGCTCCCGAGCGCGGACCACGTGCGGGCCGGCGAGAGCACGCCCGACGGGCGCTACCAGGTGGTGCGCCTCGACCTGGGGACCACGCCCAACGTCACCCTGGTCCTCGACTGGAAGAAGGGCACCGCCACCCCCTGGCTCGAGGCGAGCCTCCCCGAGCTCGACCCGGCGCAGTTCGTCAGGCCGGCGCTCGAGCACTACCCCGCGCGCGACGGCACGCCGATTCCGATGTTCGTCTGGCGGCCGAAGGCGTGCGCCGCGCCCTGCCCGGTGGTGGTGAACTTCCACGGAGGCCCCGAGCTGCAGAGCCGCGCCGGCTTCAACGAGCTCGCGCAGCTCTTCGTGGGCGAAGGCTTCGTCTACGTGGAGCCCAACGTGCGCGGCAGCGACGGCTTCGGCAAGGCGTGGCTGCACTCCGACGACGGGCCGAAGCGGCTCGCCGTCATCACCGACATCGAGGACGCCTCGCGCCACATCCGCGCCGCGTGGGCCAAGGACGGCAAGGCCCCGCGCGTGGGCATCATGGGCGAGAGCTACGGCGGCTACGCGGCGATGCTCGGCCTCACCATGTTCGCGGGCGCGTACGACGCGGTGGTGGAGATGGTGGGCCCGAGCAACCTGGTCAGCTTCCTCGAGAACACCGCTCCGTACCGCCGGGCGATGCGCATCTCCGAGTACGGCGACCCGGTGAAGGACCGCGACGCCCTGCTCCAGCTCTCACCCGTCACCTACGTGAGCCGCGCGCAGGCGCCGCTCTTGATGATGCAGGGGGCGAACGATCCGCGCGTGCCGGTGAGCGAGGCGCTGCAGATGCTGAAGGCGCTCGAGCCGAAGGGCCAGCCGAACCAGCTCTACGTCTTCCCCGACGAAGGGCACGTGATGCAGCGCCACAGCAACAAGGCCCTGCTCTACGGCCACGCGGTGCGCTGGTTCGAGACGCACCTCAAGGCGCCCTGAAGTCGCTCAGGGCACGCGCACTCCGAGAGGCCCCGGGCTACGGGTTGAAGGTGAACTGGCACCCGGCGTCTCCCGCCGGCACCGCCGGGCAGCTGAACGCCCCGCCGTCGACCGAGTAGCCCTGCGGGTACGCCGCCACCGACTGCCGCAGCGTGTAGCGCAGCGGCGCGTTGGTGTTGCGGTCCACCGCGGCCACGCGCACCGCGTAGTGGGTCGAGCGCACGAAGCGCGGCTCGAAGCAGAAGCAGCCCACCGCCTGCGCGGTCACCGTGGTCGACCCGCTGCCCTTGTTGCGGTCCCACAGCACCTGCCGGTCGGTCAGCACCTTGCCGTACCAGGGCATCAGCCGGTCGGGCTGCCAGGCGAGCGGCTGCACCGGGCCCGCGCACGTTCCGCCGTCGTTCGGCGTGCGGTCGGCGTCGCACCACTCGACTTCCAGCACCAGGTCGCCCGGCACGTCACCTGCGTCGGCGTCGTGCTGGATTTCCCACTGCAGCGCCCAGGTGCGGTCGAAGGGCGCCGTCTGCCCGCCGGGGAAGTCGAACTCGAAGCGGTCCACGTCGCTGGGGAAGGCGTCGTAGTCGTTGGGCCCGCGGATGCCTTCGCCCCTGTCGATGTCTTCCGGGGTGCGGTTGATGAGCCGGCCGTAGCCGTACGTCAGCACCCCGGTCACCTGGCCGCTCATCGACGGCACCGGGAAGCTCCCCGAGCTCAGCGCGGCCACCTGCGTCTGCCCCGGCAGACCGAACCGCGTGGCGTCGTCGGGGTCGGCCTCGTAGGAGACCTGCAGCGCGTAGTCGACGTCGTCGGCGTAGTCGTTGCCGTCGTCCTGCACGACGAGGAAGTAGCGCGCGGTGCCCGAGTGCGCGGGGATCGGCAGCGCCCCTTCCACGTTGCGCAGGTTCTTGAAGGTCACTTCCTCGTCGCGTTCCGCCAGCAGGCAGAGCGGCGGGTCCTGCGCCTTGCACAGCCCCTGCACCAGGCCTTCGGCGAGCGAGGCCGGCTCGTAGCCCTTGGGGCACAGCGTCGAGTTGGTGAGGCAGGCCACCTGCCGGTCCTGCGTCGTCGCCCCTTGCGTCACCTGCGTCAGCACCCGCACCTGCCGGTCGGGAAGGAGCGCCAGCGGGGCGAAGCGGCCGGGCCCCATGCCGCCGTTCAGCTTGTACCGCAGCACCGTGGGCACGCTCGACGGCGCGAGGTCGAGCGCGAAGATGTCCGGGTCGGGCACGTAGCCCAGCCGGCCGGTGATGCTCTGGCTCGCCCCCACGCCCATCGCCACCACCTTGGGGCTGGCGAAGGTGTCGTTGGGCTCCTGGGTGTCGAGGTCGTCGAAGAGCTTCACTTCGAGCGTGTACTTCTCGCGCAGGTCGCCCGGCACCGGGCCCGGCTCGTTGGCCGCCAGGTAGCCCTTCACCACCACCGTGTACTTGCCCGCCGTCGACAGGCGCGCCGTCGCCAGGTCCACCGCGTTGGCGCCCGCGCGCACCACGCCTTCGCTCACCTGGATGCCCGCGGGGTCGAGCAGCACGTAGCTCGCGCGCAGCGGCGGCGCGGGCGTCAGCGCCGGCGCGGTGAGGTGGAGGTAGATGATCTTGCGCCCCGCGGGCGCGGTGAAGGTGAACTTGTCGACGTCGTTCTCCGTCGCCAGCGCGCCCTGCGCGGTGCCCACCTGCGCCGCCCCCATCGCCATCAGCGGAATGTCGGTGGGCGTGGTGTCGTTCGGCTCGTTCAGGTCGGGGTTGTCCAGCACCTCGACCTTCACCGTGTACGGGCTGCGCACGTCGATGTGCGGCTGCTGCGTCGCCATCTCGTCGCCCAGCACCAGCAGCACCTTCGCGTTGCTCTTGGAGTACGGAATGATGAGCTCGACCGGCCTGGGCGCCATCTGCCCGTGGCGGTCGATGGCCCGCCCCACGCCCGTCTTGCCGTCTTCTTCCAGCACGCTGACCGCCAGGTTCACCGGCGTGTTCTGCGCCGCGTAGCCGGCGGTGACGTGCAGCAGGCTGCGGCCGGTCAGGTTCCCCGGCAGCGCGGCCGAGTACCAGTCGGAGTCCTGCGCGACCGAGATGTACCCTTCCTTCGCCGTGCCCAGCGTCAGCTGGCACTGGGCGTCGTTCAGCGCCTCGTCGCGCGAGTTGCACACGTCGGGCGGCACGCCGCCGTCGGTGCAGTCGTCGACCTCGGGGTCGCACGCCGGCGCCGACGGAGGACAGGCACACAGCACCATCGCCACGGCGGCCAGGAAAACGCGTCTCATGCCCTTCTCCTTCACTGCTGCGGCCCGCACCCCAGGATGAAGTCTTCCGGCTTCACCGTCACCACCCCGTCGACGGGCAGCTTGATGCCGCCCACCGGGTAGCGCGGCAGCTGCGTGCGGAACGAGCGAATCACCGTGCGGCCGGTCGGGTCGTCACCCGGCTTCATCGCCGTCGACAGCCACACGTCGTTGTAGCCCGCGGCCCGGCGGAAGAGCGGCGCCCCGCCGTCGGGGTTGCCCGCGTCGCGGGTGTCGCGAATCGTCGGCGCCAGGAGCACGTTGTCCACGCGGAAGTGGAAGCACTGCCGGCCCTGGTCGTCGAGCGGGCCCGAGCGCACCAGGCCGTAGCGGTAGCCCTGCGCGGTGAGCTTGGCGTTGTCCACCGTGTGCGGGTCCATGTGCATCAAGAGCTCGTCGTGGTTCGACAAGCCATCGGTGTCGGGGTCCTGCCCCAGGTCCTTGCCCGACGGCTGGGTCTGCATCTGCCACTCGACCATGTCGGGAATGCCGTCGTCGTCGGAGTCCACCCGCTGGGCGTTGGTGCCGATGATCTGCTCGTCGCAGTCGAGCAACCCGTCGCAGTCGGTGTCCACGCCGCGCAGCGCCGGAGGACAGCCGGGGTCGAGCCCGCCGCCGTCGGGCAGCGGCATGTTGTTGGGCGTGAAGGCGCCGCCCAGCGCGCGGAAGTGCACCTCGACGCCGTCGGAGAAGCCGTCGCCGTCGGTGTCCCGCACCCAGGGGTTGGTCATCTCCGTGGCCTCGTCCTGGTCGGACAGGCCGTCGCTGTCGGTGTCGGCCTGGTCGTCCGGCGAGCCGGGCAGCGCGGAGAAGTTCGAGGCCACCAGCGTGTCGAGCTCGAAGGTGCGGCGCACCTGCCCGAAGCGGAAGTTGAGGAAGTTGATCGGCTCGTTGTTGCGGAAGTCGCGGAAGTCGCCGCCGCCGATCTCCGACATCTTGAGCAGGCGCTCCGCGTCCTGGTTCACCTGCAGGAGCGGGCAGGCCCCGGGCGGAATGATGGGAATGCGGCAGGCGCTCCCGCCCACCGGCCCGGTGCCGCCGTCGATGTCGCACTTGGTCGAGTCGATGGGCTGGGTCGGGCGGAACACGTGCACCGTGTTCACCTTCACGTCGTCCGCCAGGTCCTTCAGCTGGCGCACCCGGCGCACCGCGTCGCCGCAGAGCAGCTCGTCGTCCTGGTTGTTGGTGGGCTCGCCGTCGGACAGGAAGATGACCGAGTAGCGCGCGCGGGTGTCGTTGGCGGTGTTCTTGGTCATCAGCCGGGTGTTGGCGATGTCGCGGCTGATGATCTCGTAGATGTCGGCCAGCGGCTTCACGAAGTCGGTGGAGTCGCGGTTCGCCATGGTGCCCGGCGCCGCGAAGTTGAGCAGCCGCTGCTCCAGCGCCTGCTTGTCGGCCGGCGTGTAGTCGATGAGCCGGTCGAACTGCCCGAGGCCCGTCTTGGTGAGGTACGCCGAGGTGCTGCCGGCGAAGAGCATCACCAGGAGCGAGATCTCCGGGTCCTGCGGCAGCGTGTTCATCAGCTCGACCAGCGCGGTGGCGCGCGAGCCACCCGGGTCGGTCTTGATCATCGACTGCGACGCGTCCATCGCCAGGAGGATCTTGATCGGCCGCACCACGTCGTTGGTCGACGGGGTGCAGAAGTCGCCGTCCAGCGCGATGGCGCGGTCGGCGGGCAGTTTGTCGAGCCGCCGCTCGTCGTACAGGTACGTGTCGGTGCACGCACCGGTCACCAGCGCGAGGAACGCCAGCGCCGAGGCGATGCGCACTGCCCTCAATCTCACGGAGCGTTCCCCACGCAGCGGGCCGGGTTCCCGATGGGGTCGAGCGCTTGAGGCTGCACGAAGTTCGACGGCTGCAAGGTCAGGTCGGGCCCCGCCGGCATGCGGATCGACGGCGGGTCGAACTGCGCCCACGCGCACGCCGCCTTCCAGGTGCCGTAGTCGGTGGCCACGCCGGACTCGGGCGCCTCGCCGAAGACCACGCGGAAGAGGTTGAAGCCCTGCTGGCCGGAGTTGCCCGCGCCCGTCTTCGCGCACTGGGTGGCCGACATCTCGTTGCGGCAGTTGGCCGCGGTGACCAGCCTCAGGTTGCTCACGGTGAAGTCGTAGCAGACCCGGCCGTCGGGCTGGATCTCCGCCACCGTCTCGTACTGGTAGGCCTCCTTGTCGAAGAAGGCCAGGTCGCGGCGGATCGGGCTCGAGCCGGCGCGCAGCTCGAAGGCGTCGGGCCGGGAATCGCCGTCGGTGTCCAGCGCCTGGGCGGTGGGCGAGAGCGGGTCGAGCCCGTAGCGCACCTCGAGCCCGTCGCCGATGCCGTCGCCGTCGCTGTCGTAGAGCCCTTCGTTGGTCTTGAGGTACCGCTCGGCGAACTGCGAGAGGCCGTCGCCGTCGGTGTCGCGGCACGAGCAGCCGAGCGACAGCGGCGAGGCCGGGTCGCAGCCGCGGGTGTCCTTCTGGTCGGGGCGGAAGCCGTCGTCGAAGTGGCGCACCTCGAACTCGTCGTCGAAGCAGTCGCCGTCGCTGTCCGCGTAGAAGCGGTTGGTCTTCGACGTGAAGCTGTTGTCGAGCGTGTCGTCGAGCCCGTCGCCGTCGGTGTCGAGGATGCGCTCGGCGGGCCCGGGCACCGAGGTGCCCGCCTGCACCAGCAAGGTCTTCATCACGTTGCGCGAGGCGAGCGAGCTGTAGTCGAGCGCGCCCAGGCCCAGGTTCTGGATCTCGCCGTTGTTGAACTCCTGGTACACGCCGTTGCCCCGCTGGGCGATCTGGGTGAGCACGTAACGGGCGATCTTCTTGGCGGCCTGCGGGTACTGCGCCGGCGGCGTGTTCGGGTAGGTGCCGTAGATGTCCTGGCAGATGGGGCCGCAGGCGGCCACCGCGCCCTCGTTGAAGAGCAGCACGGTGTGCATGCGGATGTCGCCGATGTTGTGCTGCTGCTTCAGCTCGATGAGCTGATCGACGTAGCTGTACAGCTGGTAGTTCTGGTTGCGGTCGGTGCCCTTGACGAACCCGGTGATGGCGTCGGGGTCCATGGGGTCGATCTGGTTGCAGAAGTCGCCCGCGCCCGAGGAGTCGGCCCAGGTGAGGTCGGGGTTGTCGGCGTCGGCGTAGACCGAGAGGTTGTCGTTCGCCGAGCAGCGGGGGAACGGCGTGCCGTCGGTCAAGAACACCACCACGTACCGGGTGCGCGGCAACAGCTGCGGGTTCTTCTGCTCGGTCACCGCGATGTCGCTGGCGATGATGCCGTACGCGTTGGACAGCGCGCCCTGGTAGTCGGTGCCCTTGCCGAGCTCCGACTGCAGCTGCGCCACGCGGGTGTCGAGCGTGGAATCGGGCGGCGCGAAGCGCGCCTGGTTCTGCCCCGTGTTGGGCGGCCACACGCCCTTCACGTTGGTCTCGAAGGGCACCAGCGCCACCTCGACGTTGGGCTGGCCCTTGAACTGGTCGAGCAGCTTCTTGAGCGCGCGCACCCGCGCCGGCTCGGTGACGCCCGGGGGCACCACGCGGGACGCGATCTGCTGGCAGAAGCCGCCGACTTCCTGGGCGCCCGGCGGGTCGGACACGCACATCGAGCCCGACTCGTCGATGATGAAGAGCACCTTCACCGGGAAGCCGTTGGGGTCCGGCGGCGAGGTGCACACCCGGCCCTTCAAGCTCAGCCGGTCGTCGAGGTTGTTCTCCTGCACTGCCTTGGGCTCGAGCAGCGCGCCCGTGCAGCCCGCGCCGAGCAGGACGACGACCAGCGCGCGCACCAGAGGACGGGAGACCAAGGGGAACCTCCTGGAGAAGGCTACGAAACGCGAAGCCCCCCGTCAGCAAATCGCCGACGGGGAGCCTTCTTGCTTCACCGGCCCGGAGACCCGCGCCTCTACGCGCGGGTCTGCTTGCGGCGGCGCAGCAGCGAGAGCGCCGCCAGGCCGAGGCCCCAGAGCGGAGCGCCGAGGCCGGTGATGCTGCAGGCGCCGGAGTGACCCGAGCCGCTGCCGGTCCCCGCGTTGAGCGCCAGGGTGGAAGTCGACGAGTCGGCGTTCGGGTAGGTGCGGTCGGGGAAGACCAGCTTGCCGGACAGCTGGAGCTGGTACTCGCCGTCGACGTCCGCGGTGAAGCTCGGGACCTTGCCGTCGACGTACGCGTACTCCCAGTGACGGCTGAGGCTGACGCCGCCCTTGGGGTTCTCGATGGCCGACGACGAGCCGTCCGGGCGCTTCACCACCGTCCACTGGTACTCGATGGCGGTGTTGTTGCGGTTGGCGAACAGCGGGAGCCGGAACTTCTCACCCTTCTGCAGGGTGATGAAGCCGCCGCCGTGCACGCGGAACGGGCCGTTGGGGTCGAGGCAGTCTTCCTTGTTCGCCGGGTTCACCACCACGCAGTACTTGGGGTCGCAGAGATCGCCGAGGCCGTCGCCGTCGTCGTCGACCTGGTCGCGGTTCACCTTGCCCTGGCAGTTGTCGGCCTTGTTGAGCAGGCCGTCGTTGTCGATGTCGGCGTCGCAGAGGTCGCCCTGGCCGTCGTTGTCGGTGTCGGTCTGGTTGGTCGACGCGATCGACGGGCAGTTGTCGTAGTTGTCGCCGATGCCGTCTCCGTCCGTGTCCTTCTTGCAGACCGCGCCGGTGGGCATCACCTGGTCGGTGTTGGCGACGAGCGGGCAGTTGTCGACCGCGTCGGCCACGGTGTCGTTGTCGTCGTCACCGTCGCAGAGGTCGCCCGAGCCGTCGCTGTCGTTGTTCGCCTGGTCCTTGTTGGGGACGAGCGGGCAGTTGTCGGCCGCGTTGGCGATGCCGTCGCCGTCGGCGTCGTCGTCGCAGAGGTCGCCCTTGCCGTCGCCGTCGCTGTCGAGCTGCGACATGTTCGCCGCGCCCGCGCAGTTGTCGCACTGGTCGCCCACGCCGTCGGAGTCGCCGTCGAGCTGGTCGCGGTTGGACACGAACGGGCAGTTGTCCTTGTCGTCGCTCTTGCCGTCGCCGTCGGCGTCATCGGTGTACGCCAGCGTCTTGCCGTCGTCGGTGTAGGCCACCCACACCGAGCAGCCGCAGCCGCACCCGCAGCCGCCGCCCTCTTCCTTCGGGGTGCCGCACTGCGAGCCCAGGCACTCCGGGTTCTGTCCATTGCCCAGCTGCGCGAAGGCCGGCGCCGCGGCCAGCGCTGCAGCAACCAGCATCAACCGCGAGGTTCGCATCAAGGTCATTGGTCTCTCTCCGAAGGAAGGCTGCACTGGACCCATTAGCAACCTCCGATCCACTGGCCTGCCGTGAAAACTGCCCTGTTGACGACCACTTGAAAACCGACCCCGCTGGCCCAGCTGTGGGGTGTGGAGTGGATCCCACGCCCAGGCTGTGGGGCGGACCCCTCAGGAGCCCAGGACGAAGTCGTCCGGGGTGACCTGGATGATGCCCTTCGGCTTCTTCTTGTTGGGCGGGGTGAACTGGATCTGCTGGAGGAACAAGGTGCCGATGCCGGTGCCGCGGGGGTCGTTCTCCCGGCCCACCTGGAAGTACAGGTAGAGGTCGTTGGTGCCCTTGGGAATGTCGGGGTACGGCGGGTTCGGCCGGCGCAGCGTGGGCACCAGGCTCAGGTTGTAGGCGGTGATGTCGTAGCAGGCGCGCCCGTCGGCGAGCGGCGGCGCGTCCTTGATGAAGTACCCGTAGCCGCGGTCGGCCTGGTACGCGAGGTCGGCGGACTGGGTGTCGGTGTGCTCGAGCACCTCGTCGGCGTTGGTGCGGCCGTCGCGGTCGTCGTCGTTCAGGTCCTCGGGCAGGAGCGGGTTGGTGCCGCCGAGGAGCTCGACGAGGTCGGGCAAGCCGTCGCCGTCGGTGTCGGAGATGCAGGCGTCGGTGCCCAGCACCCGCTCCTCGCAGTCGTTCAGGCGGTCGCCGTCGGTGTCCAGGGTGGGGTTGCAGCCCTGGATGGTGTTGAGCGTGAGCGGGTCCAGCCCCATGCGCCGCTCGAGGCCGTCGCCCAGGGAGTCGTCGTCGGTGTCGTACTTCACCGGGTCGGTGCCCTGCTCCTTCTCGACGTCGTCGGGAAGCCCGTCGCCGTCGGAGTCGACCAGCAGCGCGCCGTGGCGGGAGATGGCGTTGCGGTTGAAGGCGATGAGGCGCTTCAAGATGAGCGAGCGCTGGAGCGAGGCGTAGTTGAGCGCGTTCATCGCCATCTTCACGCCGTCGGGCGTGGTCTCCACGAGCTCGGTGCCGCCGGAGCGGGCGATGGCGGCGGCCTGGAAGCGGGCGGTGACGTCGGCGGTGGTGCGCACGTAGACCGGCTGCACCGAGACTTCGCCGGCGTTGTACTGGGTGGCGAGCGCCTTCAGCGCCTCGGTCTCGCGCGAGAGCTCGCAGCTGGTGCACTCGGCGGGGCTGGCCGCCATCTGGCACTTGGGGTCGATGTTGGCGTTGAACGACGGGTTGTTGCAGGAGTCGTCGGCGTTGGCGATGACCACCACCACGAGGTAGCGGGTGCGGGCGACCTGGCCGCGGCAGCCGGTCTGCATGTCGCCGGACACCAGGCTCTTGGCGAGGCGCAGGGCCGAGCGCACCGAGATGGGGCCCGCTTCCTGGTAGCTCGAGTACTTGGCGAGCGCGGTGGTGAGCGTGGTGCCGTCGGAGAACTGGCCTTGGAGGCCGGTGGCGACGGAGTGGTAGGCGATGAAGCCGAAGCTGGTGGAGCTGCCGGTGAAGCGGGCGCTCACCGCGGTGAGTGCGTCGGCGAGCTGGCCGACGACCAGGCGGTCGATGCCGGCCCCGCCCTGCACGGCGAAGAGCACCTTCACCGGGAACTGGTCGCCCGCGGCGAGCGGGACGCAGGCGCGGCCGGTGATCTCGGCGCGGTCCGGTCCTTCGACGCCTCCGGCGCCGGCGGCATAGAGCCCGGCGTCGGTGCAGGACACCACGGCGAGCACGATGGGGATCAGCCGCTTCAAGCGGCGCGCATCATATGCCCAGGCGGCGGCGCACGGGCGAACGTCGCGTAGCAGGCGGGGGGTCACCCCGGCCGGCCCGGGAGGGTGCCGGGCTCGAGCGCGGCGCCCCGGGCGTAGCGGGCGGCCGCGTCGACGAGCGCGGCGACGTCGTGCTTGGCGTGGAGCCAGGTGCGCTCGAAGGTGGGCCGGCCTTCGGCTTTGAGCTTGGCGTTGCAGGGAGTGTCGCAGCCGCCGAGGCAGCGGACGGGCTCGAGCTTGAAGAGCGGCTTGAGGCCGCGCTCGCGCCGTTCCTTCTTGAGGCGCTTGAAGAAGCGCTCGCCGGACAGGCGGTCATCGTCGCCGAAGCAGGAGACGCAGACCTTGAGCACGGGGCGCTTCACGGGGGAGGGCTTAGCGGAGGGGACCGGGGGGCGCGAGCCCGGGCCGGCAGGGGGCGAAGTGGGGCCACGGTGAGTTGGGGCCCCACCTCGCTACAGGCACATCACGAACGCCAACACATCCGCCTGCTCCTGCGGCGTGAGCCCATCCGCCCTCCCATGCTTCGGCGCATACGCCATCACCGCCCGCGCCAGCGGGAACCTGTCGCTCACCTTCACGGCCCCATCCTCCCGCACGCTCAACCCCGCCAGCCCCGTGGTGAGCATCGGAAACACATCCCACGCCCCGAGGAGCGACGGCGGCGCGAACCCGGAGAAATGAGGATCCTGCTGCTTCTCCCTCAGCGGAAACAGATGCGGCGTCCCCACATCGATGAACCTCCCCCTCGTCTCTCCCTTGGCATCGGTGGTGAACCCCGGCCACGGGTGACACTCCCCGCACTGCGCCTTCCCTCCGAAGAGCGCCGCGCCGGCGCGGGGGTGCCCTTCCTGCCCGTTGGGCAGGGTGAGCGTCTCCGGCAGCCCCGCGCTCAGGAACGGGTTGGGGAGCGTGAGCACCCCTGCGCTGTACGTGGTGAGCGCGTCGATCTCCGCCTCGGTGGGGTCCGGGTTGTGGAACCGGTTCCTCCCTCCGACGACCTTCGCGGTCTCCGCCAGGCTGCGGGTCGACGCGGGCGTGAAGTACGGCGGGCTGTCCCGCGTGCCGCGCACGGTGGGCACGCGGTAGACGCGCAGCGGCTGCGTCTTCTCGAACATGATGCCGCCGGTGTGGCCGGCCGGGTGGCACGCGTCGCAGCTCATCGCGGTGCGGCCGAGGTCGGCGAAGTAGAGGACTTCCCCGAGCCGGCGCGTGGGCTGGGTGAGCATCGGAGCGAGCGGCCACTGGGTGACCAGGGCGGCCTTCTTCTTCGCGGCGCCGCGCACGTCGACCACCGCGACGGTGCCGGTGAAGCGGTCGAGCACGGTGAGCCGCTCGCCGAAGAGCCACAGCGCGGCGGGCCCGGAGTGGAGCGAGAGGCCGGCGCGGCCCTTCTCCCCGAAGTCCGCCTCGGGGCGGATGCGCGGGAAGTCCGCGGGAGGCGGAATCGCGAGTTCCTGCAGCAGCGCCTGCGACGGGTCGGCGGACAGGAGCTTCTTGAGGTCGAGCACCCTCACCAGCCCCAGCGAGACGTCGGCGGCGTAGACGAGCCCCTTCGCCTCGTCGACGGCGAGCGCCTGGGTGACGCCGGCGCCGAAGCCCAGGTGGTGGCGCACCTCGAGCGGCCCCAGCGCGGCGACGGTGACGCCGCCGTTCATGCTCACTTCCATGCGCAGGGCGTTGGGGCCCACGTTGGGGCCGATGGTGGCCAGCAGCGCGCGGCCGGCCTTGGGCGCGACGGCGATGGCGCGCACGCCGCTGCCGTTCATCACCTGGGCGGAGAAGGCCGCGGTGCCGCCGCCGAAGATGGGCGTGCCCGGCCCGGGCTCCGCGGAGCCGTGCACCAGGCCGTCGGCGAGCGCCAGCGTCTCCAGCTCGCCGGTCTGCATCGAGCCCACCAGCAGCGCGTCGCCCGCCACCGCGAGGGCCTGGGGGTTGGGCGCCACGGGGGTGCGCCACCGTTCCTTCCCCGAGGACAGATCGATGGCGCTCACCGAGTCGCGCGCCTGCTCCGCGAGGTAGGCGACGCCCTGGTGCACCACGAGCGCGCTGGCCGACGCGGGGGCGGCGAGCGTGCGGCCTGCGCCGCCGTCGAGCGGCAGCACCCGCAGCTCCGGCGCGAAGCGGTGGGCGACCACCAGCTGCGGCCCCGCGTCCGACGGCCAGACGGCGAGCGCCACCGGCCCGTCGCCCACCGGGAAGCGGCGCACGCCGCCGTCGCGCAGGTCGAGGCCCAGCACCGCGTCCTCGCCCTGGGAGGTGGTGAACACCTCGTTCCCCGAAGGAGCACCGGCGAGGCCCGCGGGGGTCACGAAGCCGACGTCGTCGACCACCTGCAGCCGCACGCCCCCGTCGTCGTCGGACAGCCGCAGGGTCCGCGCGCCTTCGCCCGACGGCGACGGCGGCACCGGGAGCCCCGCGGGAATGCGGGCCAGCGCGTGCTCCTCGTCGAGCACCTCGAGCGTCAGGGGCTCGCCGTCGAGCGTGAGGGTCAGCCCGGGCCGCAGCGCCTCGCCGGTGAGCCACACCCAGCTCGCGGTCTGGTTGCTGACCGCCCGCGGGCCGACGTCGAGCAGCCGGGGCCCGCCCGGGCGCGCCGCGGCAGCCCCGGCATCGGGCGGGGCCGACGGCGGCCTGGGGCAGGCGGTGAGCGCAAGGAAGAGGACGAGGACCCAGGGGGAGCGCACGGCCGGGCTCGTACCAAACAACCGCCGCGAAGCCTTCGGGTGATTCCTCGGACCGGGCGCGCCCCGGGGAGAGGAACGTTCGGGCCCGGGCGCTTGTCAGGCTCTGGGATGCTGCCCAAGCGCACACACGCCCGGGTCAGGTGCGACCGCGACCGACACGTGGGCTGTTCAACTTCCGCGACCCGGCCGGGATTCGTCGCTACACTTCGCCGCCGTATGGCTCCGCGCCTCCGCGTGCTGTGTGTGGTGATCCTCGCCTTCGCCTTGCCCGCGGTCGCCGGGCCCAAGAAGAAGGGGGCTCCGGCGGCAGCGCCCGCCGCGGCGCCGAGCACCAAGAAGGCGCCCACCTTGAACCTGAAGAGCCCCGCCCCCGAAGCTGCCCCGGCCGAAGCCGCGGCGCCGTCGGTGCGCGGGCCGACCCGCATCGACTTCGACGACCGGCTCATCCAGGGCCAGACGAACAAGTCGGGCGCGGTGTACCTGTACGACCGCAAGGAGCTGAAGGTGCGGTCGATGATCAAGAAGCGCGAGAGCTTTCGGGACGAGATTGTCGGCTCGGTGTACGACGGGTAGTCCCCGTTCGAGGACGAACCAAGCGTGAGCGGGCAACCCTCGGTGCTGCAGGTCGTGATCCTGCGCGACGGGCTCCTGGTGGGCACGGAGGTCTTCGTGCCGGGCCAGTACACCCTCGGCAGCGACCCCGCGTGCGAGCTCAAGCTCGACGACGGCAGTGTCGGCGCCAAGCACGCCAAGCTCTACTTCCAGAACGGCAAGGCGGCCATCCAGGACCTGGGGGCCCCCACCGGCGTCTTCGTCAACGGTCACCGCGTCACCGCCTGCGAGGTCCGCCCGGTCGACGAGATCGCCATCGGGCCGTTCTCTCTCAAGACGCGCGTCATCCAGCAGAAGGCTGCGCAGAACGCGCCGCCGCCCGAGGTCGCCGCGCTCCTCGGCGCGCCGGGCGAGGCGCCCGGCCAGGCGCGCCCGCCGCCGCAGGGCCGCGCCCCCGTGCCTTCCACCGTGGTCTCGGCCCGCCGCCTGGCCGCGGTGGCCCAGC
>JAIBBQ010000295.1 GCA_019694595.1 Myxococcaceae bacterium
GGTGCCCGCGCTGACGCCTGCGCCGGTGGTCGCCGCGGCGCCGGCGCCGGTGGCCCCGAGCGCACCGCCCGCGCTCAGGCGGTACGGGTTGATCGCGGTCGCCCTGGTCGCGCTGGTCGCCGTCGCGGTGACCGCTCGCTGGGCGCTGCGCAGCCCGGCGGACGACGCCCGCGCGCAGATCGAAGGCGGCAAGGCGATCGAAGCGCTCACCGCGCTCGACGCGGCCCTCGCCCAGAAGGGCGCCAGCCCCGAGCTGGTCGCGGTGAAGGGCATCGCGCTGCACCGGCTCGACCGCCACAAGGACGAGCTCCAGGTGGTGCGCGACGGGCTCCCGGCCACGCAGCCGGCGGCGCTCGACCCCCAGCTGCTCGCGGGCCTCGCCGAGGACTTCGGCCGGCGCGAGGAGCAGGCCGTGCGCGACGTGCTGCACCGTCTCCCCAAGGAGCAGCTCGCGCCCGCGCTCGTCGCGCTCGCCAAGGCCAGAGCGTCTCCGGCGCAGTGGGGCGCGGCGCGCTACCTCGACCTCGAGCAGCAAGGGCAGGGCGTGGATCTCGTCTCGGTGTACGTCGAAGCGCTGCGCTCCGATGCCTGCGCGGTGCGGCGCACGGCCGCCAAGCGCCTCGGCCAGCTCGGCGACTGGCGCGCCGCCGAGCCGCTCGCGACCCTGGTCAACACGCCCCGCTCGAGCACCCCCGAGAAGGCCTGCGGTCAGGACGAGGCCACCGAGGCCATCACCAAGCTGAAGCCGCCGGCGCGCTGAGCCTGCCGTCAGTGGAGCAGGTGGGTGGGCCCGGCCGGCGCCTGCGCGGAGGCGGCCACGTGGAGCAGCGCCAGGTGCTGGAGCTGCCCGGCGTCGAGCCGCGCGCCGCGCTCGGGGAAGCCCAGCCCCTGCGGCGTCCACTCGGGCACGAAGAGGATCGCGGTCCCCTCTCCGTCGTAGCCGAGCTGCACCATGGCGTCGGTGGGGAACTCGCGGCAGCGCTGGCTGCAGCAGAAGAACGTCTCGCGCACCCGGTAGAGCCCTTCCGGCGGCAGCGGGGCGAGCGTGCTGCTCCACTCGGGGCCGGGCACCGTGTTGCCGCGCTCGTGCCAGCGGGCGCGGTTGAGGCTCCAGCCCGACGGCAGGTAGATGCCGGCGCCCGGGTCTCCATGGTTGTGGAAGTACACCAGGCGCCCGGCGGGAATGCCTTCGAGGGGCTGGGTGGTGCGGTACAGGCCGCAGGGCGGGTGGGCGACGGTCGACATGGTGGCCTTCATTCCGTACAACGGCTGGCGAGGAGATTCACCATGCCCGCTCCCGCCACAGGCGTCACCATGTCGCTGGCCCTCGAAGGGCTCCAGTGCAGCATCAAGCACGACCCCTCGGGCTCCCAGCTCACCACCGTGCCGCCCAAGGACAACGGCGGCACCGGCGCCACCTTCTCCCCCACCGACCTCGTGGGCGCGGCGCTGGCCTCGTGTGCGGTGACCACCATCGCCCTCGTCGCCGCGCGGGAAGGCCTCACCTTCGGCGGCGCCCGCGCCACCGTCGAGAAGCGCATGTCGCCGCCCCCCCGGCGCATCGCCGAGCTGGTGCTGCTCATCGACATGCCGGCGGGCACCAAGCCCGAGCAGCGCGCCCGGCTGGAAGAGATCGCCCGCACCTGTCCGGTCGCGCGCAGCCTCCACCCCGACGTGAAGGTGCCGTTCATCTTCCGCTACCCGGAGATGCCCTTCAGTTGAAGGCGATGACGTCTTCGACCTTCACCGCCACGTCGCCGCTGGCGAGCGTGAAGGTGCGGGTGTCGCCCACGGCGCCGAGCAGCAACCCGTCGACCTGCTGAGCGTCGAGCCCGGCGAGCGACTTGCCGTCGATGGCGGTCACCTTGGTGCCGACCGAGAGCCCCTTCGCCGCGGCATCGGTGCCGGCGAAGGACACCCCGACCTCGAAGCCGCCGCCGGTGGCGTTGCGCAAGATGACGCCCGCGCGGACCATCTCGTCCTTCACGTGGCTCTCGCTCTGGTAGCGCGCCAGCGTCAGCTCGCCCTTGCGGTAGTCGATGCTCACCAGGAACTCGCGCAGGAAGGTGCCGCCGAGCAGGCCGTCGACCTGGCTGCCGACTTCCACCTGGAGCGCCGCGAGCAGCGCCGGCGCGCCGGTGGCGACGATGCCGCCTTGCTGCACTGCCGTTCCCACGGCGAGGCGCCGCGCGCGCGCCAGCTTGAGGCCCTGGCTGCCCATCACGGTGGTGGCGGTGAGCCCGTTCACCGTCTTGCGCCCGTCGCCGGTGAGGGTGGTGAAGAGCGAATCGGTGAGCACGGTGTACGACGCGCCGGAGTCCAGCATCAGGGTGCGCTCGGTCCCCTCGAGGTTCACCTTCACGATGATGCGGGTCCCCGCGAGGTCGACCACCTCGCCGCTCGGCAGGCGGCCCTTGCCGCCCCCCATCACCGGCACCTTCACCGTCACCGGGCCGTCGAGGCCCGACGGCAGCGCCGCTTCACCCAGCGTGAGCGAGGACGCCTTGGCGTCGAAGCGGGTGAGGAAGTGGCACATCACGTCGCCGCCGACGATGCCGCCCAGCCGCCCGTCGGGGAGCGTGAGGCCGGCGGGGTAGTTCACCACCGGGGCGCTCGGCAGCACGATGGTGCCCAGCTGCAGCTTCATCGCCCCCACGCCCGAGGCGAAGGTCTCGCCGGTGAACGCGGTGGGGTCGCCGAAGGTGATGGGGGCACCGGTGTCGAACAGCATGCGCCCGGGAGACTTTCCCAGCGTCACCGGCGCGACGTAGGTGTTGCCGAGGATCTGGGCGCCCAGCGGCATGCCTTCCATGCCGGTGACCTCGAGCGGGCGCTCGAAGCACGGGCCGGTGGCGCCGCTGCCGCCGCCGCTCGCGCCGCCTCCACCGGGACAGCCGGCGAGGACGAGCGCGAGGACCCCCAGACCGAGGGCGCGCATCAGGTGCCCGTCTTGACCGTCGCCGGCTCGGCGGCCACCAGCCGCAGCTGCCCGCTCGAGGCGGTGAAGCTCTTCGCGTCGACCTCGCGCTCCAGGTACGTGTAGCCGCCGAGGCCCCCTTCGTACACGCGCAGGATCTGCCGCGACTCGTCGAGGGTGATCTTCCCGTTGCGCAGCGCCGACTCGGTGTGCCGGCGCACCTTCGCGACCAGGTCGTCCTTGTTGTAGCTGACGTAGTGGAGCACCTCGTTGACCGAGTCGCCCTCGACCACGTTGTCGATGAGGTAGCCGCCGCCGGGCGCGAGCGAGACCTGCACCGCGTGGGTGTTGCCGAAGAGGTTGTGCAGGTCGCCGAGGATCTCCTGGTACGCGCCGACCAGGAAGATGCCGAGGTAGTACTCGTCGTCGTTCAGCGCGTGCAGCTCGAGCACGTCCTTCACTTCGCGCTTGTCGATGAAGTGCTCGATCTTCCCGTCGCTGTCGCAGGTGATGTCCGCGAGGACCGCCTGGCGGGTCGGCTTCTCACCCAGGCGGTGAATCGGCATCACCGGGAAGAGCTGGTCGATGGCCCAGGAGTCCGGCAGCGACTGGAACACCGAGAAGTTGCAGAAGTACGTGTCCGAGAGCTGCTTCTCGAGCGCCTCGAGCTCTTCCGGAACGTCGCCCGACTCCTTCGCCAGCCGCATCACCTTGTGGCAGATGGCCCAGAAGAGGTTCTCCGCCACCACCCGCTCTTCCAGCGACAGGTGACCCAGCGAGAAGAGCGTCAGGCTCTCTTCCTTGTACGCGCTGGCGTCGTGCACCGCTTCCAGCATGTTCTTGCGGGTGAGGTCGCGGAAGGTCGCCGAGAGGTTCTTCACCACCTGGTGCGACTTCTCGCTGGGGGAGACCGGCGCCGAGTCGGCCAAGAGCTCCGAGCTGCCCAGCACCTCGGTCACCAGCATCGCGTGGTGCGCCACCACCGCGCGGCCCGACTCCGACACCAGGATGGGGTGGGGCACCGACGCGAGGTCGCACGCTTCCATGACGCTGAACACCACGTCGTTGGCGTACTCCTCGGTGGTGTAGTTCATCGACGACGCGAAGTTGGTCTGCGAGCCGTCGTAGTCGACGCCCAGGCCGCCGCCGACGTCGAGGTACTTGAGCGGCGCGCCCAGCCGGGACACCTCGACGTAGAAGCGGCCGACCTCGCGGAGCGCGTTCTTCACGCTGCGGATGTTGGAGATCTGGCTGCCGAGGTGGAAGTGGAGCAGCTCGAAGCAGTCGAACAGCCCGGTCTCGCGCATGAACGCGATGGCGCTCATCAGCTCGCTGGAGCTCAGGCCGAACTTGGAACGGTCGCCGCCCGAGGCTTCCCACTTGCCGGCGCCGCGCGTCGACAGCCGCACCCGGATGCCGAGCCGCGGGCGGATGCCCGTCTTGCGCGCGACCTCGGCGATGAGCGGCAGCTCGGTGGGCTTCTCGACCACCATCACCACCTTGCGGCCGAGCTTCGAGGCGTACAGCGCGGTCTCGACGTATTCCTCGTCCTTGTACCCGTTGCAGATGATGAGCGCGTCTTCGTCGTCGAGCAGCGCCATCACCGCGAGCAGCTCGGGCTTGCTGCCGGCCTCGAGGCCGTAGCCGTACTGCTTGCCCTGCTCGACGATGGTCTCCACCACGTACCGGTCCTGGTTGACCTTGATCGGGTAGACGCCGCGGTAGCTGCCCTTGTAGCCGTGCTCGGCGATCGTCTTGCGGAACGCCTCGTTGAGGTGGGTCACCCGGTGGCGCAGCACGTCGGTGAAGCGGATCAGCAGCGGCAGGCCGATGCCGCGGCGGCGGACCTCGTCGACCAGCTCCTTGAGGTCGAAGCTGGCGGTGTCCGGGCCGCCGGGGTGCATCACGACGTTGCCCTTGTCGTTGATGCCGAAGTAGCCGGCGCCCCACTGACGGATGGCGTACTTCTCGAGCGAGTCGGCGACAGTCCAGCGAGCAGGGGTCGTGGCCATGGAGACCGCGCACTATAGAAACGTTTCGCCGCGATCCACTACTGCTTGCGGGCCGCGAGGATCCGCTCGACCCGGCGCATGGCGGTGGGATCCGACAGCAGGCGCATCACGGCGTCGTTTTCCAGCAGCGCCCGGGTGTCGCCCGTGTCCAGCGCCTTCTTCAGGGCGGGCTCGTCGATCAGCCCCTTGAAGCGCTGATCCTTGAGCAAGGCCTGGAGGTCGGGGCTGTCCTTGAGCTTGGAGGCCGCCGGGTCCTGCGCCAGCTTGGCCGCCCGGACCAGCGTGTCGACCTGGGAGAAGTGGGTCAGCTCGAAGAGGTTGTAGCTGCGCGCGAAGGTGAAGCTCAGGGAGTCCTTGGGCGACAGCGACAGCCGCTTGCCCATCACCTGCACGTTGCTCTCGATGAAGGACAGGGCGCAGATCACCACGTAGGCCACCAGCGCCACCTTGAGGCCGCCCAGGAGCGCCCCCAGCGCCCGGTCGGTGCCGCGGTCGTCGCTCTTCCCGTCGGACAGGAGCCGGCGGATCAGCGCCGCCACCACCAGCCGCACCACGATGAACACCACCACGAAGACCAGGAACCCCGCCGCCACCCGGCCCACCACCAGCGACGTCGACAGCTGCTTGGCGAGCGCCGGGCCCCCGAGCTCGCCCAGCGGGCCCGCCGCGAGCCAGGCCACCGGCACCGCCACCAGGTTCGCCAGCTGCTTGGAGATGCCCTGGAACGCGCCCCAGAGCGCGAAGAGCAGCACCAGCCCCAGCAGCACCAGGTCGAACGTCACTTGATCTTGAACTGCTCGCCCTTGGCCTTGAAGGCCTCGTGGAGCTTGCTCTGCACCTGGGCCAGCGCTTCCTTGTAGCGGGCGTTCGACGGCTCGTAGGTCATCGCCATCTTCAAGTTGCGCTCGGCCGACTGCCAGTTCTCGCTGGCCATGTCCTGCGCGGCGGTGGCGTAGAACTGGCGCCCCTTGGGGTGGGTGCCGATCTGCTCTTCTTGTTCCTTCTTCGCCTGGGCCTTGGCCTCGGTCTCGGAGGCCTCGGTGAAGCGCAGCTTGGCGGTGCGGTCGGCGCCGGTGACGTCGGCGAGGTACTTCTTCCGCTTCTGGTCGTCGCGCAGGAAGTAATAGGCCTCGGTGACGCGCTTGTAGAGCACGCCGATCGCCGCCTTCGCCTCCGCGTCGGCGAGGTGGAAGAAGCGGTCGGGGTGCCAGGTGCGGCTCTCCCGGTAGAACGCCTTCTTGATGGCCGCCGGCGCCGCGTCTTGCCCCAGGCCGAGCACCTGGAAGTAGTCGAGCGCGGCGAGCCCGGCGACCCGCTCCAGCAGGGTGCGCTTCTGCGAGGCGCTGAGCGCTTCCACCGCGCCGGTCTCCGCCACCGGGGCATCGGCCGGAGGGGCGGCGGCCACCGCGGGCGCCACCGCGGGCGGCGGCGCTCGGGCGGGGGGCTGGGCCTGGCCCACCGGGCGGATCGCCGGCACCGCAGGAACGGCCGGCACGGCAGGAACGGCTGGAACCATGGGCACCGCAGGCTTCGCGGGCGCGATGGTGGGGGGCGCCATGCCCTGCGGGCGCTGGCCCGGCGCGGG
>JAIBBQ010000061.1 GCA_019694595.1 Myxococcaceae bacterium
GCGCTGGCGCAGGCGCTGCGCGAGAGCCTGGGTGGCGAGGCGCCCTGGGGCCCGGAGCAGCTCGCCGCGCTGGCCCGCGTCCCCCGGCGCCCGCTGGTGGCGGCGTCCGGCACCCAGTCGCTCCCCGCGGGTCCGCCCGCCGCGGCGCCGCCCGGAGACCGGCCGACGGTCGACCTCCCGCCGGAGCAGAGCCGTGCGCTGTCGCGGGAATCGCCGGCGACCCCGGAGCCCGAGCGCCACCGCGGTGGGCGCGCCCTCATCGCCGGCATCGCCGTCGCCGGGACGCTGGCAGGCGGCGCGCTGGGGATGCGGACGCTGTGGCCCGAAGGCGCGCAACCGCTCCCGCCGCCGGCCACGGTCGAAGTGGCGCCGAACGCCTACGCCGGGGACGAGGCCGCAGCTGCGACGCCGACGCCCTCCGACCCTTCGCCCGAGCCGCAGCCCACCGCAGAGCCCGCCCCGAAGGCCACGGTCGCCACGAAGCGGACCAAGCCCGAGCCCGGCCTCGGCTGGCTCACCGTCGACGCCAAGCGTTCCTGGGGGCAGGTGCGGATCAACGGCAAGGGCATCGGCCCGACGCCGGTGTACCGGCACCCGCTCGCGCCCGGTCGGTGGAAGGTCGACATCGACCGTCCCGACGGTACCCACCAGAGCCGCTCCGTCACCGTGAAGGCCGGCGCCGAGCAGGTGGTGATGTTCGACCTGTGAGGCGGTGAGCACGGTAGCGTCGGTCGCGCGATGCTCCGCCTCACCGCCCTCGCCCTGCTCCTGACGGGCTGCTGGCCGGCCCTCCCGTCCTCGCGCGAGGGCTTCGCCTGCCGCGTCGATGCCGACTGCGCGGGGCTCGTGTGCCTGGGGCAGGTGTGCCGGGCCTCGGAGTCAGGTGACGGCGGCGCCACTTCGCTGCGCGTCGCTTTCTACCAGCTGGGCTACCCCCAGGCCTGGGGGAGCGTGGCCACGCCGCAGACCGTCGACGTCGCCTCCCTCGGCCGCTACAGCTCCACCGACGCAGCGGTGGTGCGCGCGCACGTCGCGGCGCTCCGGTACGCGAAGGTCGGCGCGGCGATCGCCTTCTGGGGCGGCCCGGGCTCCGCGAGCGACACCGCGCTCAAGACGGTGATGTCGCAGGCGGAAGGCGAGCCGGTGCGCTGGGCGGTGTACGACCAGGAAGAGGACGGGAAGTCGCCGAGCACGGCCCAGGTGCGCGCCACGCTCGACGCCGTGGCCAGCGACCTCGGCAAGCGCCCCAACTACCTCCACCTCGGGGGCCGACCGGTGGTGTGGGTGCGCTTCGGGCCCGAGGACACCTCGTGCGCCGCGGTGGAGCGCACCCTCGACGCCAACGACGCCGGCGTCGCGCTGGTGCTCAAGGTCTTCGACGGATACGCCGCGTGTCCCCGGCAACCCGACGGCTGGCACCAGTACGCGCCCGACACCGCCACCGGCAGCCATCTCCCCGACGCGGTCTTCGTCAGCCCCGGGTACCAGACGGTGGGGAGCGCGCCGAAGCTCGCCCGCGACGCTGCGCGCTTCGAGCGCGACGTCCAGGCGATGGTGGCGGCGAACCCGCGCTTCCAGGTCGTCACCAGCTTCAACGACTTCGTCGCCGGGAGCGCGGTCGAGTCCGCGCCCGCGTGGGCGAGCGACAGCGGCTTCGGCACCTACCTCGACGTGCTGCACCGCAACTGAAGGCGGCTCACGGCCGCGGGTAGAGGAAGAGCCCGCCGTCGCCGGCCTTCAAGACCTGCGTCTCGGTGGCGAAGAACCCCACGCCGTCGCCGTACCATTCGAGCGCGATTCCCGCGTCGGTCCACGCGGGCACGAAGACCTCGCCCCAGAGCGAGCCCTGGTCCGAGAGGCCCGTGAGGTCGTTCATCGGCACCAGGAACGGCGCGGAATGCGTGGGACCCGCGAGGAAGGACCCCTGCCCCATGGAGGTCGATTGCAGCGGCGCCTCTCCCCCATCCGCCTGGAGCTGTGCCCCCGTGCGCCCCACCGTGGCGACGCCACCGGATGAAGTGCCGGCAAACCACAGCGACCCGGACGTGCAGCCGCTGAAGTAGGTGCCGCCGAGCGCCTCGTGGGAATCGCCGCCGTCGAGGCGCTGCAGCCTCGCCCCCTTGGTCCCGCGGATGGCCAGGGTGTCACCACTCAGGCACGTCCCGAACGTCATCTCCGTGAGCACGCTCGTCGCGACCAGACCGCCATCGACCGCGGCCACCAGCCGGGTGCCGTGCTGCTGCAGCGAGAAAATGGCCTGGCCATCCGAGCTGGTGCCCAGGTCGACGAGCGCGCCTTCGCCGCTCTGAAGTGGCAGCACGCCTTCGAGCGCGAAGCCGCCGTCGCGCAGGCGGTAGTGCTCGAGCGCGCTCCCCACGAAGTTCGCCAGCCACACCGTGTCTCCCGCGGTCGCCATGCCCGCGGCCTGCGGCAGCGTCGCCTGCCCACCCGGGAGCGAGGGCTCGAGCACCAGCAGCGGCATGCCGTACCGCTGACAGACCGCACCGCTTCGCCCGAAGGGCTGCGCGGCCACACAGTCCTGCGCCGAGGCGAGCGGCAGCATGGTGGGTGACGCCTTCGTCGCGTCTCTCGCCACGGGCACGAAGAACTGCACCACGCCCTGGCCGCCGCTCAGATCGCCGCGCACGTAGTAGGTGCCCGGCTTCTGCGGCGTGAAGGCCACCGTCACCTCGGTGCCCAGGTTCGAGAAGCCGGCATCGCGCAGCTCGAAGGGCGACTCGGCGTCGTCCGGCCCGATGACGACGAAACGCGGTGGCGTCTCGGGGAGCGGGTCTTCCAGGCAGAACTGGGCGCGGAACTGCAGCGCCACAGGGTGTCCCTCGACGCCCACCCCGAAGAACGGCGTCTGCACGACGTGGGGCTCTCCGCCGCGGCAGAACGGCGTGGTCGACTGCGGCTTCGCGCAGGCAGCGAGGAGCAGCAGAGCGAGCGCGCGGCGGGTCATCAGGCGGCGCAGCATCGCTGTTTCGAGGGTCAAAGCGCCAACGGCCCGACTCGTGCAAAGAGACGCGCGGATGTCGCCGACGTCACCCCCAAGCCCCGCAGCCCGCCCCGGCTGGCACCCCCTCGTCGTCGCGGCGCTCCTCTTCACCCTCACCTCGGGCTCGCTCACCGGGGCCTTCGACCTCTGGAGCCTGCGGGTCGCGAGCCACCCGGTGCCGCTGGACCACCACCGCGGCCACGGCCTCAGCCAGCTGTTCGGCTTCTGGTGGCTCTTCCTCGCCGGCCTCTCGATGCACCTGGCACCGCGGTTCTTCGGAGCGCCTGCACCCGGGACAGCTGCGCTGCGCCGCCTGCGGTGGACCGCGATTCCCGCCGTGCTGCTCGCCGTCGTCGGCCGCCTCGGCGCGCTGGTTCCTCACTCGCGCTGGCTCGGTCTCGCCGGCGCGGTCCTCCTGCTGGTGGCGACGGTCGACTGGGGCGCGCAGGTGCTGCGCTGTCACCGCGCGTCCGCCGCGCCGGCCGATGCGCTGCGCACCTTCTGCCTCGCCGGCACCGCGTGGTGGGTCGTCGCCTCGGCGAGCTTCTTCTGGTGGCAGCTCGGCCAGAGCCTCGGCGGCCCGGCAGAGGGCGCGAGCCTGGAGACGGTGTGGGCCCCCGCGATGCTCGGCGGCGCGGGCTCGTGGCTGTGGGGCATCTTCCAGCGGCCGGGCGTCGCCACCCTGGGGCTCGCGCGGCCTTCGCCCCTCCAGGTGCAGGCGAGCTTCTGGACCTGGCAGCTCGCGGCCCTCGCCGCCACCTTCTCCGCGTGGAGTGGCGGCTCTTGGGAAGAGGCGCTCTCGGGCGCGCTCTTCGCCGTCGCGGCGGCGACGCTCCTCGGCACGCTGCGGCCCTGGGCGTCCCAGGGGCTCGCGCCGACGGGCGCGCTGCAACCTCGCGCCATGCAGGCGGGCCTGGCCTTCGTCGCCGTCTCGGGCGCGCTGCGCGCGCGGGCGGCGCTGGGCGCGCTCGGCATCGACGCGCCGGTCCTGGTGCAGGACGCGGCCCGCCACGCCTTCAGCCTCGGCGGCGGCACGCTGCTCCTCTTCGGCTTCGCCGGCCGCATGGTGCCGGGCTTCAGCGGCGTGCCGCTGCGCTGGCCCCGGCTCTACGACGCGGGCGTCCTCGGGGTGATGCTCGGCACGGCCCTGCGCCTGAGCGAACTCCTGCCGTCGCCGTGGGGACCGACGCTCGCCGGGGCCTCCGCCGGCGTGGCGTACGCGGGCGTGGCGATGGTGGGCGTGGTGCTGCTGGGGACGCTGCGCCAGCGCCCGGCGTGAGGTGACCTCAGCTGCCCTTCGTCGGCGCCGGCACCGCGGCCACGAACTCGTCGAGCGGTCCGTCGAGCGAGGACATCGTCGCCTTCACCTCACCGGACGGCGAGACGAGGAACACCGCGTTGTCGTGCATGATGACGCCCGACTCCGGGTTCTTCGAGTACTTGAAGTCGAGCAGCATGGTGAGCGTGCGCAACTGCTCCTGCTCTCCCACCAGGATGCTCCAGCGCTTGGCGGACGTGAGCTGGTGGCGGGCGCGGTACGCCTTCACCGCCTCCGGCGTGTCGTGCTCGGGGTCGAGGCTCACCACCACCACGTCGAGTGGCTTGCCGGCCTTGGCGAGCGTGGCGTCGAGCCGCTTGAGCTTCTGGGTGGTGAGCGGACAGGTGCCGGCGCACGAGGTGTAGACGAAGGACAGCGCGTACCAGCGCCCCTTGCGCGCCGAGAGCGACACCTGCTCGCCGGACTCGGTGCGCCAGCGGGTCTCCAGCGCCAGCACGCTCCGGGGCTCACCCTGGGCGGCAGCGGACAGCGAGACGAGACACAGCGCGAAGGCGAGCTGCCTCATGGGGACCTCCCGACGTCGTCGTAGGCACAGCGAAATCCGAGCCGCGGGAGCACGCTCCGGGCCTCGAGGCTGGAGCGCATCGCGTAGCGCATGAAGGCGGCGTAGTCCTCGCGGCGCGCGCTCCCGGTCGCTCCAGCGCCGCAGAGGAACCGCTTGCTGATGTCCCCGTCCTGCCGGTTGTCGCCGGTGACGAAGAGCGCGTTGAAGTCCTCGGTCCACTCCCACACCAGCCCGTGGAGCGCCTCGACGCCGTAGACGTTCCGCGGGCTGCCCGGCCCATCGAGGTCGCCTTCGCGCGCGGGCTGGCCGTACCAGTCGAGGATGCGCTGCACGAAGTCGCCGTCCTGCGAGGCGTCGCGGCGCGTCTCGTCGGCGGCGGCCGCGTACTCCCATTCCAGCGTCGTCGGGAGCCGGCCGTGGCGCCAGCTGCAGTAGGCGCGCGCCGCGAAGTAAGACACCTCCGTCACCGGCGCCGCGGGGTTCTTCGAGGCCGCGAAGGTCGCCAGGTAGCGCGCGTCGGCCAGCGCCGGCGGCACCGCACCCTGTCGCCAGCGCGGCACCTCGGACAGGAACGCGGCGAAGTCCGCCCGGGACACCGGCCGCACGTCGAGCCGGAAGGCGCGCACCGGGAACGACGTCTGGCCCACGTCGAGGCCGTAGAGCGGCGCGAAGCGCCCCGACGGAAGGTCGGCGACCGCGCCGGCGAACACCGGAGCGGCCACCACCACCATCGCGAGCAGGCTCACGCGCCGCACCACGCCACCTCAGTGCGCCGGAGCAGGAGGAGGCGGGAGCGGCGGCAACGCGGCCCGCAGCTTCTTCACCTCGTCCGCGGTGAACGCCGGCGCCTTGTTGCCCCACGCGTTGGCGACGTAGGAGAGCACCGCCGCCAGCCGCTCGTCGTCGAGGCCCGCGACCGGGGTCATCACGCCGTTGAACTCGAGCCCGTTGACGGTGACCTTGCCCGTCTTCCCGCGCAGCACCAGCTCCACCAGCTCGCCGCGCTTGGTGTTGGACAGCGTGGCGAGGAAGTCGCTCTTCGCCAGCGGCGGGAAGGCGCCAGGCACGCCCTGGCCTTCGAGCTGGTGGCACATCGAGCAGTTGGCGACGAAGAGCGCGCGCCCGTCGTTGGCAGCGACCGCGGCCGCCGCAGCTGCGGGCTGCGCCTTGAGCGACGTCGCCACCGACTCGTCGCCCAGGTAGGCCTCGTCGACCTCCTTGCCCGAGTAGATGTCCTTGCGGCCGGGGCCTTCGACCTTGAGCATGCCCAGCGAGCCCTTGTTGAAGGTGCGGAAGATGGAGTGGTCCACCAGGATGTACGTGCCGTCGGTGTTCAGCTTGAACTCCACGATGGCGCTGCCGCCCGCGGGGATGAGCGTGGTCTGCACGTTCTCCTGCGTGCGCATGCCGCCTTCCGTGTACACGCGGTCGAAGATCTCCCCGATGACGTGGAAGCTCGACACCAGGTTCGGGCCGCCGTTGCCCACGTAGAGCCGCACCGTCTCTCCGACCTTGCCCTTGAGCGCCCGGTCACCGACCAGCGACATCGCGCTCCCGTTGAAGACGACGTACGACGGCCGCTCGTCGATGGCGCGCTTCATCGAGAAGGGCTGCAGCCCTTTCTGACCGAAGTCCGCGTCCGTGTAGAAGTCGCCCTGCACCACGTAGTACTCGCGGTCCACCTTCGGCAGCGGCGCCTTCGGCTGCACGTAGATGAGCCCGTACATGCCGTTGGCGATGTGCATGCCGACCGGCGCGGTGGCGCAGTGGTACACGTAGAGGCCCGGGTTGAGCGCCATGAAGGTGAAGCGGCTCTTGTGGCCCGGCGCCGTGAAGGTGCTCGCCGCGCCACCACCCGGCCCGGTCACCGCGTGCAGGTCGATGTTGTGCGGCAGCTTGTTGTTGGGGTGGTTCTCCAGCCAGAGCTCGACGGTGTCGCCTTCGCGCACGCGGATGAAGCGCCCGGGCACCGTGCCGCCGAAGGTCCAGAACGTGTAGTCGACGCCGTCGGCGAGCGGCATCACCTTCTCGACGACCTCCAGCTCCACGAGCACCTTCGCCGGCGTGGTGCGCGTGATGGGTGGCGGCACCAGCGGCGGCTCCGTCAACACCGCCTTCTCTTCCGGGAGCGCCGCGACCATTCCAGCCACCAACACCTTCCACAGGACCACCGACATTGCGCCTCCCTCCGTGAGTGAGCGTCCAGCTATAGCAAGACGCGGCCCAGCTCCACCTGGCCCGATTCCTGAAGCCCGCGCGCCCGGGAGGCCTCATGAAACGGGCGATTGCGTGGGTGGTTGTGCTGCTGGGTGTGTCGGCGCTGGCCGACGAGGTGGACGCAGGAATTGCACCGGCGGAGCCGACGGCGGCCGAGCTGGCCCCCGACGCGGGCCTTCCACCTGCCGTGGTGATCAGCGCGCCCGACGCAGGGACGCGCGCGCCGCTCGGCTTCGACGTGGTCGCCACGCCCTGGGGGCCCGGGCGCAAGAGCGCCGGTGAGAAGTTCCACAGCACCGCCGAGGCGCTGCCCGACGGGCCGCTGCGCTGGGCCTGGAACGGCTACTCGGTGGCCCTGGGCGGCCAGTACTTCGCGCGCGGAGAGCTCCGCAATGACGTGGACTTCGCGGCCACCAGCCCCGACCACACGCTGGGCTTCGATCAGCGCGCCCGGCTGTCGGTCCGCGCCTCCGCGCAAGAAAGGGCGGGACTCTTGCTCGAAGTGCAAGACGTGCGCGCGTGGGGCAGCGAGGCCGGCACCGTCGGGGTGACGTCGAGCACCGGGCTGCACCAGGGCTTCGCCGACGTGCGGGTGACCCGGTGGCTCGACGTGCGTGCGGGGCGCCAGGAGCTGGCCTACGGCGAGGAGCGCCTCATCGGCAGCCTCGACTGGGCGCAGCCGGCGCGGGCGTTCGACGGGCTCTTCGTGCGGGCGACGCCGATGAAGGGCGTGACGGTCGACGCCTTCGCCATGGTCCTCAAGCCGCCGGCGTGGCTGGTCGCCGACGCGGGCGGAGGCCGGTTCCACAACTCGGGCAGCTACTTCGGCGGCCTCTACGGGCGCGCGCGCTTCGGCGCCGTCGCGCTGGACCTCTACGGCCTCGGGCTCTTCGAGGACCCGTCGACCGCCGCGCTCGGCCCGATGAAGGACAACAACCGGGTGACGCTCGGCGCGCGCGCCGCGTGGACGGGAGACCGCCTCACCGCGTCGGGCGAGGGTGCGTTCCAGACGGGCACCGTCGGCGCCGCGCAGGAGCAGGTGCTCGCCGGGGCGTTCGCCTTCAAGGTGACGTACACGCTCAAGGGCACCTGGAGCAGCCCGTACCTGCTCGCCGAGTTCAGCGGCGCCACCGGCGATGCGACGCCCGGCGACGGCACCGAGCGCACCTTCCACCAGCTCTTCCCCACCGCCCACGCGCACCTCGGCTACGCGGACCTCGTCGCCTGGCAGAACGTGGTGGCGGTGCACGGCGCGGTCGGCGCTCGCACCTTCGGCGCGCACGTGTGGCTCGACGTGCACCACTTCCGGGCCTGGGCGCCCGAGGGCGCATGGACCTCGGCGGGCGGCGCGGTCTTCCTGCCCGCCACGGCCGGCCGTCAGAGCGGCAACATGGGCACCGAGGTCGACCTGTCGTGCACCGTGCCGGTCTTCGACAACGTCGCGGTGGCGGGCAACGTCTCGGTCTTCATGCCGGGGCTCGAGGCGCTCGCCAAGGGCACCAGCCCGTCGACCTGGGGCTTCGTCTCGCTGCGCACCCAGTTCTGAAGACTCGAACGTGCTGCAGCTCGGGAAAGCCCCGCCGAACGACCTCACCGGGCTGCTGCTCGCCTGCCACGGCAACATCCGCACCTTCACCGCGCTCGCGCTCACCCTGGCCCAGCGGCCGACGTTGAACGACGCGGAGGCCGGCGACGTCGCGGCGCGCTGCCTGCGCTACTTCCGCGACGGGCTTCCGCTCCACGTCGAAGACGAGGACGCCTCGGTGTGGCCGGCGCTGCTGCGCGAAGGTGTCGAGCGTGGCGCGGTGCTGGAACGACTCCGGGCCCAGCACGACGAGCACCACGCCGCCATCGCGGCCCTGGTCGACCAGCTCGCGGCGGTGGTGGCGGCCCCGGGCGACCGCGCGGCGCGCACCGCACTGCTCGGCCCTGCGAATGCGCTCAAGGACGCGCTCGAGCCACACCTGCTCCTCGAGGAGCGCGAGGTCTTCCCGCTCCTCGCGCGCCTCCCGGCGGAGATCCAGGCCCGCCTGGTGAGCGAGCTGCGCGCGCGCCGGCAGCGCTAGGGCCGCGAGATGAGCCAGGTGCCCGCGTCGTCGCGCAAGAGCACGGTGTGCTCGGTCGCGGACAGCGCGGAGCCCGGCCCGTAGTACTCGAGCTCGACGTGGTCGCCGCGGAGCACCGGGAATACCGGGCCGTCGAGCGAGCCGATCGCCGAAGCGGCCTCCTGCGTCGGGTTCAGGAAGGGCGCCTCCTGAAGTCCGCTCAGATGAAGATCGGAGCTCAGCTCCGCGAAGACGGACTCGAGGCCGCCACCATCGCGCCCCTCCGGCATCAGCGTGCCCACGCGCTGAAGCGGGCGGCCCGCTGCGAACCAGACCGACTCCCCCGTACAGCCGAAGAACGAAGGCACGGCCGCGAGCGTCGCCTGCTCGCCGGTGTCGAGCCGCGTGACCTCGATGGTCCCTGCTCCGGTGGCCTTCGCCAGCGTCTGTCCTCGCAGGCAGGCGGCATCCGCCGACGTGCCGAGCGGTCGCTCGACCTGCAAGCCGCCGTCACTGCCGACCCCGACCACCTGGGTTGCGCCGAGGGACGAGACCACGCGCCCTCCGGACGTCTTGGTGATCGAGCCCGTCAACCCACCGTCTGGCGACAACGCGAACGGGCCCGACACCTGAAGACCGCCGTCGGCACCTTCCACGTACCGCCACAGCTGCCGGGCCTCCGGATCCAGAACCCACGCCGAGCTCTCATCGGTCGCCACCTGGTTCCGCAACCCGAGCGGAACCCTCGGACCGGCCGGGCCCACCGTGAGGAAACGGTCCCTGGTGTCCGAGTCGGTGCAGGCCATTCCCTGGACACCGAACGGTCCCCCCGCGCGGCACTCGGCATCGGGTGGGGTCAGGCGTGGAGTGCGCGGAGCGTTTCGGTGGTCGACCGCCACGGGCAGGAAAAGCTGCACGATGCCGTTGCGCCCGGCGAGCATCCCTTTGAGGAAGTAGGTCCCCGGCTGGTCCGGCGTGAAGTGCAGCGTCACCGCGCTGTGCGTCTGGTCGAGTTGCACACCGTCCATCGTCGACGGGTACGGCACGTCGTTCACCGGCCCGAACAGCTCCAGCGTGGGCGCGGATCCCGGAATGACCCGCTGGCAGAAGTGCTCCTCGAACGTGATGGCGATGGGGCGGCCCACCAGGCCAGCGCCGAACAACGAGTGCACCATGAACGGACTCAGGCCTGGATCGCAGTCGAGCCCGCTGCACGCGCTGGAGACCAGGAGCAGGACCGGAAGCCACCGCGTCATGCGCCGGAGTATCGCCGCGCTCGGACAGACGAAGCCACCGTCAGGGCCGGGTGACGAGCCAGGTGCCGGTGTCGTCCGTCAGCACCACCGTGCGCTCGTCGGCCCATCGGCCCGTTCCGCGCCCGTAGTACTCGAACTCCACCTGGTCCCCGCGCAGCACGGGGAACACCGGCCCGTCGACGCCACCGGATCCATTCGGCGGGGGAAACTTCGGGTTCACGACCGGCGTTCCGCCCTGCAGGTACAGCTGCACCGACCGCCCGATCGTCCCCCGATGAGGGGTGCGGCCGGCGTCGCTGCCCTCCGGGGGGAGCGTTGCGAACTCCAGCGGGTAGCTCCAGTTCGACAGCCACACCGACTCGCCTGTGCACCCGAGCGGCAGGAGACCGGTCTCGAGTGGCACCGGAGGCCCCGCATCGGGCCGCAGCGCTTCGAGCACCCCATCGGAGCGCAGCTGGACCAGCGTGTCGCCGCGGAGGCACGCGTACTCCATCGATGGACCGAGCGTTCGCTCCACGACGAGCCCACCATCCTCCCCCGCCGCCACGACCTGCGCCGCGCCGTGCGACATCAGGACGCGACCCGGCCCAACCGAGGTGAGGCTCCCGCGATGGTAAGGCTCCATCGCCAGCGCCAGCGCGCCACGCAGCACGAGGCCCCCGTCGCCCGCCTCGACGTAGCGCCGGAGTTCCTGGGCAGCCAGGTCGCTCACCCAGGCCGACTCGCCATCGGTCGCGACGAGGTCGTTCACCTCCACCGGCACCCGAAGCTCCGTGCCGACCCCGAGGAACTGCGATCTGGAGTGCGAGGAGGAGAGGCACGCCACACCCTCCTTGCCGAACGGGGCAACGGCCTCATCTTGCCAACACTCGCCCGGCACCGCGCGCGGCGTCCGCCCGGCGTCGCTGCGGTCCACCGCCACCGGCACCAGCAACTGCAACGGCGCCACGCGGCCGGCGAGGAGCCCCTTGAGAAAATAGGGCCCGGTGCGGTCCGGGATGAAGTGCACGGTGGCCGAGCTGTGCTGCTCGTCCAGCTCCAGCTGGTCGATGACGAACGGCTGCGGCGCCTCGTCGCCCGGCCGCAGGAGCACGAGCGAGGGCGCCGCGCCCGGAACGACCCGCTGGCAGAAGCGCTCCCTCAAGTCCAAGGCCATCGGGTGGCCCATCAGCCCCGCCGCGACGAGCACCGGGTCGATGCTGGGCTTCGTCGCCGGGTCGCACGTGAGCGGAGCCTCCGCACACGCGGTGAACAGCCCCGGGAGCATCAGGAAGAGCCAGCGCACGGTGGAGGTCATCGCCTTCCTTCAACACCGGCCCCGCCCGATTCTGTCACCAGCGACGTCAGCCGAGCAAAACCTGGTGCAGCGCGGCGTCGTCGGGCGCGAGCGCCTCGGCCTTCGACGGCCGCGCCAGCATCGCCTGCAGGGGCGCCGGCACCTCCACCGCGTGGCCCAGCAGGGGCTCCACCACTTGCTCGAACTTCGCCGCGTGCGCCGTCGCCGCCACCGCCCAGGTCTTGGTGTCGCCGTTCGAGCGCCGCCGCAGCACCGCCTCCACGCCACACGCGGTGTGAGGGCACCAGGCGCGACCGAAGCGCGCCTCGCCTTCGCGAATCGTCCGCCGAATGTCCTCGTCGTCCACCGCGCTCGCCGTCACCCGCCGTGGCGCCAGCCAGTCGAGCCGCTCGAGGTTGCTCGGGTGGGCCACGTCCATCGCGTTGGCCAGCGTGGGCGTGCTCGCGCGCCGCACTTCCTGCCGCCCCGCGAAGTGCTCCACGATGGTGCGGTTGGCGTTGGTCGCCAGCACCACCTCGCCCAGCGGCAGGCCCACCGCCCGCGCCAGCAGGCACGCGAATCCGTTGCCCAGGTTTCCGGTGGGCACCGAGACGTTGAGCACCTCGCCCGTCGCGCGCCAGTGCATGAGCGCCGCGTGCGCGTAGTACGCGAGCTGCGGGAGCAACCGGCCCAGCGAGATGCTGTTGGCCGACGCCAGCGCCACCTTCGCGCGCAGCGCCTCGTCGGCGAACGCGCGCTTCACCATCGCCTGGCAGGTGTCGAAGTTCGCCCCCACCTTGAAGGCGCGCACGTTGTCGCCGAAGCAGCCGAGCTGGTGCGCCTGCCGCGGCGAGACCTGCCCGTCGGGGTAGAGCACCACCACCTTCACCTTGGGCACCCGGTGGAACGCCGCCGCCACCGCGCTCCCGGTGTCGCCGCTGGTCGCCACCACCACCGTCACCTCGCCGCGCGCGGTGAGCAACCGCCGCAGACAGGCGGCGAGGAAACGCGCGCCGAAGTCCTTGAAGGCCGCCGTCGGCCCGTGGAACAGCTCCAGCACCCGGAGCCGCGCGTCGGTGGTCGCGGTGAGCGGCGCCTCGAAGGTGAAGGCCTCGTCCACCATGGCGGGGAGCTCGCCCGCGAGCGCGTCGCCCTCGAGGAACGGCGCCAGGAGCACCTTCGCCACCGCGGGCAGCGTGTCCGCCTGCTCGAAGGCGTCGGGCAGGAGCACCGGCACTTCCTCCGGCACGTACAGCCCGCCGTCGGGCGCGAGGCCGGTGAGCACGCCCCCGGAGAAGTCCACCGCCGGAGCCTTGCCGCGGGTGCTCAGGTACTTCACCGCAGCAGCTCCGCGCGGGGCCCATTCACCGGCGAGACGAACACGTCGCTCCCCACCGGCACCGCAGCGAACGCACGCCGCATCGCCGCGCCCACTCGCCTGGCCTTCGCCTCGCCGTCGCACCACGCGAAGACGCTCGGTCCCGCGCCGGAGATGGACGCACCGAGCGCTCCCGCCTTCAGCGCCGCCGCCTTCACCTCGGAAAAACCCGCGATGAGGTGCGCGCGGCGCGGCTCCACCAGCACGTCCTCGAGGCCCTCGGCGATGAGCGAGAGGTCCTTGGCGTAGCAGCCGGCCAGCACCAGCGAGAGCCGCTCGAGCTGCGGCACCACCGCGCCGATGGCGTAGGGCGCCGCGAGGGCCGCCCGCGCCACCTTGGTCTCCAGCACCGCGTGCGGGTGCACCACCGCCGCCCACAGCCGCCTCGGCACCGGCACCTTCACCAGCCGCGCGTGCCCGGCGATGACCAGGCCGCCGAGCAGCTGCGGCCCCACGTTGTCGCCGTGTGCGCTGCCGCTCGCCACGGCCTCGCCGGCGAGCGCGTGCGGATACAGCGCCTCGCGAGCCAGCGGCCTGGGCAGCAGCGCATTCGCCGCCACCAGCGCCGCCACCGCGGAGGCCGCCGAGCCGCCCAGCCCCGAGCCCAGGGGAATGCCCTTCTCCAGCGCCACCTCGAAGCCGAAGCGGACCTTCGCCGCCGCGCGCAGCGACAGCAGCGCCGCGCCCGCGGTGTTGCGCGCCGGGTCCACCGGCAGGTCCGTCACCACGCCGCGAATCGGCGCCAGCCGCACCTCGGGGGCGTCGATTCTCCGCACCGTGGCCACGTCGCGCGGGCCCGCGAGCGAGTGCCCCAGCACGTCGAAGCCCACCGCCGCGTTGCCCACCGACGCGGGCGCGAAGGCCTTCGCTTCGAGCCGCGCCTTCACAGCGTCGCGCCCAGCCCGGCGGCCACGCGCAGGAGGTCGGCGAACACTCCCGCCGCCGTCACGTCGGGGCCGGCGCCCGGGCCCTGCACCACCAGCGGGTTCTGCCGGTAGCGCGCGGTGGTGAACTGCACCACGTTGTCGGTGAGCCGCAGGTGGGCGAAGGCGTGGTCCAGCGGGAGCGCGGTGAGGCCCACCGTCGCCTTCCCTTCCTTGTCCAGCCGCGCCACGTAGCGCAGCACCTTCTTCTCGCCGCGCGCCTTCTCCAGCCGCGAGAGCATCGGGGCGTCGAGCGCCTGCAGCTGCTCGAGGAACGACTCCTTGGTCCCACCGCGCAGGCCTTCCGGGACCAGGCTCTCCACCGCCACCTGCTCCAGCGACAGCGGCCAGCCGAGCTCGCGGCCGAGGATGACCAGCTTGCGCGCCACGTCGGTGCCCGAGAGGTCGTCGCGCGGATCCGGCTCGGTGTACCCGGCCGCCTTCGCTTCGCGCACCAGCGCCGAGAAGGGCGCCGAGCCGTCGAACTTGTTGAACAACCACGCCAGCGTGCCCGAGAGGATGCCCTCGATGGCCAGCACCTCGTCTCCGGTGTCGATGAGGTCCCGCAGGGTGGTGATGACCGGCAGCCCCGCGCCCACCGTCGCCTCGTACTTGAAGCGCGGCCCGCGGGCCGACGCGGCGCGAATGGCGTCGTAGCGCGCGCGGTTGCCGCTGCCCGCGTGCTTGCTGGGGGTGATGACGTGGATGCCCTGGCGCAGCCACGCCGGGTACTGCTCCGCCACCGCGTCGCTGCCCGAGCAGTCGACGATGACCGCGTGCGGCAGGTGCGGCGCGCGCACGTGCTCGCCGAAGCGCGCGAGGTCGGTCGGCGCGCCCCGCTCCAGCGCCTGGAGCCAGTCGGGGCCCAGCCCGACCTCGTCGAGCGCCATCACCTTGGTCGAGGCCACCGCGCGCACCCGCAGGTCGAGCTGCGCGGTGCGCATGAGCCGTTCCTTCGCGGCGTGGAGCTGCGCGAGGAAGGCGCGCCCCACCTGGCCCGGCCCCACCACGCCCACCGAGAGCGTCTGCGCCGAGAGGTAGAAGCCCGCGTGCACCGCGCGCAGCGCGCGGGCGGCGTCCTTCGACTTCACCACCACCGAGATGTTCCGCTCCGAGCTGCCCTGGGCGATGGCGCGCACGTTGCTGCCGCTGCGGCCGAGCGCCGAGAAGAGCTGCGCCGCGATGCCCGGCGTGCCCGCCATGCCGTCGCCCACCACCGCGAGCATGCTGACGTCGTCCTCGGCGTCGACCCGCTGCAGCTGGCCGGCCTCGAGCTCGGCGCGGAAGGCCGCCTTGAGCACCTCCACCGCCTTCGCCGCCTGCTTCTGCTGCACCACGCAGCAGATGGAGTGCTCGCTCGACGCCTGGGAAATCATCACCACCGAGACCTGCGCCCGGTTGAGCACGCCGAAGACGCGCTCCGCGGTGCCCGGCACGCCGATCATCCCCGCGCCTTCCACCGACACCAGCGACAGGCCGCCGAAGGCCGTCAGCCCCTTCACCGGGGGGAAGGCCACCTGCGCCGCCGACACCACCGTGCCGGGGTGCGCCGCGTTGAAGGTGTTGCGGATCCGCAGCGGGATCTTCCGCGCGATCGCCGGCGCCATCGTCTGCGGGTGAATCACCTTGGCGCCGAAGTACGCCAGCTCGCACGCCTCGGCGTACGAGAGCGCCCCCACCAGCACCGCCTCCGGCACCTGCCGTGGGTCGGCCGAGAGCACGCCGTCGACGTCGGTCCAGATGTGGATTTCCCGCGCCATCGCCAGCGCGCCGAAGATGGCGCCCGAGTAGTCCGAGCCGTTGCGGCCGAGCGTGGTCACCCGGCCCGACGCCTCGCGCGCCACGAAGCCGGTGACGATGACGCGGTCGCCGCCGTGGGCCTGCATCCACGCGTCGTAGCGGGGCTGGCTCGCCGCCCAGTCCACCATCACCCCGAGTTCCTCGCGGCGCACCACCAGCACCTCGCGCGCGTCGAGCCAGGGGCAGTCGAGGTACGCCGCCAGCAGCTGCGCCGAGTACACCTCGCCCAGGCCCTGCACGTAGAGCAGCGCGTCGTCGGAAGGGCCGCCGAAGAGGCCCAGCGCTTCGAGCACCCGCTCGAGCTCCGCGAGCTGCGCGCCCAGGCGCGACACCAGCGGCCCCGCCTTGTCGCCGAGGAGCTCGCGCGCGGTCGCAAGGTGCTGCGCCGAGAGCTGCGCGAAGCTGCCGCGCCAGCGCCCGTCGCGCGCCGCCGCCTGCTCCCCGGTTCGGATGAGCGCGTCGGTGACGCCCTTCATCGCCGAGACCACCACCACCTGCGCGCCGTCTTCCCCCGCGCGGGCGCGCAAGATGTCCGCCACGCGGCGGTAGCACGCCGCATCTGCCACGCTGGAGCCGCCGAACTTGTGGGCCACGGCGCGGCCACGCTGCATCGTCACCGCGAGGCGCTTATACGAGGGGCCCTGGCCTGTCCAAGCGAGGAACCATGACCGCAGCGCTCCGCCCCCGTCTCGTCGTCGCCGGCAGCACCGGTGCCACCGGCCAGGTGCTGGTCCCCCTCGCCCGCTCGCTCGGGTTCCCCGTCGTGCCCCTGGTGCGCGCGAAGTCCGCCGGCAAGGTCGACGGCGGTGTCACGGTGGACTTCACGACCGGCGCGGGCCTGGTCGACGCCATGGGCGGCGCGGGCGCGGTGATCCAGTGCATCGGCACCATGCGCCACCGCTTCTCGTCGGGCGACACCTACGAATCGAGCGACATCGGCACCACGCGGGCGCTGGTGGACGCGGCCAAGCGGGCCGGCTCACCCCACTTCATCCTCCTCGGCTCCTACGGCACCGGCCGGCCGGTCGGCGCGTACCTCAAGGCCAAGGCCGAGGCGGAGCGCGTGGTGAAGGAGAGCGGCCTGCCCTTCACCATCCTCCGGCCGTCGGCGCTGGTGGGCGGCGAGCGCAAGGGCGTGCCGCTGCTCAAGCCCATCGCCCGCGCGCTCGGCCTCAAGGGCATCGAGCCCATCACGCTGGACGAGCTCTCGCGGGCCCTGCTCGCGGCGGCGGCCCACCGCGCTCCGCTCGGCGTGGCGGTGGAAGGGGCACCGCTGTGGGCGCTCGTCGCGCAGGGCCAGGCGCTCTGAAAAGACGAAGGGCCCGACCTCACGGAGAAAGGTCGGGCCCCTCGAGCGGCGCGTCGAGCGCGCCTCGCGTGCTTACCAGCGGCCGTGGCGCCACTGACCGCGACGGCCGTGGTCGCCGTCGCCGTCGTGGCCGCGCATCGCCTCGCGGTGGAACTTGGCCAGGAAGAGCGCGAGCTGGGCGCGCTTCTGCGGCGGCAGGTCGCGGGACACGCTGGTCACCATCTCGCGGTCGAGGGCGGCGAGCTGCGCGCGCCCGTCGAGGATCTTCGCGATGTGCTGGTCCACGTTGGGCAGCGCGGCGGCGTCACCGTCGGCGGCCGCCTTGAGCGCCTTCATCGACTCGCGCATCGACTCGCGCAGCGGGCGGCGGCGCTCGTCGAAGGCCTTGATGCGCTCGGCGAGCTTGAGGGCGTCGGCGTCGGACAGGCTCATCGCGTCCGCCATGCCCACCACCATCATCATGCGCATGCGGCGCTCGCGCTCCGCGTGGCGGTCGCCGTCCTGCCCGAAGGGGCTGAGCTGCCCCTTGCCCGCCATGGGGCCAGGGCCAGGGGCGCCCGCCGGCGGCGGCGCGGCGAACGAGAGGGAAGCGGACAGCAACAGCGCGGCGAGCAGCGTCTTCATGGAACGTCTCCTTCGTTGGTGAGTGAGGGCCAGGCGACTTCGAACTCCGGGAGCTCTTCGGCGGTGACCGCGGCCACCTGCACCACCTCGGGCGCAGCCGGGGCCGCAGGAGGAGGCGTGGCGGTGCGCCCCAGCACGCCCGCGGCGATGACGGCGCCCAGGCCGGCGGCGAGCGCCAGCGAGGCGACCTGCCGCAGGCCGCGGGTGCGCGAGGCCCGCGCCAGTGCCTGCTGCTGCACGCGCGCGCTCAGCCCCGACAGCAGCCCGCGCTCGGCGGCGGAGACCGGCTCCGGCACCAGCAGGGCCTGGGTGTCGGCCTGGAAGGCGCGGCACCGCGCGCACCCTTCGAGGTGGGTCGAGAGCTCGGCGCTCTTCGGTCCGTCTTCGAGCAGCGACAGCTCGACGTCATCGCACGTCATCGGGTGCTCCCTTCGGTCTCGTTCGCGGCGCGCACCGCCTCGCGCAGCCGCTTCACCGCCAGGTGGAAGTTCGCCTTGGCGTTGGTCTCGGTGATCTCCAGCGCCCTCGCCACCTCGGCGAAGGGCAGCCCCGCATCGACGCGCAGGGCGAAGACGTCGCGCTGGCGCGGCGGCAACGCGGCCACCGCGGCGCGGGTGAGCGCACGGGCCTCCGCGGAGGCGTGCAGCTCCTCGGGCGTCGCGCCGGCGCGGGTGTCTTCCAGCGCCTCCAGGGGCGCGCGCGGCCACCGCGCCTCGTCGCGCGCGTGGTTCTTGCCCAGGTTGATGGCGATGCGGAACAGCCAGGCGCGCAGGCCCGGGAGCCCTTCGGCAGGGGGCGGGCGGCGGCGGGCCTCGAGGGCGTGGAGGAAGGCGCGCTGGGTGAGGTCGAGCGCATCGGCGGGCAACGGCGCGTAGCGGCGCAGCATGCGGAACATCGCCACCTGGTTCGCCGAGGCCACCGCCCCGAAGGCCGAGTCGTCGCCGGCCAGGAAGGCGCGGGCCTCGGCCTCGCCGTCGGCGACGGGGGCAGCCACCACTCTGAGCATCGGCGCGCTCACGACCTGATCAACCCACGCCCGGGCCCGAGGTCAAAGGGGGCGCGATTTGGAGCGGTTGCGCGATCGAGCGTATGGTCCGCGCCGTCGCACCCACAGGGGACAACCACATGGCCGCCACGCACCTGCCGTTCGCTCCGTCGCCGTCCAGCCCTCGCCCGTACGGCCCCCGCGCCTCGGCGCCCCGGCCCTGGCTGCCGCCGCCCCCGCAGCAGCTGTACTCGGGCCACCTGCCGTCGGGCACCGTGCACTTCACCGTGCACCCCAGCATCGCCGAGCTGCAGCAGAAGGCGACCGAGCTCGGCTGGTTCGCCCGCGGCTGGACCGAGCTGTCGGTGCCCTGGGTCGAGGTCCACTACAGCACCGACGGCTGGAAGACGACGCGGGTGCTGCGCTCGACCGACGTGCCCTGCCCCTTGGTGAACGGGTACTTCTACCTGCCGCACGTCCTCAAGGGCGAGACGGTCGACTTCGCGGTGCACGCCGGCCTGTCGTGCCGCGCGCCCGAGGACACCGCGGGTGAGCGCGCTCAGGCGAGCGTGTGGCTCAACACGCCCGGCCAGAACTTCCAGCAGAAGGCGAAGTAGCGCACGGGCGTGAGCGCGTAAGGTGCGCGCCCATGCGCGTCCTCGCCCTCTGCCTCCTCGCGTCGTCGTCGTTCGCGGCCGTCAGCCCCCCGCCCGATGCGGGGACCAAGGTCGCCGCCCTCACCCCGCCTGCCCTGCGGCTGCCTCCCGGCGCCAGGGCCCGCGCGCTCGCGCTCGAGCTGCGGGTGGTGCCCGGCGACGAGCTCTTCTCCGGCACCGCGACGCTCGACTTCGAGGCCGACCGGCCGCTCGACGTGCTCTGGCTCAACGCCACCGCGCTCACCCCGGGCGCGCTGACGCTCACCGCCCAGGGGCAGCCGCTCGAGGCCAAGGCCGAGGTGGTGGGCGAGAACTTCCTCGCGGTGCGGCCGGCGCGGCCCATTCCCGCGGGCCCGTCGCGGCTGACACTCGCGTACACCGGCGTGCTCTCGCGCAAGAACACCGGCGGCCTCTTCCAGCTCAAGGAAGCGGGCCTCGACTACGCCTTCACCCACTTCGAGCCGCTCGACGCGCGGCGCGCCTTCCCCGCCTTCGACGAGCCGCAGCACAAGGTGCCCGTCACGCTCACCCTGCACGTGAAGAAGGAGCACCTCGCCGTCGCCAACACCCCGCAGGTGTCGGAGACCGACGAGCCGCAGGGCATGAAGGTGGTGCGCTTCGCCCCCAGCCAGCCGCTGCCCACCTACCTGGTGGCCTTCGCGGTGGGGCCCTTCGAGCTCACCGAGGCCGGCCGCTTCGGGTCCAAGAAGACGCCGGTGCGCATCATCTTCCCCAAGGGCCGCGCGAAGGACGCGGCGTGGGCGGTGGCGTCCACCGGCCCCATCCTCGAGCAGCTCGAGAAGTACTTCGGGCGCCCGTACGCGTACGAGAAGCTCGATCAGATCGCCGTGCCGATGTTCGGGGGCGCGATGGAGAACCCCGGCCTCGTCACCTACGGGCAGCAGCTCATCCTCGCCAAGCCGAAGGAAGAGACGCCCGGCCACCAGCGCGCCTTCGCCTCGGTGTGCGCGCACGAGCTCGCCCACCAGTGGTTCGGCGACCTGGTCACCATGGCCTGGTGGGACGACCTCTGGCTCAACGAGGCCTTCGCCACCTGGATGTCGGCGAAGGCGATGGTGGCGTGGAAGCCGCAGTGGCGCTTCGACGTGGGCCAGGTCCAAAACCGCGCCGGCGCGCTCAACGCCGACGGCTACGCGTCCGCGCGCCGCGTGCGCCAGCCCATCGAGAGCAACGACGACGTGGCCAACGCCTTCGACGGCATCACCTACGGCAAGGGCGCCTCGGTCATCGCCACCTTCGAGCGCTGGGTGGGCCCGGAAGTGTTCCAGAAGGGCGTGCAGCGCTACCTCGACGCGCACGCGCACGGCAACGCCACCGCCAAGGACTTCCTCGACGCGCAGTCGCAGGCCGCCGGCAAGGACGTCGCCGGCCCGATGAGCACCTTCCTCGAGCAGGCGGGCGCGCCGCGGGTCACCTTCACCCTGGAGTGCCCCAAGGACGCCGCGCCCTTCCTCGCGCTGGAACAGACGCGCGCCCTGCCGCTCGGCTCCAAGGCCCCGAAGGACGGGGTCTGGTCGGTGCCGGTCTGCGTGCGCACCTCGGCCAAGGGCAAGCAGAGCCGCGCCTGCACGCTGCTCGACAAGCCCGTGGGCACGCTCGCGCTCGAAGGCAAGGTCTGCCCCGACTGGGTGCTCCCCAACGACGGCATGCTGGGGCACTACCGCTCGAACCTGAAGGGCGCGGCGAGCTTCGAGGCGCTCCTGCGCAAGGCGGGCCCGGCGCTGTCCTTGCCCGAACGCATCGGCGTCCTCGGCGACGTGAGCGCCCTGGTGAGCGCCGGGGAAAGCGAGCTCGCCTCCGCGCTCGCGCTGGTGCCCGAGGCCGCGCAGTCCAAGGACCGGCAGCTCGTCGAGCTGGCGATGGGCTTCTCGCGCTGGCCGGGCGAGGACTTCCTCCCCGAGGCGCAGCGCCCGGCGTACCAGGCCTTCCTCCAGAAGCACTTCGGCGCGCGCGCGGCGAAGCTCGGCTTCCAGCCCGGCGCCAAGGACAGCGAAGACGACCGGCTCCTGCGCCCGTCGCTCCTGTGGCTCCTGGGCACCGAAGGCCGGGACGCCGCGCTGCAGGCCAAGGCGCTCGGCCTCGCGCGCGCCTGGCTGACCGACCGCTCGAAGGTGAGCGCCGACGTGGTCGACGCAGTGCTGGGCCTGGCGGCGGAGACGGGCGACCACGGCCTGCACGACGCGCTGATGTCGGCGGTGAAGACCGAGACCGACCGCACCGACCGCTCGCGCATGCTGGGCGGGCTGTCGAACTTCCGCGACGTGGCGCTGGTCAAGGAGCACCTCGCGCTGGTGCTCGACCCGGCGCTCGACCCGCGGGAGTCGATGCGGCTGGTGTGGGGCGCCTCGGGCGACGCGCGCACCCGCGCGCTGGCGCTGGACTACGTCACCACCCACTGGGACGCGCTGCTCGAGAAGCTGCCCGACCACGCCGGCGCGGGCCTGGCGTCGGTGGCCGGCGGCCGCTGCGACGAGAAGGGCGTCGACGAGACGCGCGCCTTCTTCGACGGGCGGTCGACCAAGTACCGCGGCGGTCCGCGCACGCTCGCCGCCACGCTGGAGCGCATCGGGCTGTGCGTGGCCTTCCGCGAGCGACAGCGGCCGGGCACGGTGGCCTTCTTCTCCGCGCCCGCGGTGCGCTGAAGGCTCCGGGCGCCTACTGGCCTTCGTAGGCGGCCAGGCCGCCGATGCCGTCGGTCGGCCCGGAGTGCGCGTAGGCGAGCGTCTTCACCTCGGGGGTGAGCGCCTTGAGGCGCTTCGACAGGGCGCCCAGCGAGCGCCGGTTCTCCGCGGTGTCGTCGGAGAAGATCCACGGCGCGGCCCGCACCGTGCCGTCGGCGGCGCCGGTGGCGTTGTCGCCCATGTAGGCCACGCCGTTCACCACGAAGGTGGCGCTGCCACCGGTGTGCCCCGGCACCGCGAGCGGGAGCACCGAGAGCGTGCCCACCTGCACCGCCACGCCGTCCTGCAGCACCTGGGTCACCTTCACCTGCTGCGCGGCGGGCACGTCCATCTTGCTCGGCAGCGGCCCCTTGAAGCGCCCCTTGCCCGCCGCCGGGTCCACGTCGGCCTGGAAGGCGTAGACGTCGGCCTTGGGGAAGCTCCGGCAGCCGCCGATGTGGTCGGGGTGGCCGTGGGTCAAGAAGATGGCCTTCACCGCGTCCGGCGTGGCCTTGCGGCGCGCCAGCTCGTCGACGATCTCCTTGGCGCCGGGGTTCTGCAGACAGTCGATGAGCGCGAAGGTGCCGTCGCCCGCGTCGAAGAGGAACGCGCTGGTGTAGCCCTGGGCAATCTGCCGCCCGCCGCCCGGGAGCTCCGCGCCGTCGACGATGGGCTTGAGCCCGCCGAAGACGCTGAAGCCGATGCCGCCCACCGCGAGGACCAGCACCAGCACCAGACCGCCCACCACCATCAGGATCCGCTTGAGCATCGGCGCGCAATAGCAGCCGGCCGCCGCGGTCGCCCGGTTATTGAAAGCGGCGCGGGGTTGGGGCTAAGGGCGCCTCCATGTCCTACGACGCCGTCATCGTCGGCGCGGGCCCGGGGGGCACGGCCGCAGCCCTCTCGCTCGCTCGCCGTGGTCTCACCAACGTGCTGCTCCTCGACCGCGACGGGTTCCCGCGCGACAAGACCTGCGGCTCGGGGCTCTCGCCGACGGCGCTCACCGTGCTCGACGAGCTCGGCGTGGGCGACGAGGTGCGCGCGCAGGCCTACCCCATCATGCAGGTGCGGGTGGTGACGCCCGGCGGGCGCGAGATGATCCTCGCCTCCAACGCGGCGGCGGTGGTGATGCTGCGCCGCGAGTTCGACTACCTGCTCGTGCAGCGCGCGACGTCGCTCGGGGTGAAGCTCGAGACCGGGTTCCGCGCCAACGAGCTGATCAAGGACGGCAGCGGCCGCGTCATCGGCGTGCGCAGCCTCGACGGCCAGGAGCGCTACGGCAAGTACGTGCTGTGCGCCGACGGCGCGCATTCCATCTTCTCGAAGGATCCGCGCCCCAAGCGCAGCATCTCCACGCTGATGGGCTGGTGGGAGAACTTCGACTTCACCCCCGGGCAGCTCGACATGGTGTTCGACCCCGAGGTGAGCCCGCTCTACGGGTGGATGTTCCCCGAGACCAACGACCGGGTGAACATCGGCATCTGCGTCGACGGCCAGGACGACGACGGCCAGAAGTCGATGCGCCCGCTGCGCGGCGTCTTCCAGTCGTTCCTCGACCGCCAGTACGGCACCCAGCTCAAGAAGGCCCGCCAGCTCGGCAAGTGGAAGGGGCACCCCATCGTCTACACGACGTGGGTCGGTCACTGCACCGCGCCCGGCTCGCTCTTCCTCGGCGAGGCGGCCCGCATCACCCACAACGCCACCGGCGAAGGCATCTCGCAGGCGATGCAGTCGGGCGTCTTCGCGGCGGAGGCCGTGCAGGCCGCGCTGCAGGGCGACGAGAAGGGCGCGTGGAACCGCTACGTCTGGCAGCACCGCCGCCGCTTCACCGCGGGCTTCCTGGGTGGGCACGCGCTGCGCGCGGTGGTGAAGACCCCGCTGCTCGACGGCGTGGCGCGCCTCTACAACAACCCCTCGGTGCGCAAGACGGTCGTCCGCCTGCTCGGCTCGGCGCTCGCGGGCACCTCGGTGACCGACGCCCAGGTCGACTCCGTGCAGCGCCCCGCGGCCTGAAGTCCGCGCGACATCAGGGTTGATCCCCGCGGCTTCGGGGTTTCCCGGTGGCCCCGGGTGACGGGGGACGCGCTGGAGTAGCATCGGGGAGGCGCACGGCGTCTCTTCCGATGATTGGCCCCCGAAAGTATCCGCGGTACCCGGTGAGCCTCCGCCTGCGGCTGGGGCTGCCGAGCGGCGAGCTGGAGACCTCGACCGAGGAAATCTCGCTCGCCGGCTTCAGCGCCCGGTGCGCGGCGCTGCCCGAGTCCGGCACCGAGTTCACCTTCACTGCCCACCTGCCCGACGGTGCGCTGGTCTCGGGCAAGGCCGCGGCGGTGCGCCTGACGGCCGACGGCCTGTCGGGCTTCTCGTGCGAGTTCCCGGCCGACCAGCTCGCGGTGTGGACCGCCTTCATCGAGCAGGAGCACGCGCAGGGCGGGCTGTGGCGCATGCTGAGCCGCTGGGTGACCAGCAGCCCCGACGAGGCCAACGCCACCCGCTCGGTACGCGAGCGGACCGGGCGCGGGGTGATGCGCTTCCACATGGTGGGAGAGAACGGCGAGGCGTTCCGCATCGCGTTCGAGAAGCACCCCAGCGAGCCGCCCGGCGACTCGGCCTTCGCGCAGGCCTCGCCCAAGGTGCTGGAGTTCGCCAAGCGCACCGTGGCGCGCATCCTCCTCTCGGAGGTGCTCATCAAGCGCTCGCCCCAGGCGGAGCTGGAGTCGGTGCGCCTGGTGGAGATGCTCAACGGCGGCTTCGGGTACCTGGTGGAGCACCCGGGAGGGAAGCCCGGCCTCATGGGGCTGCACGGCGGAGAGCTCATCGCCGTGGAGCGCGACGGGCAGGCCGTCTTCCCGAACTTCACCGCCGAGGACCTGGAGCGCATCGCCGCCGACACCTTCCGCAGGGACGACGACGCGCCGAAGGCGAGCGTGGAGCGGCCGGCGCCGCCGCTCGCGATGCGCGAGGAGCGCTTCGCCGACAGCTACGCGCACCAGCACGTCGACACCCAGCGGCTCGATGCGCTGTCGCACGAGGAGCTGCGGGCGGCCATCGCCACCAGCCAGCGGGTGCAGAAGCGCACCTACGGGGAACGGACGCTCAAGCTCTTCCCCGACGTGTGGCTCGAGCTGCAGGCGGACGATGCGGCGAGGGCGCCGCTGCGCGGGTTCGCGATGGAAGACGGACCGGCGCTGTGCGTGTTCGTGCTGGTGGGGCAGGGAGCGCCGAGGGTGAGGAAGCTCACGCCGGAGGACAGGGTGTTCGGGATCAGGGTCCAGCAGGAGGCGCGCTAGAGACGGCGCGCCGCAGGGGACGAGGGTTTGAAGGGGGCGAGCTGGAGGACCGGGGGTGGACCCGGCGCGCCAGGACGGGTTCGGGGTCGGGGTCGTTCACGGGGCTTCGGACCTGGGACGGAGCGGACGGGAGCGGAAACGGGACTTCCGGGAGAATTCGTTCTCCGAGCACCCGAGAGCGCACCTCGATCTCTGGAGCCTGAACGATGGGCGGGCCAGGAGAAGCATGGGGGGCCGGGGCTGGGGGGTCACCCCCGGACTGGAGCGCGAAACGGGTTGCCAGGGCCACCCACGCTCGCTGCTCGACTCCAAGTGGTCTCCCGGAGTGCTCTTCGCGCGAAAGGACCGGGGGAACGCCCCGAGCGGGGCCCCATGCTCCTCGCCCCCTGCAGCCCACCCTCGCCCGCAAAAGCATGAAGGCGGAGGCCCACGGGAGGTCTCCGCCTTCAAGTGCCACCCTCCGGGGCCGAGCCAGAAGGGCAGCGTTCAGTTCAGCTCGACGTCAGTAGTACTCGTCGTAGTACCGGTCGAAACTCACCGTCGCGAGCGGCTTGGTCAGGTCGGCGATGTTCGCCACCCGCAGACCCGCGTCGCTGATGGCGTAGACGAAGTCGTCGGCCATCACGCTGCGGCGCACGTTCGGCATCCAGTAGTAGGTCCAGTAGCGGTAGTGGTACGTGATGTAGAGGTCGGTCAGCGACAGCGCGCCCTTCGCCACGAAGCCCTTGAGCGCGTCGACCTCGAAGACCCGCAGGTCGGACGTGAAGCTCGACCAGTAGCTGTCCTCGCTGCCACCACCCCAGTTCCAGTCGGCGAACGGAATCGCCAGCAGCTTCTTGGCGCCGAAGAAGTTGAACGCCTTGTGGTCCCACTGCGCCTCGCTGTAGCTGTAGCTGTCGCCCACTTCCTGGGTGAACGTCTGCTTCGGGTTCGCCAGGTCACCCACGTCGTAGATGGCGAGCTGGATGCGGCGGCCCTGCCACGACGGGTTGTTCTCGGGGATGTACGTGCCGATGGTGAGCAGGTGCGTCGCGTCGAGCGGGTGGATGTAGCTCGAGAAGCCCGGCACCTTGAGCTCGCCGACCTTCTTGGGGTTCGACGGGTCCTTCAGGTCGAAGGTGAAGAACGGGTCCACCTGGCGGAAGGTCACCACGTAGCCGGTGTCCTCCAGGAAGCGCGAGCTCATGATGCTCTCGCCCTTCGCGATGTCCTCGCTCTGCCCCACCACCGCCAGCCGGCCCTGGGTCTCACCCAGCACCGAGATGCGGTTGGTCGTCTCCGTCCGGCCCCACCAGTTGCCCGGGTTCTTGTCGTCCGGCACGCGGGTGGTGATGGTGCTCGCCACGCGGAAGTAGCCCGCCGCGTTCTCGTCCATCGAGAACTGATCCACGATGTGGCCGTCGACCTTGCCCGACGCCACGTACTTCGCCGCGGTCGGATCCGAGATGTCGAACTTGTGGATGTACGTGGTGTCCTTCTGGCCAGGCTGCGGCCACCACCACCAGTGCTTGGTCCCGACGTACAGGTTCTTGGTCGACGCGTAGACCTCACCCGACTCCGCCAGGATGCTGGTGCGGTCGAGGCTGCCCGGGTTCTTCAGGTCCAGCGTCACCACCGACACCTCGCCCAGACGGGTCGGAGCGTTCACCCGGCTGAAGCTGTCGCAGCTCTGCGGCATGGTGACCACCTGGCCGCTCGCAAGGCGCGCCCGCGCGGGCGGCAACCAGTCCGACAGCTGCTGCGCGCGGATCAGCTGCTCGTTCTTGGCGATGAGATCGTTGAACAGCGCGACCCGCTCCGCCTTGTGCGCGTCGTCCCAGATGTTGATGGTCGTCTCCGGCCACCAGCGCATCTCGGGCGGGAAGCGGAACTCGTCGTTCATCACCATGCGCACCGAGGCGCCCACCTTGCGCGACGACGTGTACGCGCCCGGCAGGTAGTACTCCTGCGTCACCTTGAGGTTCGACAGGTCGCTGACGTCGACCACCGTCACCTTGACGCTGTTCGAGTAGTAGTAGCCGCACGAGACCGAGCTGCAGCGCACGCCGAGCGACGGCTGCAGCGGGTAGCGCTCCCACACGCTCGAGAAGACGACCGCCTTGTCGGTGCCGTCGAGGAACATCTCCCGCGGCCAGCCTTCGATCTCCAGCTTGCCCTGCAGCGCCGTCTCCGCCGCCGGCCAGCTCTTGGTCGCGTACAGCTTGTTGCCCGACAGCGCGAAGATGCGCGTGCCGTCGTTCTTCACGAAGTCCGCCTCGTCGACGCCCGCCACCTGGGTGTTGGTGGTGGTGTAGGCGCTGGGCGCCTTGGCCGCCGAGTTGCTCGGCGACGCGGCGCCCGCGGTGGCGAGGTCACCTTCCGGGCCGCCGAACCGGCCGCCCCAGCCGCCCCACCAGCCCCAGCTCGGCACCTCGTCGCGCATCGCCTCGAGCTGGGTGCGCATCTGCAGCACCGCCGTGTCCTCGAGGTACGTCTCGAGGTCCTGGCAGGCACCGCTGCCCTGGAACGCCAGCAGGCCCGCCTTCTCCTGCACTGGCTGCGGCTCCGGGTGCGGGTTCGGGTTCGACCCGCCCCCACACGCCGACAACCCCAGCGCCCCTGCCCCGAACACCACCTTCTGCATCCGCCGCCAGTTCATGTCGATTCTCCTTGGGAAAGACCGCGGTCGCGGCCAGTCCGGCCCTGCGGGGCCCCTCCTGTGCCAGCCCCGGGCCAGCTGATCCATTCCGGCTTCCGAGGGGTTAGGGCCCCCTGTCGTCAAAAATTCGTGGTGGGGCGCGCGCGGTTTCAAATTTTGACGAGCGCGGAAAGCCGGTACATTCGAGCGAAATGAGCGAGATCGAGAAGGGCGTCAGCCTCCCTCAGCACCTCTGGGACGCCCTGGAGCAGATGGCGGCGGAGATGGGTGTCTCGCAGGAAGGGCTCCTCGCCCAGGCCGTCTTCACCCTGGCGCGCCTCAACGGCTTCATCGTGCCCGGCAAGACGGGCAGCGCAGCCGCTGCGCCCGCCCCCGCAGCCGTCGCGCCCGGACCGCGCACCGTCGGCCAGTCGCCTGCCGCGGTCGCCAAGCCTGCCCCCGGCAAGCCCACGGGTGGCCGTCGCCCGCCCGAGCCTGAACCCGAGCCCGAGCCCGAGGCCCCCGCCGAGGACGAAGAAGGCAACCCGTTCGACGGCGACGCCGGCGAGGAAGACCAGCAGGAAGAGCCGCAGGACGAGGCCCCGCCCGAGGACGAGGAGCCCCAGGAAGAGGAAGAGCAGGAAGAGCCCGAGCCCGAGCCGGCGCCCCGCGGCGGCAAGTCGAGCGGCCCCACCATGACGCTCACCATGGCCGGCCGCGAGCCCTTCCGCCTCACCAGCGAGTCGATGCTCGTCGGCCGCGGCAAGCACTGCGACTTCGTCATCGAGTCCAACCGCGTCTCCCGCGAGCACGCCCGCCTCTCGCGCCAGGGCCAGGACTTCATCATCGAGGACCTGAAGAGCTCGAACGGCACCTTCTACGGGCCCGGCAAGGAACGCCTCGCCGCCGAGACCCCGCGCAAGCTGCGCGACGGCGACGAGATCACCTTCGGCACCGAGAAGGTCAAGGTCAGCATCAAGCGCTGACGCGGTACTCCGCGTGGCCGTGAACCACCGCCCGCTGGGGGCGGTCCGGGTCCGCCAGCACCACCATCGGCGCCCCGACGGGGAAGTCCTCCGGCGCGCCCGAGCCCTGAAGCAGCACCTTCACCTGGTGCGCCACGCCCAGCGCGTCGCGGTACTCCACCGTCAGCTCCCGCCGCAGCCCCGTGCGGCCCTTCGCCGCCAGCGCCTTCACCTCGAGCACCCGCCCTTCGAGCTCCACCCCGTGGCGCACCAGCCAGCGCTCCCGCATCGGCTTGAGCCACGACTGCCGGCCCACCAGCACCACCACCACCACCCAGAAGCCCCCGAAGGGAACGGCGCACCAGAGCTCCGCCCAAGAGCTGCGCGGCAGCTGCGCGTACTCGAACGGAAAGCCCACGCGCTCGAGCATCAGCGCCTCGCGGCCCGGCAGCGGCGCGCCGCTGGCGTCGAGCGCGGTGCGACAGAAGTCTTCCCCCACCTGCACCGCGGTCTCCTGGGCCCGGGCGCCGGCCCGGTAGTCGACCGTGAGCTGGCACACCGGCCCGCCCTTGCGGTGGGTCAGGAGCACGCCGCTGCGCACCCGGCCTTCGACCGGGCTGCTCAGGAACGCCAGCTCCAGCGTGAGCAGGAAGAAGCTGATGATGGCCAGCGCCATCACGGTGTGCGGCACCATGATGATGCGCGGCATCCAGCGCTGGAGCGCGTTCCTGGTGTCGACGACCTCGCGCGGCGGCGGCGGGAGCACGCGCGCTCTGCCCCGCCTACGCGCGCCCTTCGACCTTGAAGCGCCCGGTGACCTCGGTGAGCGCGCCGACCACCGACTTCAGGTCCTGCGCGATGCGGGTCGAGCGGCCGGTGGCGTCCACGCCCTGCTTCACCAGGTCGGCCACGTTGCGCGCGCCCTGCACTGCCTGCTCCGACGACTGCCGCTGCTGCCGGGTGGCGACGGCGATCTGCTGCGCGGCGTCCTTGGTGCCCTTGGCGAGCTCGGCGATCTGCTGGAAGACCTCGCTCGCCTTCTCCGCCACCTGCACGCCGGCGTCGGAGGCGGTGGCGCCCTGGCGGGCCTTGGTCACCGCCTGGTCGGAGCTCGACTGCACCGACTCCACGATGCGGCCGATGTCGCGCGCGCTGCCGGCGACGTTCTCGGCGAGCTTGCGCATCTCCGCGGCCACCAGCGAGAAGCCGCGGCCCACCTCGCCCGCCTTGGTGCCTTCGAGCGCGGCGTTGAGCGCGAGCAGGTCGCTGCGGTCGGCCACCTGCTTGATGACCTGGGCGATGCGCGAGACCTGCTGCAGCTCCTGGTTCAGCCGGGTGATGGCCTCGGCCACTTCCTTCGACTGCCCGCGGATGTCGGTGATGCGGCCCACCACCTCGCTCACCACCGCGCGCGCCTCGTCGACCGCGCCCGCGGTGCGCACCGCCGCCTGCTCCACCACGTCGGTCGACGCGGTGATCATCTCCGCGGTGCGCGAGAGTTCCTCGAAGGTGGCGGCGATCTGCTGGCCGTACGCCGACTGCTGGCTGGTGACGTGCTCCTGGTCGGCGCTGGCGGCGATGAGGCCCTGGGCCGCGCCCGACAGCCGGCCGGTGAGCGACACCATCTGCGTCACCAGCACGCGCAGGCTCGCGAGCATCTCGTTCACGCTCTGCGCCATGCTGCGCACCTCGCCCGAGCCCGAGACGTCGACCCTCGAGACGGTGACGTCGCCGGAAGCGACCTCGCGCGCCACCCGCGTCACCACGCTGATGGGGCCCGCGAGCGCACCCGAGAAGAGGAACGCCAGCACCAGGCCCACCACCACGGTGATGAGCAGCACGTAGAGGCCCGCCGAGCGGTTGGCCCGCTCCGCCGCGCGCAGGTTGGCGAGCGACACCGTGCTCACCAGCAGCACCTCGTAGTCCTGGTCCTGGCCGGCGCAGAGCACGGTGAGCTGCGCGCCGCGCTCGAGCTCGCACTGCCCTGGGTCGGGCAGCCGGTACGTCCCCGGCGGCACGTCGCCGCGCACCTGGAGCTTGGAGCCCGGCGCCAGGGTGAGGTGCCGCGTGGCGCCGTCGCCGGTGATGGCTTCCTTCACCACGGTGATGACGCCCAGATGCTCGATGTTGCCGCCTTCGCGCACGCCCTTGAGCACCGGGTCCAGCTCTTCCGGGTTGCTCAGCCCGTCGCGGATGAGGCGCATCGTCGGCGCCGCGTTGGCGACCGCCAGCTTGCCCACGCTCTGTGCCTGGTTCTCCAGCGCGGCGTTCGCCTGCTCGTTGAGCCGCGACGGGAAGAAGACCGACGCGAAGAGCGCCACCGCCACGCAGGGCACCAGCACGGCCACCGCCGCCTGTACCCGCAAGTTGAGCTGTGCCCAGAGCCGCCGCATCGAGTGCTCCCTTCCCGCATCCCGCTTCGAGGGCGGCGAAGGTAGGGACACCTCGCCCTCCGCGCAACGCTGGTGATCCGTCAGGTCCCTTGACGTCGCCAGGTGACGCCTGGAGTACACAGGTGCAGTCCTCCGGGCACGCCGGCCCCCGCCAAGGGCGCCAAACGACCTTGCCCCACACCGGTCCGTTTCATGCTCTGAAACGGTCTCGTCGCCGTCCGGTACCCCAAGGGAGCGCCCGCCATGACCCGCCTTCGTCTGACTGCCCCGGTCCTCGCCCTGGCGCTCTGGGCCTGCGGCCCCGTGCCCGCCACCAAGGGCTCGGGGTCGGGCTCCGGCGGGGGCGCGGCGAGCAGCAGCGGTGGCGGCGGCGGCGACCTGGGCGCGAGCGGCGGCGGCGACGCGAGCGCGAGCGGTGGCGGCGGCGACATGAGCGCCAGCGGCGGCGGCGACACGAGC
>JAIBBQ010000296.1 GCA_019694595.1 Myxococcaceae bacterium
GACGGCGGCGCGCAGCGCGGCGGCCATCTCCTTCGCGGACCCGAAGCGGTCGGCGCTGGCGCGCTGGAGGGCGCGGTCCACCACCGCGGTGAGCGCCTCCGGCAGGTCCGGGCGCTTCTGCCGCAGCGGCGCCGGCAGCTCCGTCTTCACCTTCACCGCGAGCTCGGCGAAGGACGTGGCGTCGTACGGGAAGGTGCCGCTGAGCAGCTCGTAGAGCACCACGCCCACCGAGTAGAGGTCGGCGCGGGCGTCGACCGAGCGCGCGTCGAAGAACTGCTCGGGCGCCATGTACGCCGGCGTGCCCATCGCCACGCCGGTCATGGTGAGGCCGCTCGCCTCGCCCTCGCGGTGCATCTTGCTGATGCCGAAGTCGAGCAGGGTGACGAAGTCGCCGGTGCGGCCCTGCGCGTCGGTGCGGCGGCTCACGAACGCGTTGGCGGGCTTGAGGTCGCGGTGCACCACGCCCTGGCGGTGCGCGGCGTCCAGCCCGTCGAGCATCTGCGCCACCAGCAGCGCGCTGCGCATCGGCGGCAGTGGCCCTTCGCGCTGCGCCAGCTCCTTCAAGTCCACGCCGTCGAGCAGCTCGAGCGCGAGAAAGGCCTGGCCGTCGGCGGTGAGCCCGGCGTCGAGCACGCGCACGATGTGCTCGCTGCCCACTGCGGCCGCCGCCTTCGCCTCGCGCAGGAAGCGGTCGAGCATCGCCTGGTCGGTGCCCAGCGCGCGCTTGAGCACCTTGAGCGCCACCTGCGCCTCGGTGTGTACGTGCCGCGCGCGGTAGACGCTGCCGAAGCCGCCCACGCCGAGCAGCCCTTCGACGCGGTAGCGGTCGAGCTGGGCGCCGACCAGGCCCGGGCGGGCCATCGACTCCTGCGTCCTCGGGCAGGTCGCCACGCCCGGCGCGTGCTGTCCACCGCAGTGCGTGCAGGTCACGCCTTGCCCAGCGCCTCGAGCACGAGGTTGGCCGCGTTGTGCCCCGCGGCGCCGCTGACCCCGCCTGCCGGGTGGCAGCCGACCGAGCAGAAGTAGGCCCCCGGCACCGGCAGCGCGTACGGCACCCGCTTGTCGAAGCCGCGGGTGTTGTCCACGTGCTGGATGTGGCCGCCGGTGATGCCGAAGTGCCGTTCGATCTTCGGCGGGGTGAGGGCGAAGGTGTCCACCACCAGGTCCGAGAAGCCGGGCGCGAAGCGGTCGCAGATGGACAGGAGGTGCTTCACGTAGCGGTCCTCTTCCTGCGCCCAGCTCTTGCCGCCCGACAGCGCGTACGGCACCCACTCCACGAAGAGCGCCGAGTTGTGGCGGCCTTCCTCGTCGCGCAGCGACGGGTCCACCGTGGTGTGGATGTACCACTCGATGGACGGGAAGTCGGCAAGCCGGCCGGCCTTGGCGTCCTGGTAGGCGCGGTCGAGCTCCTTGAGCACCACCTTCTCGTCGGGGAGCAGGTGAATGGTGGGCCCGAACTGTCCCTTGTTCTCGGGCAGGCAGCTGAAGACCGGCAGGCCGCTGAGCGCCAGGTTCACCTTGAGCGAGGTGCCCGGGGTGCGCATCGCCTCGATGCGGCCCACGTAGTCCTCGGGCAACGCGCCCGGCGCGAAGAGGCCCAGGCCGCGGAACGGGTCGGCGTTGATGACCACCGCGTGCGCGCGCAAGGTCTCGCCGCTCTCCAGCACCACGCCGGTCGCCGCGCCGCGCTCCACCAGCACCTGCTTCACGGTGGCCCCGGTGCGCAGCGTGGCGCCGAGCTGCCGGGCCTTGCGCGCCATCGCCTGGGTGAGCGCGCCCATGCCGCCTTCGACGATCATCCACGTGCCGCCGGCGTCGGGGAGCCGGCACATGTTGTGGGCGAGGAAGTTGAAGCCCGTTCCGGGCGTGTCGTAGCCGCCGTCGACGCCCGAGAAGCCGTCGGTCACCGCGTACATCGCCTTCACCAGGTCGGACTCGAAGCCGAAGCGCTCCAGGTACTGCCGGGCGGTGCCGCGGCAGAGGTCGACGAACTGCCGCTGCAGGGCAGGGCGGATGAAGCGGTCCGCGGTGGCTTCGAGCGAGAGCGGCGGGAGCAGCCACGCCGGCGCGAGGTCCTCGCGGATGGCGGCGATCTCCGCGTTGAGCGCCTGGTTCGCGCGCCAGTCGGCCTCGGAGAAGAACGCCTTGAACTGCCGCTCGAGCTCGCGCTCGTCGCTGCCGAACAGCAGGTACTCCTCGCCGGTGGTGGGCAGGAAGTAGTGCGGGTCGCGGCGCTTGAGCTTCACGTCGAGCTCCAGCATCTCGAGCAGCTCCGGCGCCATCAGGCCGAGGAGGTAGGCCCCGGTGGAGCCGCCCAGGTTCGGCGCCTTGGCGAAGGGGCGCTCGGTGACCGCCGCGCCGCCCAGCGCGTCGCGCTGCTCGAGCACGGTGACGCTCAGGCCCCGCCTGGCGAGCAGCACCGCCGCGGTGAGGCCGTTGTGACCGCCTCCCACGATGAGCACGTCGGAACGCTGCGCTGCCATGGCCGGTCTCCCCACGTGAACGAACGACGAGGAGGCTCTGTAGCAAAAGGGCGCGTGCTATGGCCGTTCGCGCCCACCGTGCTCAAGCGCCCCTTCGCCCTCGCCCTGGTGTTCGCGCTGCCGGCCGCGGTGGTGGCGGTGATGCAGCTCGGGCGGCTCCACCCCGACGAGGTCTTCCAGTCGCTCGAGCCCGCCAACTGGCGCGCCTTCGGCTACGGGGTGCTCGCCTGGGAATGGCAGCAAGGCCTGCGCAACTGGGTGGTGCCCGGGCTGTTCGCCTGGCTGCTCAAGGCGTGCGCCGCGCTGGGCATCGACCACCCGCTCGCCCGGCGCGCGGTGCTCGAGGTGCCGCAGTGGCTGTTGCACGCGTCGATGTTGCTCGCGGCCTACCGCTTCGCCGAGCGGCGCGTGGGCGCGCTGGCGGTGTGGGCGTTTCCGCTCGTCGGGCTCTCGGGCCTGGTGCTGCACTTCGCCGGCCGCACCATGGGCGAGTCGTGGTCCGCGGCGTTCCTGGTGTGGGGGCTCGAGCGGCTCGACGCGCGCGGCGTGCGCCCGAGCGCCCTCGGCGGTCTGCTCCTGGGCCTCGCGGTGGTGGCCCGCTACGGCTCCGCGGTGATGGTGGCCGCGGCGGTGCTGCTCGTGCTCGCGCAGCGGCGGTGGAAGGACGCGCTCGCCGCGCTCGGCGGCGGCCTGGGTGCAGCCGCGCTCCTCGGTGCGGTGGACTGGGCGACCTGGGGCAAGCCCTTCCACTCGTTCCTCGCCTACCTCGACTACAACGTGCTCTCCGGCCAGGCGGCGCAGGCCTTCGGCGCGGAGCCGTGGTGGTTCTACCTGCCGCTCTCCGGCTGGCTGGTGCTGTGGGCGTGGCCGGGGCTGGTCTTCGGGCTGCGGCCCCGGGCCTTCGAGTCGAAGCCCACGTGGTGGCTCGCCTTCCCCGCGGCGGCCTACGCGCTCGCCATCTCGCTCACCGCGCACAAGGAAGCGCGCTTCCTCTACCCGGCGCTGGTGTTGCTGGCGGTGGCCGCGGTGCCGGGGTGGCTCGCGCTCCTCGCCAAGGTGCAGGCGCCCGAGCGCCGGCAGCTCTTCCTCACCGCCTCGGTGCTGGTGGCGCTCGCGGTGGTGGCCTTCCCGTCGCCTTTCGCGCCCCAGCGGCCCGAGCAGTTCCGGCTCTGGGTGCGCGCCTCGCGCGAGGCCACCGGCGTGGTGCTGGTGAACGAAGGCATGTGGGGCTCGCCCGGCTTCTTCTACCTGGGCAAGAACCTCCCCTGGTTCCGCTGCGACTACCCCCAGGACCCCAACTTCCAGATGGCGATGCGCGACGGCCGCTTCAACCGCGCCGTCATCTGGGACGACCGCGCCCTCGCCGAGCTCCAGGCCGCCGGCTTCAAGGTGCTCGAGGTCGAAGGCCCCGGCACGCTGCTCGGCCGCTGAAGCGGCGCGGCGGACGAAAAAAAAGAGCGCCCCTTCTTTCGAAGAGACGCTCGAGACTGACGGCCGGGGCACACGCGAAGTGACGCTACCGTTGCTTCCTTCCGGACCTGGCGGGGTTCACGGCCCCGCGTTGCCCCGACCATATTCTGTTGTGCTGCAGCACCGAACGGAGAGGGTGGGATTCGAACCCACGAAGCCCTTTCGAGCTCACACGCTTTCCAGGCGTGCGCCTTCAGCCACTCGGCCACCTCTCCAACTGCACCACGACGGACAGAGTAGGATTCGAACCTACGATACCGTTGCCGGTATGCCTGATTTCGAGTCAGGTGCCTTCGACCACTCGGCCATCTGTCCAGCTGCTGTGACGGACGGGCCTATACCACCAGACCCGACGGGGGCAACGGGAAGGATCAGCCGGCCACCCGGTGGAACCGGGCGTGCGCGGCCCTGGCCAGCGCCTCGCGGTGCTCCGGCGCGGCGACCGCGATGAGGGCGCGGGCCCGCTCCCACAGGGGCTTGCCGTGGAGGTCGGCCACCCCGTGCTCGGTCACCACGAAGTGCACGTGGGCCCGGGTGGTCACCACCCCCGCCCCGGGCTTCAGCTGGCTGACGATGCGCGAGAGCCCGCCGCCGGTGGTGGCGCGCAAGGCGACCACCGGCCGGCCGCCGTCGGACAGCGCCGCGCCGCGCAGGAAGTCGGTCTGTCCGCCCACGCCCGAGTAGATGTGCTCGCCCAGCGAGTCGGCGCAGACCTGACCGGTCAAGTCGACCTCCAGCGCGCTGTTGATGGCCACCACCTTGGGGTTCTGCCGGATGATGCTGGCGTCGTTGACGTACGCCGAGTCGCGCAGCTCCACCGCCGGGTTGTCGTGCACGAAGTCGTACAGCGCCTGCGAGCCGGTGACGAAGCTCGAGACCACCTTGCCGCGCTGGCGGACCTTGTGCTCCCCGGTGATGGCGCCGGAGCGGACCAGCGGCAACAGCCCGTCGGTGAACATCTCGGTGTGCACGCCCAGGGCTCGGTGGCTCTGGAGGCTCTCCAGCACCGCGTCGGGAATGGCGCCGATGCCCAGCTGCAGCGTGGCGCCGTCGGGCACCAGACCCGCGACGTGCGCACCGATGGCCGCCTCCGCCGCGCCGCGCTTGGGTGCGCCCGGCTGGGGCAGCGGGGTGTCCACGTCCACGGTGGCGGCGAAGCGCGACTCGTGCACCAGCGCGTGGCCGAAGGTGCGCGGCATCCGCGGGTTCACCTGGGCGATGACCACCCGGGCGCACTCCACCGCGGCGGCGGTGACGTCGACCGAGGTGCCCAGCGAGCAGTAGCCGTGGCGGTCGGGCGGCGAGACGTGCACCAGCGCCACGTCGAGCGGCATCGTGCGGCGCCGGAAGAGCAGGGGAATCTCCGACAGGAAGATGGGCACGTAGTCCGCCCGGCCCTCGTCCACCGCGGTGCGCAGGTTCGCCCCCACGAAGAAGCACACCGGGCGCAGGTGGGCGGCCAGGGCCGGAGCGGCGTGCGGCGCGTCGCCTTCGAGGTGCAGGTGCACCACCTCCACGCCGGTGAGCTCCTTCGCGCGCGCGGCGAGCGCGGACAGCAACACCTGGGGCGTCGCCGCTGCGCCTTGCACGAAGACGCGGTGGCCGGACTTCACCAGCGCCAGGGCCTCGGCGGCCGAGGTGCGCTTCATGGGTGCGCGTGCCCGTGGTCCGCGGGGAGCAGCCGCTCCTCGGTGGCCTGGTGCTCGCGGACCTTGGCCTCGAAGTCACCGAGCTGCGCCTCGAAGCCGTGCAGGTCGCCCTGGTCCAGCGCCGCCGCGAGTGACTTCAGCGCCGCGCTGATGGCGACGTGCTGGGCGCGCACCGTGGCGAGCGCCTGCGTCCACTGGCCGCTGCGGTCGAGCGCGGGGAAGGTGACCTGCTCTTCCTGGTCGAGGTGCTGTTCGAGCGACGCGCGGAAGGTGCGGAACAGGCTCTGCGAGCGCTCGAAGTTCCGGCGCTGGGCGTGGAACTCCACATCGCCCAGGGCGCGGTCGAGCAGCTGGTGTTCTTCGGCATGGGTCGCCATCGCGTCCGCCTTCCTTTTCAAGCCCGGGGCCAAGCACGTCCCGGAGCGCTCCGCACGTCGGGGCCTGCAAGCGTTGCGCGTCAGGCCGGGGCGGCGCAAAGGGTGCGAGCAGGCTGTCCGTCCGTGGCGAATCGAACCATTCGGCACCGGGAGATTCTCTCCGGAGCTCGAATGGGCCACGGTGTCGGCCATGAGAATGCTCCTGGTGGCGGTGGTGGTGGCGGTGGCGAGCGGGTGCAGCGGCGCTTCGCCCGGCGGCAGCGGGGGAGGCGGAGGCAGCGGCGGCGGGGCCTCGAGCGGCGGAGGCTCCGGCAGCGCGGGCGGTGGTTCCGGCGCGAGTGGCGGCGGCGCGAGCAGCTCGGGCGGCGGGAGCGCGAGCGGGGGCGGCACGCCGGGGAGCGACAAGGCCGGGTGGATCCTCTTCCAGCGCCAG
>JAIBBQ010000297.1 GCA_019694595.1 Myxococcaceae bacterium
CGCTCGCGGTGGAGCAGGCCGCCTCGCTGGCCGCCGAGCGCGCCCGGCTGGCGCTGGAGTCGCTCTCGCCGCTGCAGCGCGCCGCCGAGGCGAGCCGGGCGAACGCGGCCCAGGCCGAGGCCCGCTTCAAGGGCGGTCTGGGCACCAGCCTGGAGCTCGCCGACGCCGAAGCGCTGCGCACCGAAGCGGAGATCGCCGTGGTGCTGGGCACGTACGAGGCGGTGGTCGCCCGGGCGGCGCTCGATCGGGTGATGGCCAGGGAGACGCGATGACCAAGGAAGTGTTGACCGAAGGCAAGCCGAAGACGCCCCCGCCGCCCCCGAAGTCGCGCGCGCTGGCACCCACCGTCATCGCCATCGTGGTCTCGGTGCTGGCGCTCATGGGCGCGCTCGCGCTGCGCGCCGCCTCGCGCACCAACCAGGTCTCGCTCTCGAGCCAGCCGCGGGCGGTCACCGTCGTGGAAGGGAAGGGCACCACCTTCCGGGAAGAGCGCCGCTACGTCGGCGTGGTGCACCCCTGGGTGGAAGCCAACGTCGGGCCGCAGCTGGTGTCGGGCTTCGTGGCCACCGTGCTGGTGCGCCCGGGCGACCGCGTGCGCCAGGGCGACGTGCTGGCGACGCTCGACTGCCGCAGCGCGAGCAGCGGCTCGGAGTCGGTCGCCAGCCAGGCGCGCTCGCTGGAAGAGCGCCAGCGCGCCTTCGCCGGCGAGGCCGCGCGCCTGGAGAACCTGGTGGGCGGGGGCTACGTCTCGGCCAACGAGGTGGAGCTCAAGCGCTCGCAAGCCGCCGCCAACCAGGCCTCGCTCGACGCGCTCAAGGCCCAGCTGCGCAACAAGTCGCTCGAGGTGTCGGACTGCACGCTGCGCGCGCCCTTCGACGGCGAGGTGTCGGCGCGCCTGGCCGACCCCGGCAGCTTCGTGCGCCCGGGCGGCACCGTGGTGACGGTGGTCGACCGGCACCTCTACCGGGTGGCCATCGACATTCCCGAGGTCGACGTGACGCTGGTGCCGGTGGGCACGAGCGCCGAAGTCACCTTGCTGGCCTCCGCCCAGCACCTGAGCGCGCGGGTGAGCCGCCGGGCGCCCGCCGCCAGCGCCAGCACCCGCACGCTGCGGCTCGAGCTCGACGTGAGCGGGAAGGACGCCGACGTCCCGGTCGGCACCTCCGCCGAGGTGCGCTTCGAGGTGGGCGCGCCCCTCGACGCCGTCGAGCTGCCGCTGGTGGCCGCCAAGGTGCGCGGCGGCAAGGCGAGCCTCTTCGTGGTGGCCCAGGGCGTGGCGAAGAAGCTCCAGGTCCCGGTGCTGGGCGAGCGCGGCGGGAGCCTCTTCGTGCAAGGCGTCGCTGCCGGCACCCAGGTGGTCACCGAAGGGCGCGCCGCCCTCGCCGAAGGCGACCCGGTGGCCGCCACCCTCGCCGCGCCCCGCGCCTCGGCGGTGACCTCGGCCGCCACCCCCGAGCTGCCGCGCGAGGGCCACCCATGATCCGCGCGGCGCTGGCCAACCCCATCGCGGTGCTGATGGCCTGCATCGCGGTGGTGGTCTTCTCCGCGGTGGTGGTGCCGCGCTTGCCGGTCGACACCTTCCCCGAGCTGTCGCCGCCGGTGCTGGTCATCGGCACCCAGGCCCCCGGCATGGGCCCGCGCGACGTGGAGAAGACGCTCACCTGGCGCTTCGAGAAGTACGTCTCGGCGACGCCGGGCGTGGACCACGTGCAGAGCGTGAGCCGGGCGGGGCTCTCGGTCATCTTCGTGTGGCTCAAGTGGGGCGTCGACCTGAGCTCCGCCCAGGTGCTGGTGCAGCAGCAGGTGTCCTTCGCCATGTCCTCGGTGCCCAAGAGCCTGGGGGTGGTGCCGCCCTTCGTGCTGCAATACGACCCGTCGAACGCGCCGGTGATCCAGATCGCCGTGTCGGGCGGCGGGCTCACCGGGCCCCAGCTCTACGACTACGCCGCCAACGTCATCGAGCCCGTCATCGAAGGCATCGGCGGGGTGGCGAGCGCGTCGCCCAACGGCGGCCGCGAGCGGCAGATCAACGTGGTGGTCGACCCCGCCAAGGCCTCCGCCCGCGGGGTGAGCTCGGCGGAGGTGAGCGCCGCGGTGGCCAAGGCCAACGCGCTGCTGCCGTCGGGCCGCCTCATCGCGCCCGCGCTCGACGCCAACGTCTACACCAACGCGGTGCCCACCAAGGTGGCGGACATCGGCGACGCGCTCATCCGCGTCGACGCCGCGGGGGAACCGGTGCGCATCAAGGACGTGGCCAAGGTGGAAGACGGCGGCGCGCCCAACACCCAGTCGGTGTCCATCAACGGCGAGGACGCGGTGTACCTGAACGTGCTGCGCGTGCCGGGCGGCAACGTGCTGGAGATCGTCGACCAGGTGAAGGCCGCCATCGCCGGCCTCAAGGGCCTGCCGCCGGGCATGAAGGTCGACCCCATCTTCGACCAGTCGCTCTTCGTGCGGCAGACGTACCACGGGCTCCAGAAGGAGCTGCTGCAGGCCTTCGTGCTCGTCTCCCTGGTCATCCTCCTCTTCCTGCAGAGCCCGCGCTCGGTGCTGGTGGCGGCGCTCGCGGTGCCCATCAGCTTCGCCATCATCTTGCTGGTGCTCGCGCTCACCGGGCAGACGCTGAACGCCTTCACCCTGGGCGGGTTGACGCTGGCGCTGGGGCCCCTGGTCGACATCTCGGTGGTGGTGCTCGAAGCGGTGCACCGCCGGCGGCTGGCGGGCGACTCGCCGCAGGTGGCGGCGGCGAAGGGCACCGCGTCGGTGGCGCTGGCGGCGCTCGCGGCCACCCTGGCGACGGTGGCGGTGCTGCTGCCGGTGGTGCTGCTCGAGGGGCTGGCGCGCAAGCTCTTCACCCCGCTCGCGCTCACCGTCGCCGCCGGCATGTTCGCCGGGTACGCGGTGTCGATCCTGGTGACGCCGGTGGCCTGCGCCACGCTGCTCGGCCACCACGGCCCGCCGCCGAAGCTCGCGCTCCTGGTCGAGCGGCGCATCGCGGCCCTCGCCGACGGGTACGGCCGCATCCTCGAGCAGCTCATCGACCGGCGCGCGCTGGTGCTGGGCTGCCTGGCGGTGCTCGTCTCCGGCGCGGTGGTGGCCGCGCTGAGGCTGCCGTCGACCTTCTTCCCCGACGTCGACGAGTCGATGGAGCGCATCTACGTGCGCTTCGCGGCCGGCACGCCCATCGACGTCGCCTCCGAGCGCACCCAGGCGATGGCCCAGGCGCTGCGCGAAGGCCTGCCCGAAGGCACGGTGCGCACGGTGCTGACCAACGTGGGCGCGCCCGCCAAGGCCCGCAGCGCGATGAACAGCCCCAACGACGGTCCCCACATGGGCTTCATCCGCGTGGAGTTGACCGACGAGGCGGAGCGCAGCTTCAACCAGACGGAGCTGGCGGCGAAGGCGCGCGAGGTGCTCACCGCGAAGTTCCCCGGGGTGGAGACGCGCCAGCTGCCCGGCGGCCTGGTGGCGAGCGTGTTCGGCAACGGCTACCTCGCGCCGCTGGTGGTGGAACTCGACGGCGACGACCTCGACCAGCTCCGCGCCCAGGCCGAGGACGTGGTGCGGGTGGCGCGCACGGTGCCCGGCCTGAGAGACCCCACCATCGCCCTGCAGACCGACTACCCCGAGCTGCGGGTCACCACCGCGCGCGAGGCGGCGGGGCAGGTGGGGGTGAGCGCGCGCGACGCCGCGCAGACCGTGCTCGACGCGACCCTGGGCAACATCAACGCCCCCGGCGTGTGGATCGACGGCAGCAACGGCCAGTCGTACTTCGTGGTGACCCAGCTCGACCCGCGCCTGGTCGACGACCGCCGCTCGCTCGCCGACGCGCCGGTGCGCACGCCCGGCAACTCCGGGGCGGTGCTCCTGCGCAGCTACGCGGGCATCGAGCGCAGCACCGGGCCCATCGCCATCGAGCGCGACCGGCTGGGCCGGGTGGCCACGGTGCTCTTCCAGACCGAGGGGCGCGACCTGGGCACCACCGCCGCCGACCTGGAAGCGCGGCTACGCGAGGCGAGCACCACCCGCGGGTTGTCCTGGCGCTTCGTCGGGCAGGTGGACCTGATGCGGCGCACCTTCTCGGGCCTCGGCGTGGCGGTGGGCCTGGCGGTGATGGTGGTCTTCATGGTGATGGCCACCCAGTTCAAGTCGCTGCGGCTGCCGCTCGCCATGCTCCTCACCGTGCCCGCCTCGCTGGTGGGCATCGTGCTCGCGCTGCAGGCGGCGGGGCTGGGCTTCTCCATCACCGCGCTGATGGGCGTGCTGATGGTCATCGGCATCGCGGTGTCCAACGGCATCTTGCTGGTGGACCACGCCAACCGCGCCTTCCTCGGCGGCATGGAGGCGAGGCCGGCGGCGCTGGAGGCGGCGCGCGCCCGGGTCATCCCCATCCTCATGACCAGCCTGGCCACCGTCATCGGCCTGTTGCCCACGGCGCTGGGCCTCGACCCCGCGGCGGCCGCCAACCGGCCCCTGGCGCTCGCGGTGGTGGGTGGGCTCGTCTCGTCGACCGCCCTGTCGCTCTTCGTGGTGCCGGTGATGTTCATCGCGCTCGCGAGGCGGCCCGCAGCGTCCACCCACGCCGCACACGCGGAGCCGGCGCCGGCCTGACCTGGAATCGCGCGATGAAATAATCGGCGGGCGCCTGCGTACTGGCAGTCACGATGACCGACGCGCCTGCCACCCCGCTGCTCGCCGACGCCGCGCCCACTCCTTCCACCGAGGAGAGGAACCTCGCGATGCTGGCGCACCTCTCGGGCCTGTTCGCCCCCTTCCTGGTGCCGGTGCTGCTCCTCGCCATCAAGGGCAAGGACTCGCCCTACGTGCGCGCGCAGACGGTGGAAGCGCTCAACTTCCACCTCACGCTCTTCCTCGGCTACCTGCTCTCGTTCCCGCTGTTCTTCGTGGTCATCGGCTTCTTCACCGCGCTGGCGCTGGCGGGCGCCGGGGTGGTGCTGGCCATCGTCGCCACGGTGAAGGTCAACGACGGCACCCCCTACCGCTACCCCTTCGCCATTCGCCTCATCGACTGACGTGCACTTCGCGGGCTGGTTCGCCGCGCGGCTGGCGTAGGTTCGCGTGATGGCGACCGCTGCGGGCGACGTGTGGGCAGGGCTGTTCGAGGCGTGCACTCCGCTCCTCACCGGGTGGCCCGGCGCCGCCTGGAAGTGGGACGGCCGGTTCGAGGCGGTGGAGTCCGCCTTCCCCCGGTCGGCCGAGGCGGTGGCGCGCGAGAAGGCGGTCGCGCTCCTGCCCAGCGTGTGGACGTCGGCCACCGTGAAGGAAGCGCCCGAGGCGGTGCGCGCCCTGGCCGCGGACACCGGCGGCCTGCGGGCCGGTCAGCTCCTCTTCTCGGCGGCGCCCGTCGAAAGCGCGCTCCCCTTCGGGCTCTGGTGGCCGTGGGGCGACGGCAAGACCGTCACCCTGCGCATCGGGCTGAGCGGCCTCGACGCGGGGGCTCCGGCGGTGGTCCGGCTGGTCGAGCGGTTCGGCGTCAAGCGCTGAGCGGCGTCAGCGCGGGCGGCGCGCGGCCTTGTCCTCGTACATGCGCAGGTCGGCGGCCTGGAGCATCTGCTCCAGCGGTGGCGCCGGCGCGGTGAAGCGCTGCACGCCGATGGAGAAGCCCACCGCGAAGCCCCGGCGCCGCGCCGCCCGCTCGAGCGCCAGGCGCACCCGTTCGAGGAGTGCACCTTCAGGGTCCTCCCCGTCGTCGGGCAACAGCAGCACGAACTCGTCTCCACCCCAGCGACCGGCGACGTCGAAGGCCCGCAGCTCGTGCAGCAGCGTCTCGCCCACGCACTGCAGCAGCGCGTCGCCCGCGTGGTGGCCCCGGGTGTCGTTGACGGCCTTGAAGCCGTCGACGTCGACGAAGGCCACGGTGAGGCCGCGGCCGCCGCGCTGGAGCCGGGCCTGCTCGACCTGCCCCGCCGCGAGGAGTCCGCGCCGCGAGAGCAGCCCGGTGAGCAGGTCGGTGTGGGCGAGGCGCCGCTCCGCTCCCAGCGCCCGCCGCAGCGCCACCACCAGCGCGGTGACCACCAGGAACACCGCGAGCTCGCTCAGCGCGTTCCACGCCGTCACCGCCGCGCTCAGCCGGCGCGTCGCGGTGGCGGTCTCGGTGAGGAACCACGACGCGGTGGCGAAGGTCGACAGCCCGACGCCCAGCGCCTGGCCGCCCGCCCACGCGCCCAGCGCCACCAGCAGCACGTAGAGCGCGGTGAAGGCCACGTCGGCGCCGGTGAGGTAGTCGCCGATGGACAGCACCACGGCGCCGCCCGCGAAGGCGAGCGTCCTGCCGACGGCGCCGAGGCGCGACTGCTCGCGCGCGAGCGCCAGCGTGGTCAACCCGGTCATGGAAGTGCTCTCGAGGTGGGGCCGGCCGGTGCGGGGTGAGAGCACC
>JAIBBQ010000298.1 GCA_019694595.1 Myxococcaceae bacterium
CGCCCGTTCCCGCGGCACCCGCAGGCGGCGGGCACGGCGCGGCGCCGGCGGGCACCGGCATCGGCGAGGCCATCGCCGACGGCCACGGCGCGCCGCGCGCGCCGGGCACCGCGTGGGGTCAGAAGCTGCCGGTGAAGCCCGGCGAAGGCGTCGCGCCGGCCAAGCCGCACGCCCCGGCCGCGGGCGGACTCCAGGCCAAGCTGGTGCTCCAGGGCTCGCCGCAGCGCTCGGTGCTGCTCACCAACCTGGGGGGCACCACCTGGTCGAGCTGCACGGTCACCATTCCCGGCCAGCAGCAGCGCCAGGTCGCGCGCGTGGCGCCCGGCTTCACCATGGAGCTGCCGCTGCAGACCTTCGGCGCGCCGAGCCCGAGCGCGCCCGCGCTCACCGACGCGGTCCGCCTGGACTGCGGCGCGCTGGGCAGCGTCACCCTGCCCGCACGCTGAAAGAGCGGCTCCTGCGAGGGGCCCGCGTCGCGCAGGCCGCTCTCGCCCGGAGACGCTGCGCTCAGGGCTCGACGGGGCTCGCCGAGTTCTGCGGGTCGCGCGCCGCGCGAATGACCCAGTCGCCCGGCTCGGTGCCGCCAGGGCCGTTGTGGTCGCTGTCGAACCCGTTGCCCTTGGTGGCATCGGCGCCGCCGGTCGCCATGGTGGTGGCGGTCGACGACGGAATCGCCTTGCGCTCGAAGGTGGCGTTCGCGTTCGGCGTCTGGGCCGTGCGGTAGGTGGTGCCGCCTTCCGGGGAGTCCGCGGTCGGGCCGTAGCCCAGGGTGTCGATGGCGTTGGGGTCGACCTTGGCGGTGCCCACGCTCTCGTTGCCCAGGCGGACGTGGCCCGAGGCCGCCGCGAAGTTCAGGTCGTTCGCCGACTTGAGGTCCGCCGCCACCGTGCCCGCGTAGCTCTTGCTGCCCACCAGGTAGTAGCCGTGCGAGGGGACCACCGTGTTCACCGGAATGGTGACCGCGGTGGAGTACGTCGCGCCCGTCGCCGACTTGTACTGGACCTTCCAGCCGCCGATGTCGATGGGGTTCTGGGTCGGGTTGTAGAGTTCGACGAACTCGTCGCCTGCGGCCGCGCCCTGCACCGCCACCTCCGACAGCACCATGTGGGAGGTGTTCACCTGCTGCACGGTGAGCATCGCCGACTGCATCACCGCGCCCAGGGTGCCCGTCACCTGCCCGGTGCCGGTGCTCGCCGCGTCCACCACCACGTCGAAGGTGGCCGACAGCTGATTCGCGGGAATGACCACGTTCGCCGGCACCGTGGCGAAGCCGGTCGGCTGCACGCCGAGCGTCACCGTGGTGTCCGCGGTCGCGGGCACGTCGAGGCGCGCGGTGAGCGTCACCGTGCCGCCCGGCAAGGCCGCGCCGTTCGCTGGGTCGATGGCCAGCAGCGCCGGCACCACCGTGGCGCCCACCACCCGGACCTGCGCCGTGCGCATCGAGCTGCCCAGCGTGGCGGTCACCGTGACCCCCGCGCTGGTCGCGGTGACGCCCGACACGGCCACCGGCGCGCTCAGCTGTCCCGCCGGCACGGTCACCGTGCTCGAGACCAGGCCCAGCGCCGCGTCGGCGCTGCTCAGCGAGACCACCGTGTCGGTCGCGCTGGTGTTGGTCAACGTCACCGTCAGCGGAGTGGGAATGGTGTTGCCGCTGGCCCCCTCGCGCACGAACGTGCTCGCCGGCGAGAGCGACGCCAGCACCGGCGCGCCCGGCACCAGGTCCGCCGCGGTGCGCGGCTCCACCTTCATCACGCCGTTGCGCAGCTCGGCCACGCCGGTGATGGACGCGAACTGCTGGCCGACCACCGGCTGCTGGGGCAGGCGGTACATCAGGTCGCCCACGCGCAGGCCGCCGGTGACCTCGAACTCGCCGGTGCCGGGCCGCGAGGTGGCCACGGTGACGGACACGTTGCTCACCGTCACCAGCACGCCTTCCAGCTTCGCGGCGGAGCCGCCGTCGGTCGCGATGTCCGACGGGTTCGCCACCGCCACCGCCGCCGGGAGCGCGTTGCCGCTCGAGCCCACCGTCACGCCGCCGTCGAGGAGCGCCAGCACGTTGCTCAGCTGCACCTGGCCAGCGAACACCGTGGGCACGGTGTCGGTGATGGTGATGCGGTCGCCGGTCTGCACCGCGACGTTGGGCCCGTAGAGGAACACGCCCGAGTAGTCGCGGGTGGTGTACCCGGTGTCGTTCTCGTGCACCTGGAGGAAGCAGCCGAGCGGGCTGACGCCGGTCACCAGCGCGTTGCCGAGGCCGACGTGCTGACCGATGAAGGGGCTCATCGGCTGCTTGATGGCGTAGATGGTCGCCGGGCACGGCGCGTTGCCGGGGTTCGGCGCGGGGCAGGCGTCGCAGGCGTCGCCCTTGCCGTCGCCGTCGGTGTCCTTCTGGTCGGTGTTGGCGTCGGCCGGGCAGTTGTCGGTGGTGTTGAGCACCCCGTCGCCGTCGGTGTCGTTGGGGTTGGGCGCCGGGCAGGTGGCCGACATCGACAGCGGGCACACGTCGCACGCGTCACCCTTGCCGTCGGCGTCGGCGTCGGCCTGCTTGCCGTTGTCCATCGGCCGCACCGGGTTGAAGACGCCGGGGCAGTTGTCCATGCCGTCGGGCACGCCGTCGCCGTCGGCATCCTGCGCGCTGGTGCCCGTGTACACGCTCGACATGTTGACCGCGTTGCGCATCGCGCGGGTCGGGTCGCACGACGGCTCGTTCATCGGCTGCCCGCAGAAGAAGAGCGGGTAGCTGGTGGCGTTGGCGCTCTGCAGCGTGGCGAGCGTGTTCGCGGGCGTGGTGGCCGTCGCCGGGGTGGTGAACTCCGACTTGATGCAGATGGACTTCATGGTGCCGCAGACGTCCAGGCTCTCGCAGGTGCTCGCGGTGTCGAGCGCCGCGACCACCGCCTGGTCGCCGAAGAGCGCCTTGCCGCCGCGCATGGTGAGCACCACGTCGTCGGCGTTGGCGTCGATGACGCTCTGATGGGTGTCGGTGCCCTTCTGGCGGAACACCGCGAGGTCGGCGACCTTCCCCACCTGGATCCGGCCCACCTTCTCCGCCACCTGGGTGGCGTCGGCGGCGTTGGAGGTGGACATGCGCCAGAGCTGCTCGGGCGTGAAGTAGTTGCCGTAGCTCTTCTTGTTGAGGCTGTCGGCGCACTTCAGCTCGCGCAGCATGTTCATCGAGCCGGAGATGACCCAGTCGACACCCAGCGAGATGTTGACCCCCATGCGCGCGTAGGTGGTCACCTGCGCGGTGTCTCCGTAGAGCGAGACGTTGGAGCGCGGCGACCAGATGAGGCCGGTCTGCTTCGACGCCATCAGCCCGATGTCCGCCGCGTGCAGGCCGATGCCGTGCACGATGCTGGTCTTGGCGGTGAGAACGTCGCTGCCGCCCGTGCCGCCCGACAGGCAGCGGAACTCGTTGAACGCCGACTCCTCGATGCCTTCAGCGATGTGCGGGAGGTAGGCCCCGTTGGCGGGGATGACCGAGACGGTGTCCACGCTCGGGTAGCCGCAGCCCTGGGTGAGTTCCGCGCCCGCGGTGTCGCCGAGCGGGAAGGTCTCCGAGTTCACCAGGCCTTCGCCCAGCCCTTCCATGCCGTTCACGTTGTCGAGGTTGCGCAGCATGCCGATGTTGCCGGGCATGCCGTAGGTGGCGCCGATGATGCTGGTGGTGCCGGACATCACCTGCCGCACCTCGGCCCAGCGGATCTGCGCGTTGGTGGCGAAGCCGCCCGAAGAGATCTTGGTGTGGCCCGCGTGCGCGGTGCCGCCCACGCGCCAGTCGTGGCGGTGCTCGTAGCGCTCGGTCGGGTCGGCGCCCACCGCGCTCGCCTGGTACGGGCCCTTCTGGAAGTTGATGTGGTCGTGGGTGTTGATGAAGCCGGGCGAGATGACGCCCTTGGGGCACACCAGCGCCGTCGCCGTGCTGGCCCCCGTGCTGGTCGAGCAATCGCACGCCGCGCAGGTGATGACGCCCTGGGCGTTCACCAGCACCTGACCGCCGAGGAGCACCTTGTCCGGCGTCAGCACCACGCCGGTGAAGAGCTTGCTGCTGTCACCGGGGGTGATGGTGCAGGTGCCCGACGCCGGTGCCGGGATGCTCGCGCCCGGGCAGGTCACCGTGGGCGACATCGTGAGCGTGCAGTTGTTCTCGCAGCCGTCGCCCGGCGTCATGTTGCCGTCGTCGCACTGCTCGTTGCCTTCGATGACCGTGTTGCCGCAGGTCGACTGCGTGCCGCCGCCGGAGGCGCTGCCGCCGCCCGAGGCCATGCCGCCGCCCGACGCCATGCCGCCGCCGGAGGCCATGCCGCCACCCGACGCCGTCCCGCCGCCGGAGGCCGCCCCGCCACCCGACGCGCTCGGCAGGAGGCAACCCGGCTCGCAGCCGTCGCCCGGCGTCATGTTGCCGTCGTCACACTGCTCGGTGCCTTCCTTGACGCCGTTGCCGCAGACCGCCGAGCTCGACGGGCAGCCGAGCAGGAGCGCCGCGAACGGCGTGGACAGGAACACCAGGGAGCGAAGTCGCATGGAGAAGTTCATTTCGGTTGAGTGGGCTTCAAGTCGAAGTCGGCCGCGGACGACGCGCCGAGGGCTGGGCACCGCCTAGCACGGGTCGGGCCGCCTGCGCTCGAAGCGGTGCGTCATGGCGCGTCTCGTTCTGGACACCGTGAGCCCCGCCGTGCGACGCCTCCCGTCGTGGACCGCCGCCTGGCGAACTTGCTCCCCGTCGAGCGCTGGCCGACCGCCGCCGAGGCGGCCCGGGGCCGCTGGTTCACCCCCGCCCGCCTGGGGCCCCTGACGCTGGAGCAGCGCACCTGGGTGCCCGCGATGGTGCCCTGGCGGGCGACCGACCAGGGCTTCGTCACCGACGAGGTGGTCGCCTGGTACCGGCGCTTCGCCCAGGGCCGGCCCGGGGGCCTGGTCATCGAGGCGACCGGAATCCGCGACGTGAAGTCGGGCCCGCTGCTCCGTGCGGGAGACGACCGCTTCGTGCCGGGCCTGCGGCGCCTGGTCGACGCGGTGAAGGAGGCGAGCGGCGGCCACACGCGCCTGTTCATCCAGCTCATCGACTTCCTCGCCATCAAGCGCCGGCCCGCGAAGGACGTGTACTTCCTGCGGCACCTCGAGCTCACCGCGGCCCACCGGGCCCAGCGGCCCGGCGCGTCCGACGAAGCGGTGCGGGCCCATCTGCTGGGGCTCCCCGAGGAGGAACTCGATCGGGTGCTCAGCCCCCGGGAGCTCGAGAGCTACCGGCATGGGCTCCGCGAGAAGGTGACCGACACCCATCTGCCGCACATCGCCGAGCTGCCCCGGGTCCTGCCGGGACTGTTCGCCGCAGCGGCCTCGCGGTGCGCCGAGGCCGGCTTCGACGGCGTGGAGCTGCACTTCGCCCACGCCTACACGATGGCCAGCTTCCTCTCGCCGCTGAACACGCGCAGCGATGGGTATGGGGGCTCACCCGAGGCACGGCTGCGACTGCCGCTCGAGGTGTACCGCGCGGTACGGGCCGTGCTGCCGCGTGAGCGGGCGCTCGGCTGCCGCTTCCTGGCCGATGAGATCATCGAAGGCGGCGGGCGGCCCTCCGATGCGGCGTTCACCGCGGTGGGGCTCGCCCGCGCGGGCATCGACTTCCTGTCGCTCTCGCGTGGCGGCAAGTTCGAGGACGCGCGCGTTCCCAAGGTGGGGCACACGGCGTACCCGTACACCGGGCCGTCGGGCCACGAGTGCATGCCCACGCCGCGCATCGGCGGCCTGGGCCCGTGGGGCCGAAACCTCGAAGCCACCCGCTTCGTGCGCCAGGCCGTCCGCGCCGCGGGCCTCGAGACGCCGGTGGTGGCCTGCGGCGGCATCTCGAGCTTCGCCCAGGCAGAAGACGCCCTCGAGTCTGGCGCAGCCGACGTGGTCGCTTCCGCCCGGCAGTCGCTCGCCGACCCCGACTGGTTCCTCAAGGTGCGAGAGGGCCGCGGCGCCGAGGTTCGACGTTGCTTCTTCACGAACTACTGCGAGGGCCTGGACCAGGCGCACGACGTGGTGACGTGCCAGCGGTGGGACCGACTCCAGGGGCTCCCGGACGACGCCACCGTCCCGCGCGCTCCCGACGGTCGCCGTCTCGTCGCCCCCTGACGCCCTGGTACCCACGCACCGGGTCGACCCACGCACCGGGTCGACCCACGCACCGGGTCGACCCACGCACCGGGTCGACCCACGCACCGGGTCGACCCACGCACCGGGTCGACCCACGCACCCGGTCGACTCACGCACCCGGTCGACCCACGCACCCGGTCGACCCACGCACCCGGTCGACCCACGCACCCGGTCGACCCACGCACCCGGTCGACCCACGCACCCGGTCGACCCACGCACCCGGTCGACCCACGCACC
>JAIBBQ010000062.1 GCA_019694595.1 Myxococcaceae bacterium
GTCAGCGTGCTGCGCCGCGGCCAGGCGAAGCTCAAGAGGGCGCGGTGAAGGCCTACGACGCGCTCACCGAGGAAGCGCAGGGGCGGGTGCACGCCTGGCCCCAGCGCGCGCAGGCGCTCTTCAAGGCGCTGCGCGAGGACGCGGTGGCCGAGCTGCAGCGCGAGTTCATCCAGCGCTCGGTGGTCGCCGGGCACACGCCGGCCGAGGTGCACGCCTTCGCCGACGAGCTGCGCGCGCTGAGCGACGCGCAGGCCTTCGACGCCTGCACGCTGGGCGACCGCACCAGCGGCTACACGGTGGACCAGCTGCTGCGCGCCGAGAGCGACCCGCTCTACGCCTTCGAGCTGCGCGGGGGCCGCCTGTCGCCCGGCGAGGAAGGGCCGTGGTCTCCCATCGCCGGCGAGGTGAGTGGCGGCGCGCTGACGTCGGCCGACATCCCGCCGGAGCCCGACTTCCTGATGAAGCTCAAGGCCAAGGCCGAGCGCTTCCAGGCCGACGCCCCCAAGGACGCTCCCCGCCCGAAGGACAAACGGCTCATCGGCGAGAGCCGCGTCGAGCACACGCCCCAGCCCGCGGTGAAGGCGGTCGCCCCGGCGGCGCTCGGGGGCGGGGCCACCAACCGGCTGCTGGAAGACCTGCTCAACGAGGCCACCCGGCCGCTGGGCGTCACCTTCCGGGAGCACGACGTGGACACCGCCGCCGGGCTCACGCTGGAGAAGGCGCTGGAGTCGGCCGCCGGCCCGGCGATGCGGGGCGTGCCCATTCCGGTGACGCTGGGACCCGCGCCGGGCAGTCACGTGCGCTTCGCGATCCTCCTGCAGGCGCAGACCTCGGCCAAGACGCGCGCCTGGCAGCTCTTCGACCCCATGACCCAGGAGCTGGTGTGGGCGAACGAGGGTGACCTCCTCGCACGCGCCGAGCTCCCGCTGTCCAACAAGCAGCTCCGCCGGCTGACGCGCATCGCGCTGCCGGTCGGGCTGCGCGCCTCGCTGTGAGAGACCCCGCCATGCGCTCGCTCGCCTTGCTCACGTTCCTGCCGCTCGCCGCCTTCGCCGACGCGGTCGACGTCTCGCTGACCCCCAAGGCCCAGCTCGGCCAGGGCTACCCCGCGGTGAACGTGCGCATCCTCGAGCCGGTGGTCGGCATTCGGCTCAACCTCAAGCGCAGCGACGGCAAGGACGTGGAGGTCAAGAGCGGCGGCAAGGTCGGGCAGACCAAGGTGCTCGAGCTGTTCCAGCCCGAAGGGAAGTTCGGCTACTCCGGCGAGCTGACGGTGAACTTCGCCAACGGGTCGACCTCGTCGATGCCGCTGCAGTTCGACGCCGAGCTCTGGGGCCCGCTGCACATGAAGATGAAGGACGGGGACATCGACGTCGCCGGGCGCAAGCTCACGCTGACCATCGACCGGCCGGTGAGCAAGGTGCACCTCACGGTGCTGATGGACACCGGGCGCACCGCGTACGACAACGACGTGCCGTTCAACGGCGAGGCGGCCGGCACGCCGCTGACGCTGACCTGGCCCGAGGCGAGCGGCCGGGTGATGAAGATCACCGTGCGGCCGTACGACACCGCCGAGTTCTTCACCGGCGTCGAGCTCTACCCGTGGTCCATCGACATTCCCCACGAGGAAGTGAACTTCGACTCCGGCAAGTTCGACATCCGCCCCGAGGAAGCGCCCAAGCTCGACGCCAGCTACAAGAAGATCGCCGAGGCGGTGGAGCGCTACGGCCACCTCGCCGAGCTCAAGCTGTACCTCGCGGGCCACACCGACAGCGTGGGCCCCAAGGACTCCAACCGCACGCTGTCGCTCAACCGCGCGAAGAGCCTGGGGGCCTTCCTGCGCAAGAAGGGGCTCAAGATCCCCCTCTTCTACGAAGGCTTCGGCGAAGAGGCGCTGCTGGTGGCCACGCCCGACGAGACCGACGAGATCCGCAACCGGCGCGCCGAGTACATCATCGCCGTGGAGCCGCCCAAGGTGACGGGCGGCTCCTGGGTCCCCAAGTGGAACCGGCTCTGACGGCGAGCCGCTAGAGCGGGTTCCAGATCGGGAACAGGGGCTCGTGCTCGTACGGGGGCGGGTCCTCGAGCGGGCCCGGCTCCACCGGCACGTGAATCGGGCCCGGGTCAGGCTGGGGCACGAAGATCGGCTCCGGGTTGGGGTCGCCCTTGCCGAAGTCGAGGTCGTCGTCGTCCCCGTCGGCCAGGTTGATCTGCCCCAGCTTGCCGATGGGCTGCTTGAGCGGGTTCGCGGCGTCGCTCGCGGGGGTGGTGTTCTTCAGCTGCGCGGGACCCGGCCGGTCGTGGGCGTCGCCCTGGGAGCGTGCGCTGGGCTTGGCGGTCACCGGGGCGGTCTTGGTGGGCGCGGTCTTGAGCTGCGCGGGGCCGGCGTGATCGTGGGCGTCACCCTGGGAGCGCGCGCTGGACTTCGACGTCACCGGGGCGGTCTTGGCGGGCGCGGTCTTGAGCTGCGCGGGGCCGGCGTGGTCGTGCGCGTCACCGGCGCTGCGCGACGTGGCGAAGGTGTCCTTGTGGTAGTTCGCGACCACCGGGTTGGTGGTGGCCTTCTTGGCCTTCGGCGCTGCAGCCGGAGGCGCCTTGGCGACGACGCGATCCTCGCGAGTGTTGGCGTTCTGGACTGGCTTCTGGGTGACCTTGGTGGCGACCATGACGACCTTTCGAGAGAGAGGGACGACGTGGGCTCCTTGAGCAAGCACGAGGCCAGGCTCTCGATTCTCGAGAAGCGAATCGCTACGACCGGTTGTGAAGAGCGCTCGCCTGCGCACCGGTCGGCGCGCGCGCGGACGTCCCGGCGTGGAGCGCATCGCGTCGCGCCCGTGCGACGTGGCTGCGTTTGCTCCCGTGGAGCGCGCTGGAACCAGGCGCTGGTGCGATTCGTGCCTACCCGCGCGCACACGTCGCGCAGCATCCCGCTGCGCGCGAAACCGGGAGCACCCTTCGATGTTTTCGATTCGCGGAGCAGTGGTGGCGCTGTGTGCGGTGGGGCTGTGGGCGTGTGGTCCGAGCGAGGTGGGCGTCGATCCCGACGGTGATCTCGTGCTGCCCGACGACTTCCACGAGCTGTCGCAGGTGGAAGCCGATCTGACGGCCGGTGACGTGCGGAACTTCTTCACCAACTTCTTCAAGTCGCAGAAGGGCGCGACCACGGTCGCGATTCCCAGCCTCGGCTACGGAGCGCCGATGTGGGGCGCGACGGTGAACACCAACAAGGGCAGCTGGGACGCGTTCTCCGACCAGCGCTACGTGGCGGCCAAGAACCCGCGCGGCATCCTCATCTTCCCGGCCGGGTACAAGTACCGGCGGGGCATGTGCACCTGCAAGAGCGGCAAGAAGGTGAGCTGCGACATCGAGAAGCCGACCTCGTCGCACGAGGCCTGCAACAAGGCGGTCAAGTGCGCCTGCCAGAAGTGCTGGGACATGAAGGACGGGGCGCCGCGCGCCGACGGCTGCGAGTAGCCGTCACTTCCACGGCATCGCGGGGACGCCAGCGTCCGCCGCGTACGGGCCACCCGGGGCGGAGAAGGTGCCCCAGGTGGTCGGGCTGCCGCCGTCGGCGGTCGGCAGATCGAGGTAGGTCGACGCGAAGATGGTGGTGCCGGCCGCGCCGTGCGCACGGGCGTAGGCGATGCGCGCCGCCATGCGCTCGGGGCGCGGCTTGCCCTGATCGAGCGCGTGCATGCCGGTGATGATCCACCGGCCACCCGCGTTGGCGAGGAAGCCGTCGAGCAGCTTCGCCCAGTCGGTACAGCCGGTGCCGATGTCCCAGTAGATCATCGGATTCAGCGCGTCGATCTTCCCCGCCTGGATCCAGCCTTGCGAGTCCTGGAAGTAGTTCACGTAGCCCTGCGACGTCGCGCAGCCGGGGAGCGCCTTGTAGATGCCCCACACCGATGCCGAGAGCATCGCCTTCGGCCGCTTCTGTTTCAGTGCGGCGTAGATGTCGCCCACCATCTGGGTGACGTTGGCGCGCTGCCAGTCCTCGCGGGTCGGCTTGGGCGCGGGCAGGGCGGCGTACGCGGCGTTCGAGGCGGGGTCGTACGAGTAGACCTGCCCCGGGTAGCGGATGCGGTCGAGGTGGAGCCCGTCGATCTCGTAGTTGGTCATCACCTCCACCGCGGCAGCGAGAATGTGCGCGCGCACCGCGCTGTCGCCGGGCGAGAGCCAGTAGTACTCGGTGTCCACGCTCTTGCCGGCGCTGGTCACCGCCATCGCCTCCGGGTGGGCGTGCAGGTAGTGCTCGGGCGAGCCCGCGAAGGCCGCCTCCGGAAGCGCGCACGAATCGGCCTTGCCGGGGAGCGGGTCGCACGTGCAGGTACCGGCGGTCGCGCAGCCGGCGGGCACCGGCCACCCGGCGAACACGTTCCAGTAGGCGTGCAGCTGCAGGCCCTTGGCGTGCGCCTCGGTGATGGCGGTCTGCAGCGGGTCCCACCCCGGATCCTTGCCCAGCGTGCCCGACAGCTTCTTGGCCCACGGCGCGAGCGTCGACTTGTAATAGGCGTCGCCGTTTCCGCGGACCTGGAAGTAGACGAGGTTGAAGCCGGCGAGCTTGGCGTTGGAGATGATGGTCTTCACCTCCGCGGCGCTGTTGTAGGCGAAGCGGGTCACCCACACCGCGCGCGCCTCGGCGGGCGGGGGCGTTCCCCCGTCGAGGCCCGGCAGGGGGCCCGCCTTCACCGTCACCGCGCAGGGGCTGGAGGTCAGCGTGCCGGTCGTCGCGGTGACCGAGGCGCTGCCTTCGGCCACGCCTTGCACCACCGCCTCGTTGTCCGCGGCCGACGTCACCATCACCTGGGCGATGCCGGCGGCGCTCGAGGCCCAGGTGACGCTGCCGGTGACCTCGACGCTGGTGCCGTCGTCGAAGTTGGCGAAGGCGTTGATGCCGGTGGTGGCCCCCGGGGCGACCTGGAGCATCGCCGGGCCGCAGGTGAGCGAGGTGATGCGGTGCACCCCGGAGCCGCCCGCGCCTCCGGTGCCGCCGCCGCCGCCGGTGCCGCCGCCGGTCGCGCCGCTGCCTCCGCCGCTGGTGGAAGCACCTCCGCCGGAGCTGCCGCTGCCACCGCCACTGGCGCCGGGGCCCGGTGCACCACAGGCCCCCGCGAGGAAGGCCACGGCGAGGAGTGCGCGTCGCATCAGGACGCCGACGTTCCCAGCAGCGCCGCCGCGGCGCGAGGCGCCGGTCAGCCCGCCGTCACCCGGGGGCGACGGCCGACGTCAGTTGATCGCCGGGCTGTCGCCCCCGGCCCACTTCTGCTCCGAGCGTCGCGCGATGCCGTGGGCCGTGGCGCAGACCTGGCCCTGCTCGTCGAGGATCTGGGCGCTCGAGAAGCAGAGCACCTCGCCGGCGCGGTCCACCTTGGCGCGCGCGCGCAGGCGCTGCCCGCCCACCGCGCGCATGAAGTGCATCGACAGCTCCACGGTGGCGGTGCGCCGGGTGGGGTCGAGCAGGGCCGGCGTGCAGCCGATGACCAGGTCGAACATCGCCGCCAGCACCCCGCCGTTGACCGCGTCGGTGCCCAGGCCGCCGCGCTGCTCGGGGCGGATGGGGTCGATGAGCACTTCCACCGTCTCCTGGTCGGGGAACGACAGGCGGGCGCCGAAGGCCTTCAGGGTGAGGCTCCGGTTGAACTGGTCGGCGTAGCGGGCGAGCTGTTCGGGCGTGGGCTGCGTCATGGCGCGCCTCGTCTACCAGACGCTCACCCGCGCGGGCGCCCCGCGAGCACCTGCGCGTACACCGCCTCGATGGCCCGGGCTTCGCGCTCGATGCCGAACCGCTCGCGCGCCACCACCGCGGCCCGGGCGCCGACCTCCGCCGCGCGCGCCGGGTCGGCGAGGAGCTCCTCGAGGATCGTCCGGAGCGCGGCGACGTCCCTGGGCGGGTACAGGAAGCCGGTGCGCCCGTGCTCGATGAAGTCGGGGAGATGGAAGAGCTTCGCGGAGACGACGCAGCACCCCGACGCCATGCCTTCGAGGAAGGTGAGGCCGAAGCTCTCGCCGTGCGACGGCTGCACCACCACGCTCAGGCCCTGGTACCAGCGCTCGATGTCGGCGTGCTCGCCCGCGAGCACCAGCGCGCCCTGGGTCCGTGCCACCGCCTGCTCGGCGTAGCCGCGGTCCTCCGGCTTGACGAGCCCCACCAGCGCCGCGCGCCAGCCGGGGTGGGCGGGGAGCAGCGGCCCCACGGCCTGCGCGAAGTCGAGCTGGCCCTTGTTCTCGCGCACCCGGCCCACCACGCCGACGCCGTGCGTGCCTCCGAGCCCGAGCGCCGCGTAGGCCTTCGCCCGGTCCACAGGCGGCGTGAAGCGCGCGGTGTCCACGCCGTGGGGCACCACCACCGAGGGCTGCTGCATCCACCCGGCGTTCTCGGCGTTGAGCGTGATGAGCGCGTCGGCCTGGCGCGACAGCCAGCGGGTGTACGCGCTGGGCGGGTAGCTGCCGTGGCGGGTGGCCACCACCTTGAGGCGCGGGCGCCGGGCGCGAAGGTACAGGCCGTAGAGCAGCTCGTTGTTGCGGTGGGCGTGCCAGACGACGTCTTCGCGGCGGGCGCGGTCGAGCACCTGGGCGAGCTCGAGGCGGGGCAGCCCGGGCGGCAGCAGCCGGCCCACGCACACCACCTCGTGGCCCTGCAGCCGGGGCACGATGCCGAAGGTGTGCCGGGTGACGCCCGTCGCCCGGTGGTGGAAGTGGGGGTGAACGACGAGCGCCACGAGAGCGCCCTTCTTTCCTTTGGCGGGCTTCGTTACAAGCCAAAGCGCGCATGGCCGGCCTGCTCGACGACCTGAATCAGCCCCAGCAAGACGCGGTGCTCCACGCGGGCGGGCCGCTGCTGGTGCTCGCCGGCGCGGGCTCGGGCAAGACGCGGGTCATCACCCGGCGCATCGCGCACCTGGTCACCGAGCGGAAGGTCGAGCCGTGGCGCATCCTCGCGGTGACCTTCACCAACAAGGCGGCGCGCGAGATGCGCGAGCGGCTGGAGCAGCTCCTCGGCGAGAAGGCCCAGGGGCTGGTGGTGAGCACCTTCCATTCCGCGGCGGCGATGTTCCTGCGCAAGGAAGCGGAAGCGGCGGGCATCTCGCGCAACTTCGTCATCTACGACGACTCCGACCAGCTGCAGACGGTGAAGCGGGCGATGCGCGAGGCGAGCCTCGACCCGACGTCGATGAACCCGCGCGAGGTGCTGAGCCGCATCGACCAGGAGAAGAACCAGGGCCGCCTGCCGGACGACATGAAGGTCGACGGCGACGTGAAGGGCGAGATGGTGCGCAAGGTGTACCGCACGTACATGCGTCAGCTGCGCGCCGCCAACGCGCTCGACTTCGGCGATCTGCTGCTCTTGCTGGTGCGGCTGCTGCGCGACAACGCCGAGGTGCGGGTCAAGTTCCAGCGCCGCTTCCAGCACGTGCTGGTCGACGAGTTCCAGGACACCAACCCGGTGCAGTACCAGCTGCTGCGGCTGCTCGCGCCGCCGGGGAGCAACGTGGTGGTGGTCGGCGACGACGACCAGAGCATCTACCGGTGGCGCGGCGCCGAGGTGGAAAACATCCTCAACTTTCCCAGCCACTACGAAGGCTGCGTGGTGGTGAAGCTCGAGCAGAACTACCGCTCGGACCAGACGATCCTCGAGGCGGCGCACGCGGTGATCGCCAACAACCGCCGCCGCATGGACAAGAAGCTCTGGTCGTCGCGCGCCAAGGGCGAGCCGCTGGGGCTGCTCATCTTCCGCGACGAGCGGCAGGAAGCGCAGGACGTGGCCTCGCGCATTCACGCGCTGCGCCGCGACGGCATCGCCGACTACGGGCAGGTGGCGGTCTTCTTCCGCACCCACGCGCAGAGCCGCATCCTCGAAGAGGCGATGCGGCTCGGCCGGGTGCCGTACACGCTGGTCTCGGGGCGCTCGTTCTACGAGCGGCAGGAAATTCGCGACGCCGCTTCCTACCTGCGGCTGATGGTGAACCCCCGGTCCGACGCCGACCTCCTGCGGGTGATCAACGTGCCCGCGCGCGGCATCGGCGACACCACCGTCGAGCGCATCACGGACTACGCCCAGGGGGCGGGGCTGTCGCTCTTCGAGGCCATCGAGGTGCCGGAGCGGATCCCCGCGCTCAACGGCGGCGCGGTGAAGCGGCTGCGCGCCTTCCGCGACCTGCTCGATCGGCTGGTGGCGCAAGGGCAGGGCACGCCCACCGCGAGCGCCGCGGCGGAAGCGATGTTCCGCGAGACCGGCCTCATCACCGCGTGGATGGCCGAAGGCACCGACGAGGCGATGACCCGCGCGGAGAACCTGCAGGAGCTCCTCTCGGCGACCCGGCAGTTCGACCAGGAGCTCGCCGGCCGCGCGCCCGAGGCGGCTGCCCGCAGCCCCGAGGCCGAGAGCTTCGCGGTGGCCACCACGCCGCTCGAAGGCTTCCTCGAGCGGGTGAGCCTGGTGGGCGAGGCCGACGGCGACACCCCCGAAGGCAAGGTCTCGCTGATGACCCTGCACGCCGCGAAGGGGCTGGAATACGACGCGGTCTTCATGACGGGGATGGAAGAGGAGATCTTCCCCCACCGCCGCGCCACCCAGCCCGAGTCGTCGGAAGAGGACATGGCCGAGGAACGGCGCCTCTGTTACGTCGGCTTCACCCGCGCGCGCCGCCGGCTCTACGTGTCGCTGGCGCAGCAGCGGGTGCTCTTCGGCGAGCTGCGCTTCAACCCTCCGTCGCGCTTCTTGACCGAGGTCCCCAAGGAGCTGTTCGGCTTCACCGAGGACTTCGTGCCCCCCGCGCGGCCGCTGCCGCCGCAGGTGCGGCGCCGCTCGTATTCCGACGACGACGGGCCGCGCATCGACCGCAGCTACGACCAGTCGACCGACTTCCACCAGGACGGCGACGGGGAAGTGAAAGGCATGCGCGTCTCCCACAGCCAGTTCGGCAAGGGCGTGGTGCTCGACGTGCAGGGCCGCGGGCCCAACGCCAAGCTCACGGTGCGCTTCGAGGCGGTGGGCACCAAGACGGTCATCGCCCGCTTCCTGAGCCCGGCCTGACGCTACAGGGCTGTGGCGCGCCGTGACGCAGCGCGCGGCACTCCGGGTGGCCGCGGCGCAGGCCGGGGCCTAAAATCCGGCCATGTCCATTCGAGACGAAGATCTCCCGGTGTCGACCGGCATCCCTTCCACCGAGCGCCGGGTGGCGCCGCCCACGGTCATCGAGGTGCCGCCCATTCCGGTGTCCTTCGAGCTCATCAAGGCGCTGCCCAAGACCGACCTCCACTGCCACCTCGACGGCTCGATGCGGCTGAAGACCATTCTCGAGCTGGCGGAGCAGCAGAAGGTGAAGCTCCCCGCCGACACCGAGGAAGGGCTCGCCAAGGCGATCCACATGGGCGAGGTCTGCAAGTCGCTCGAGGACTACCTGGTGGCCTTCGACGTGACGCTGTCGGTGCTGCAGACGCACGACGCGCTCTACCGTGCGGCCTACGAGCTCGCCATCGACGCCGCGGCCGAGAACGTGCGCTACCTCGAGGTGCGCTACTCGCCGGCCCTGCACCTGCAGAAGGGCCTCAAGATGACCGCGGTCATCGACGCGGTGCTCGAAGGCCTGCGCGCCGCCAAGCGGCAGACGGGCATCAAGGGCGGGGTCATCATCTGCGGCATCCGCCACATGAGCCCGCAGACCTCGATGCGGCTCGCCGAGCTGTGCGTGGCGTACAAGAACCGCGGCGTCATCGGGTTCGACCTCGCGGGCGCGGAGGTGAACTTCCCCGCCAAGGACCACAAGGACGCCTTCCAGCTCATCCTCAAGAACCACGTGAACTGCACGGCCCACGCGGGCGAGGCGTACGGCCCGGAGTCCATCGCCCAGGCGATTCACCACCTCGGCGCGCACCGCATCGGCCACGGCGTGCGCCTGCGGGAAGACGGCGACCTGCTCAACTACCTCAACGACCACCGCATCCCGCTGGAGTGCTGCCCGAGCTCCAACCTGCAGACCGGCGCGGTGAGCGAGCTCAAGTCGCACCCGCTCAAGTTCTATTTCGACTACGGCCTGCGGGTGACCATCAACACCGACAACCGGCTGATCACCGACACCACCGTCACCAAGGAATACATGGTGGCCCACGAGCAGCTCGGGCTGACGCTGGAAGACCTCACCACCATCATCGTGTCGGGCTTCAAGTCGGCGTTCCTGCCGTTCCGGGAGAAGCAGGACCTGCTGGCGGCGGTGAACCGGGAGATCGCGGCGACGCTGCAGCAGTTCCAGCGGAAGCTGAAGGTGGTGTGAGCGAGGCGCCCAGCGCCAGCACCAGCGCCATCGAGAAGGGGGCCTGGAAGAGCGGGTCGTGCCCCAGCCCCAGCACCCCGAAGAAGACGAGCACCGGGGTGAGCAGCGCGCGCCGTGGCGAGCACCGCCACAGCCACGCGAGCGAGAAGACGAACAGCAGCGCGCCGGGAATGCCCGTCTCGGCCGCCATCGACAGGAGCTGGTTGTGCGCCTTGCCCGGGTTCTCGCTCACCAGCGCCGGGGTGCTGCCGTCGGCGAAGCGCGCCGGCTGGAAGTTGCCCGGCCCCACGCCGGCGAAGGGGTGCGCTTCCACCGCGCGCAGGCCGGTCTCCAGCAGGTGACGGCGCTCGCCGCTCCCTTCGGCGGTCAGCGAGGTGGACAGGCGCTCGCGCAGGCCGGGAGAGAGCGCCACCGCGAGCGCCGCCAGCACGGCGAGGCCCGTCAGCCCGAGCAGGGCGACGCGGGGGCGGGGGGTGGCCTGCACCACGCCGACCGCCAGGGCGACCAGCAGGGCCACCGACGCCAGGCGCGCCTCGGGGAAGAGCCACACCGAGAGCGTGGTGGCCGCGGCGAGGGCGATCGCCCACCGGGTGCGCAGCGACAGCGCCGCGAGCGCCACCAGGCCGGTGACGTGCGCGAACTTGAGGCGGTGAAAGAGGAGCCCGCCGCCCATGAAGCGCCCGGGCTCGCCCGGGACTTCCTCGTAGACGCGCCCGTACGGCTGCCTGGTCCACGCCAGGGCGTCGAAGGCGCGCTCGTCCGGCCACACCCCGAAGTGCTGCAGCCCGGCGCACATGCAGCTCAGCAGCGCGGTGCCCGCCAGCGCCCAGACGAGGCCGCGGCGGGTGCGAGCGCTGGTCGCCCCCAGTGCCGCCGCCCCCAGAGGCACCGCCAGCCAGTCGAGTGCCCGCGCCAGCCCGGTGCCGCTCGGCCGGGCGCCAGCGAGCGTCGGCGCGACGAGCGCCCAGGAAAGCCACAGCAGCACCGGCCAGGTGGCGCGCAGCACCCGGGTGCGCTCGTCGGCGCTGCGCGCCAGCACCACCAGCCCCGAGGCGGCGGCGAGCGCGAGGCCGGTGCTGGCGAGCCCTTCGAAGCTCTGCACGCCGACCAGCCAGAGGCCCAGGCCCAGGGCAGCCAGCGCGCGGGTGGGAAGCGAAGGGGCCATCGGGGGAATCGGGCTACCATGGTCGCGCATGTCCCGCCTCGCTCCCGGTGACGTGGTGCCAGGCCGGCCCGCCGTCGGCGCCCCATGCCCGTGAGCTTCCGCCGCCCGCTCGTCACCTGGGTGCTGGCGGCGCTCGGCTGCACGGCGGTCGGCACCGCGGCGCTGCTGGCGGTGGGAGTGACCGGCCCCGGGCAGACGCCCAACGGGGTGCGCTGGCCGTGGCTCGAGCTGTGGGTGCGCTGGGACGCGGGCTGGTACCAGGGCATCGCCGACCGCGGGTACGAGTTCAGCGCCACCGCGCAGAGCTCGGTGGCCTACTTCCCGCTCTACGCGCTCTGCGTGAAGGCGCTGGCGGCGCTGGGGCTCGACACCTTCGTCGCCGGCATCGTGGCCACCTGGCTCTTCGGCGCGGCGGCCTTCGTGGTCTTCTTCGCCTGGGCGCGCCAGGTCGCGGGCGACGAAATCGCGCGGCGGGCGCTGGTGGTGCTCGCGGTCTGGCCGTTCGCCTTCTTCCTCTACGGCGCCATCTATTCCGACGCGCTGTTCCTGCTGCTGGTGTGCGGCGCCTTCCTGGCGCTGGAGAAGGACCGGCTGGCCCTGGCCGTCGCGCTCGGGGCGCTGGCCACCGCCACCCGGCCGCTGGCCCCTGCGGTGGTGCTGGGGCTGCTCGCGCGGCACCTGGAGCGCCGGCGCGGCCAGCCGTTCGGCATCGCCTCGCTCGCGCCGCTGCTGTCGGGCGCGGGCCTCGCCGCGTACATGGGCTACCTCTGGTGGCGCTTCGGCGACCCGGTGGCCTTCGCCACCACCCAGGTGGGGTGGGGGCAGCTGTCGGGGCCGGCGAGCTTCCTCAAGTACGGGGCGCTGTCGGAGCTGCAGGGGGCGCAGCTGGTGCTGCCGGCGTTTCACGCAGCGCTGGCGGTGGGGTTCATCTGGCTCGCGTGGCGCACTCGACGATCGCTGGGGTGGGGGTACGCGGTCTACGCCGCGGCCGCGGTGGGCATTCCCCTGGTGACGAGCCGCGACTTCATCGGCCTGGGGCGCTACTGCCTGGCGGCGGCGCCGTGCTTCCTCGAGCTCGCGCGGCTCACCTCGCCGCGGCCGCGGGCCTGGCTCCTGTGGACCGGGGCGAGCGCGCTGCTGCTGGTGTGGATGACGATGCGCTTCGCGACCGGCCGCTACATCTCCTGAGCCTCAGGGGCGTGGCGGGGCGGTGCTCTCGGCCCGTTGCGCCATGACGGCCCGCCCCGGCGCAGGTACAAGGCGCGCCATGCAGAGCTTCGAGGAAGTCGCGAGCTTCATTCGGCAGAACGAGGTCGGCCGCCGGGCGTGGCTGGAGACGCCGTACGGGCGCCGCATCCTGAGCTACGCCGATCTCACCGCCACCGGGCGCTACTTGCACTTCGTCGAGGCGTGGATTCGCCGGGTCCGGCCCTTCTACGCCAACAGCCACACCAGCATCTCCTCGACCGGCCGGGTGATGACCGAGCTGCGCGAGGAAGCGCGGCGGGTGATCAAGAAGTCGGTGAACGCGGGGGCCGACGACGAGGTGCTCTTCGTGGGCAGCGGGGCCACCGCGGCGATCAACAAGCTGGTGGGGCTGCTCGGGCTGCGCATCTCCGAGCCGCTCGAGCGGCAGTACCGGCTCTCGCAGCTCATTCCCCCGTCGGAGCGGCCGGTCATCTTCGTGGGGCCGTACGAGCATCACTCGAACGAGCTGCCGTGGCTGGAGTCGGTGGCCGAGGTGGTGGAAGTGGGGCTCACCCCCGAAGGCGCCATCGACCTCGAGCACCTGGAGACGGTGGCCAAGAAGTACGCCGCCCGGCCGCTGAAGGTCGGGGCCTTCTCGGCGGCCAGCAACGTCACCGGCGTGCTGAGCAACGTGCAGGAGATCGCCCGCCGGCTGCACCGCCACGGGGCGTACGCGGTGTTCGACTTCGCGGCCGCCGGGCCGTACGTGCCCATCGACCTCCACCCCGCCGACGCGGAGGCGCGGCTCGACGCGGTGTTCCTGTCCTGCCACAAGTTCATCGGCGGCCCCGAAGGCTCGGGGTTGCTGGTGGTCAACCGCAGCCTCTTCCGCACCCGCAGCCCGGAGCGGCCGGGCGGCGGCACGGTGGACTACGTGGCGGCGTTCGACAGCCTGTCGGTCGACTACACCCGCAAGCTCGACGAGCGCGAGGAAGGCGGCACGCCGGCGATCCTCGGCGACCTCCGCGCGGGCATCGGCTTCCTGGTGAAGGAGATGGCGGGGCCGGCGCGCATCCTGGAGCACGAGAAGGCGCTCGCGGCGTACGCGGTGAAGCGCCTGTCGCGGCACCCGCGCATCAAGGTGCTGGGGCCCCAGGAACAGCCGCGGCTGGCGATCATCTCCTTCAACATCGAGCGGCTGCACCACGACCTGGTGTCCGCGCTGCTCGACCACCTCTTCGGCATCCAGAACCGCGCCGGCTGCTCGTGCGCCGGTCCCTATGGCCACCGGCTCCTCGGCGTCGACCGCGCGATGAGCGAGCAGTACCGCCAGCAGGTGGCGCGCGGAGTGCTGGGCATCAAGCCCGGGTGGGTGCGGGTGACGCTGCCGTACTACGCGAGCGAAGAGGACGTGGAGTTCCTCCTCTCGGCCATCGAGTTCATCGCCGACCACGGGCGGGTGTTCGTGCCCGAGTACCGGCTGGGCTGGCTCGACGGCGTGTGGCGGCACATCGACCGACCGATGAGCGACGTGATGCCGCTCGAGCTCACCGTCGACGCGCTGGTGGAAGCGGCGCAGAGCTTCGCGGCCGGCGACCACGAAGCGCCGATGTCGATGGCGCAGCTCCGGGTGGAACGGAAGCGCTACTTCGACGAGGCCAAGGAGCTGGTCGCCGAGCTCGGAGCGCGGTGGGCAGCGCTCCCGCTGCGCTGGAACCCGGGCACCGGCCGGCCCGACGTCGATGGGCTGGTGTGGTTCGACTACGTGCACTGCGACGCCCCGTGGGACCGGGTGCCGCTCACCACGCCCGAGCGCGACCGCCCGATGCGCTGCCACGCGCACCCGCCCGAGCTGAGCCACTGACCGCCTGCGCGCGGGTCACGAGACCCGTGCGCCCTTGGGAATCACCACCAGCCCGCTCTCGGTGAGCGTGAAGCGGGCCTTGTCTTCCGCCGGGTCGACGCCGATGCGCGTGCCCGGCGGAATGATGACGTTCTTGTCGATGATCGCCCGGCGAATGACGCAGTGCCGGCCGATCTCCACGTTCTCGAGGACGATCGACTCCGAGACCTCGCTGAAGCTGTTCACCCGCACCTTGGGGCTCAGCACCGAGCGGTCCACGTGGGCGCCGGAGATGATGCAGCCTTCCGACACCAGGCTGTCGGTCGCCATGCCGACGCGGTTCTGCGCCTTGTTGGCGAAGACGAACTTGGCCGGGGGCAGGTTGGGGTTCTGCGTGTAGATGGGCCACTGCGAGTTGTAGAGGTTGAAGATCGGCTCCACGCCCACCAGGTCCATGTTCGCCTGGAAATAGGCGTCGAGCGTTCCCACGTCGCGCCAGTAGCCGCGCTCGCGCTCGCCCAGCCCCGGCACCATGTTGCGCGCGAAGTCGTACACGTAGACGGGGGCGCGCTTGTACATCTCCTGCAAGATGGACTTGCCGAAGTCGTGCGCCGAGCCTTCGGCCTTCGCGTCCTGCGTCACCTCGCGCACCAGCGCGTCGGTGTTGAAGAGGTAGTTGCCCATCGACGCCAGGCACTTCGTCGGGTCGCCCGGCATCGGCGGCGGGTCCTTCGGCTTCTCGAGGAAGCGCTTCACCTCGCCGTCGGGGCCGGTCTCGATGATGCCGAACTGGTGCCCTTCTTCGATGGGCACCGGGATCGCGGCCACCGTGCAGTCGGCGCGCTTGGCCAGGTGGTAGGCCTCCATCTGGCGCATGTCCATCTGGTACACGTGGTCGGCGCCGAACACGTAGACGAGGTCGGGCGACTCGTCGGTGATCAGGTTCAGGTTCTGGAAGATGGCGTCGGCCGAGCCCTTGTACCAGTCGGTGCCGGTGCGCATCTGGGCGGGCACCGCCTCGCAGTACTGGCCGAGGAACGCCGTCATGCGCCAGGTGCGCGACAGGTGGTTGTTGAGCGAGTCCGATTTGTACTGGGTGAGCACCTTGAGCTTGAAGACGCCCGAGTTCACGAAGCTCGAGAGCACGAAGTCGATGATGCGGTAGCGCCCGCCGAAGGGCACCGCCGGCTTGGCGCGTTCCCGGGTGAGCGGCTCGAGGCGGGTGCCGGCGCCCCCGGCGAGGATCATCGCGAGCGACTTGGGCATGGCAACGAGAGTACCTTCCATCGGCGCCATGGGCACCGACTCTCGTCGCGGGTTGCTGAAGAAAGGTCTGCTCGGGGGCGCCGTGCTGGCCCTGGGGGGTGGGGGTGGCCTGTTCCTGCTCCCGGGCCGGCTCGAGCCCCTGCCCTCCGGGGGGCTCAAGGTGCTCGACCAGCGCGAGTACTCGGTGTTCGCGGCCCTGGCGCGGCGGCTCGTTCCGTCGACGCCCGGGGTGCCTTCGGTCGACGAGCTCGAGGTGGCGAAGGTCTGCGACACCATCGTGTCCCAGACCGACCCCACGGCGCAGGCCGAGGTGAAGCAGCTCCTGCAGCTGTTCGAGCGCGCGCTGCCCAACCTGCTCTTCGGGGGGCGGGTGAGCGCCTTCACCAGCCTCTCGCCCGAAGCGCAGGACGAGGTGCTGGGGGAATGGCGCCGCAGCTCGATTCTCCTGCGCCGCACCGGCTTCCTCGCGCTGCGCGCGGTGGTGATGGGCGCGACCTTCGCCCAGCCGAGGACCTGGCCGCTCACCGGTTACCCGGGGCCTCCGTCGGGTTTCCACCAGGCCGACGCGCCGCACTGGGTGGGCGGGGGCACGCCGCGCCCCGACGGCAACGGCGTGTGGAGGGAGCCGACGTGAGCCAGGGCACCATCCGCGGTGGAGCCGAACTCACCGCCGACACCACGGTGGACTGCGACGTCTGCGTGGTCGGCTCGGGCTCGGGTGGCTCGTGGCTGGCGCACGAGCTGGTGAAGCAGGGCAAGCGCGTGGTGCTGCTGGAGGAAGGCGGGCACCACACGCGCCGCGAGTTCGACATGACGGAAGCGCGCGCGTTCCCCGCGCTGTACCAGGAGCTCGGCAACCGCACGACCGACGACCTGGCGATCACCATCTTGCAAGGCCGCAGCGTGGGCGGCGGCACCACGGTGAACTGGTGCGCCAGCTTCCGCACGCCCGATCGCATCCTCGCGCACTGGGCCGAGCACCACGGCCTCGAGGCGGTGAACAAGGCCGCGCTCACCCCCCACTGGGACGCCATCGAGAAGCGGCTCCACGTCGCCGAGTGGCCGCTGGGGGCCATCAACCGCAACAACAAGGTGCTGTGGGAAGGCCTGGGCGCGCTGGGGTACGAGCGCGGGCTCATCAAGCGCAACGTGAACAACTGCGCCAACCTCGGCTACTGCGGCATGGGCTGCCCGCTCGACGCCAAGCAGTCGATGCTGGTGACGGTGATCCCCGACGCGGTGGAGCTGGGGCTCGACGTATACGCCAACGTCTCGGTGCGCCGGCTCGAGTGGTCGGGCACCCGGGTGAGCACCGTGCATGCCGACGTGCTCGACCCCGCGACCGACCGGCCGAGCGGCCGGACGCTCACCGTGAAGGCCAAGGCGTTCGCGGTGTCGGGCGGGGCGATCAACTCGCCGGCGCTGCTCCTGCGCAGCGGGCTCGACGGCGGCGGGCTGGTGGGGCGGCGCACCTGGCTGCACCCGGTGGTGATGATGATGGCGCAGTTCGACGAGAAGGTGGAGGCGTTCTCCGGGGCGCCGCAGTCGGTGTACTCGCACCACTTCATCGACCGGGGCCCGGGCAAGGTGGGCTTCTTCCTCGAGGTGCCGCCGGTGCACCCGATGCTCGCGTCGGTGGTGGCCACGGTGGTGGGGCGCCAGGCGCAGACGCTCCTGAGCTCGCTGCCGTACCTCAACGTGTGCATCGCCATCAGCGTCGACGGGCTCCTGCCGCAGGAGACCGGCGGCACGGTGAAGCTGCGGTCGGGGGCGTACAACCGGGTGTCGTTCAACTACGACCTGCGGGCCGAGCACTTCGAGGCCTTCAAGACGGCGTGCGAGGAGATGGCGCGCATCCAGTTCGCGGCCGGGGCGAAGAAGGTGATGTCGCTCCACCTGGACCCGGTGGTGCTGGAGTCGCCGGGCGATCTCTCCAAGCTGTCGGACGCGAAGTGGGAACGCCTGCAGCTCAAGGTCGCCACCGCCCACCAGATGGGCGGCTGCCCGATGGGGGCCGACCCCAAGCGCTCGGTGGTGGACCCGACCCTGCGCTACCGCGGCCTCGACAACCTCTTCGTGGTCGACGGCTCGGTGCTGCCCACCTCGCTGGGCGTCAACCCGCAGATCACCATCATGGGCCTGGCGCGGAACGCCGCTCCGGCCGTCGCAGCAGCAGTCTGACGCCCGACACCGGGAGCGTACGAACATGCAGAAGACCGTGCAGTGGGCCGTCGTCGCAGTGGTGCTGGGGGCGTGGGCGGGGTGTGCCGGGTCCGGCGGGAGTTCGAGCGGGGGCGGCGCAGGCAGCTCGGGCGGCGGGACCGCGGGCGCGAGCGGCGGTGGCAGCGGCGGAGGGGCGGCCAGCCGCACCTGCATGGGCACTCACGCGCCCTGCAGCACCTACCAGACGGGCTTCGGCGCGGCGCAGGCCTGCGTGAACCACGGCTGCACGCTGGACAACGGGCAGTGCACCGGCACCCCGCACACCTGCGAGAGCGTGGTGCAGGGCAACTGCGGCGACGGCCACGGTTGCAACGGGTGCGACCTGTGCGGCCCGGGCAAGACCTGCGTCCAGACCTGCGGCCCCGGAGGGCGATTCTCGTTCGTGAAGGTGACCTGCGTCACCGCCTCCATGGACTGCTCACAGTGCAGCGAAGCCTGCGCGCAGGCGCTCTGCGGGGCGGGCGCGGACGCCGGATTCTGCCAGGTGGCCTGCCCGGCCGCGTCTCCTGGCGCGTTCTCGTGCAACAAGGCGCTGTGACGGCAGGGGGCTGACGGCCGAGCTCGGAAGCTCAGCTCTCGGCGGGCGCGGCCAGCTTGGGCGCACGCTGCACGTCGCTGGCCGGGTACTTGGCGGCGCTGTCGAGGTACGGCTTGTCCTTCGGCTTCTTCTTCGCCGCCGGAGGAGGCTCGAAGGTGGGCGGGCTGCCCGGCGCGGCCACCACCTTGGCGTCGTCGCAGAAGCGCCATTCGACGCGGCCGGTGTCGTCTTCGAAGGCGAAGAAGATGTCGGGCGTCACGCCGGGCTTGGGCGCGGCGCACCACTCGCCCTTGGCCGACGCGATGTTGGCCGGCAGGTCGTTCTTCCACTTGGCGAGCGCGGCCTTGGCCTTGAGCTTCCCCAGGAGTCCGGAGGCGCCGTCCATGCGTCGGCGGGTCTGCGCGGTGAGCTCGGTGAAGACCTTGAGGTCCACCGACGGATCCAGCGGGCAGGCGGCCGCCTTCCTGGAGAGCGTCTCGTTGGCGGCGAGGGCGGGCGACAGCACGATGGGGCCGTCTTCGAGGAGCGCGAGCTGCTCGTCGCTCCAGATGCCGTTCTCGTCGGCCGACGTCTGCCCGAGCGCCTCGTTGAGCAGCTCGGTCATCGCGGTGACCTCGCCCGACAGCGGGCGCGGGTCGACGTCGCAGGGGCTCACGTTCGACCAGTCGCGGTAGACGGCCTTCTTGCCCAGCACGGTGAGCGTCTTCTCGGGCGGGGGAGCGACCCTCTTTTTCCCACATCCGACGACAGTGGCGGCGAGTGCCAGACAGAGGAGCGTGCGGCGCATGAAACTCCCGAGCGAAGAGCGGCTGGACCCTATCACGCCTGTGCTATGTCTAGAGCTTCATGGGCGGGCAGGAAACGCGGGTCACCAAGATCTCGAAGATCTCCCCCGGACTCGGTGCGAACACCGAGAGCTGCCTGGTGACGATCCATGGGCCGGACCTGGGCAAGCGCTACGTGCTGGACGATGAGGAGTTCACCATCGGCCGCGACGTGAAGAACAACATCGTGGTGGACCTGGACAACGTCTCGCGCCGCCACGCGCAGATCGCGACGCGCAACGGGCGGGCCTACGTGGCCGACCTGGGGTCGACCAACGGCACGTACCTCAACGACGAGGAAGTGCTGTCGGAGCAGCCGCTGCGCACCGGCGACCTGGTGAAGGTCGGCGGCGCGATCTTCAAGTACCTGCAGGGCGGCAACATCGAGAACCTGTACTACGAGGAGATCTACCAGCTCACGATCGTGGACGGGCTGACCCAGATCAACAACAAGCGGTACTTCCTCGAGTTCCTCGAGCGGGAGATGGGGCGCTGCCACCGCTACAACCGCGCGCTCTCGCTCCTGATGTTCGACATCGACCACTTCAAGAAGATCAACGACACCAACGGGCACCTCGCGGGTGACTACGTGCTGCGCGAGCTGGCGCACCTCATCAAGTCGCGGGTGCGCAAGGAAGAGTGCTTCGCCCGCTACGGCGGCGAGGAGTTCGCCATCGTGCAGCCCGAGGCCGGCCCCGAGAACGCGCGGCGCTTCGCGGAGAAGCTGCGCAAGATGACCGAGGACCACCACTTCACCTTCGAGGGGAAGACCATTCCCGTCACGGTGTCGATCGGCGTCGCCGACATGACGGGCGACATGACCGAGCCGATGCAGTTCATCAAGTCGGCCGACACCAACCTCTACAAGGCGAAAAAAGGCGGCCGCAACAAGGTCGTCGGCTGATTTCGGTTGGCTGCCGTCGCGAGGGCGCTGCCAGCGACGACGGCGGGGCGTGCGCCCCGTCCCACGGGTGACGTGCACGGGGCTCTCGCCCGGCGCCGCCCGAGAGTGTTCGGGGGAAGAGGACCGAGCGCCCCGGGGCACGAGCACCACGCAGCGCGGGTGATCGCTCGAGCGGGCTGACACGAGAACGTTCTCCCCCGCGCCGGCCGCGAGGCCCCCGAAGACCATTCAATGGACGGGGCGAGCCGAGGCGTCAGCCGGCGAGCCCCGCCGCCTCGCGGGCAGCGCCCTCGCGAGGCTCAATACTGAAATCGGAGCTGCAGCCCGCCGCCGAAGTGCTGGTCGACCGCGCCGTCGGCGATGAACATGTCGGTCATGCTCGTCTTGAACGAGGCGCCGTAGCGGAAGAAGTCGATGCCGGCGCGCACGCTCAGGAAGTCGACCGGCTCGGGGAACTGGTACGCGAGGCCCAGGCCGAGCTCGAGGCCGAACGCCGAGCCCTGGGGGAAGTACGCGGTGCTGATGAGCTCGTTGGCCCCGAGGATCGGCGCCACCCCGAAGCGGCCGTCGATGTGGAGCCCGGTCTTGAAGATGGGCACGTCGCCCGCCACGCCGATGCGCAGCATGCTCCAGGCGATGTTGGGCAGCCGGTCGATCTTGCTGCCGTCGCTCGCCGCCCCCACCGAGAAGCTGTGGCTGCGGTACCCGAAGTACGGCGTCACGCCCGCATCGGCGGTGGCGATGGGGCGGATGCGCCACTTGAGCGCCAGCTCCAGCCGCGAAACGCCGGTGGGGTAGGTGAGGGTGTCGGTGCCGCTGCGCCGCGACTTGAGCCCCACCGAGAAGGCGAACGCCGCTTCCAGGCCCAGGCCGGCGAGGAAGGTCGTCGGCTGCCCGATGGCGATGGGGAAGAACTCGAGGTTGAAGTTCGGCGAGCCGATGACTCCCGCCGAGTAGCTGCGCAGGTTCATGCCCTGCAGGTTCGCGTAGCTGAAGCTGCGGGAGCTGATGTCCACCCCCACGGCGCCGCGCACCACGTACTGCTTCGCCAGCTCGTCCGACACCTCGGGGGGCGCCTCGTCCTCGGGCACCTTCTCGCTGCCCCGCCCCTCGAGGTGACCGGGCCCCTTGGCCACCGGCGGCTCGCTCACCGGCTTCTCTTCCGGTGGCTTCTCTTCGGGCGGCTTCTTCTCCTCGGGGGGCTTCTTCTCTTCCGGAGGCGCCTTCTCTTCCGGCGGCTCCTCGGGCGGCTTGGGCTTGGCGGTGTGGCCGAGCGCCTTGAAGAGCGCCTCGGTCGCGGTCTCGAGCTGCGCCTCGGCGAGCACGCCGCCCACCAGCGGGTAGACCTTCTTCCACTTCGGGGCCCCGGCCTTGGCGAGCACCTGCAGCTCGACCGACTTCTTCTTGCCCTTGGCGATGACCTTGCCGGTCACGAAGAACTTCAGCTTGTTCGCCTTGGCCTTCTTCCAGTCGGGCTTGCCGCCGGTGGTGACCTTGGTCTGCTGCTCGCACTCGATCTGCTCGCACAGCTGGGCGACCACCTGGTTGCGCACCGGCCCACCGCCCGGCCCGCTGAAGGTGGTGACCGCGATCTTCTGCGCGAAGACGGTCGAGCTCAGGAAAAGGGCAAGAAAGGGCAGGCGCATCGGTGGAGGGGGGCGAGTGTACCGGCAAGGCCGTGCTAAGGAAGCAACTTGGATGTCAGGCCAGGCCGCCCTCGAAACCTTCGTCCGCAGCATCCCGCTCTTCTCCCTCGTGGAGCCGGGCGAGATGATGGACATCTTGCGCCTCCTGCGCCCGGTGCAGCTCGAGCCGGGCCAGGTGCTCTTCCGCGAAGGCGAGCCGGGCCGGGCGATGTGGATCTGCAGCGCCGGGGTCGAGGTCTCGCTGTCCACCACCCCCTCCGGCGCCAAGCGCCCCATCGCGGTGGCCTACGCCCGCGCGGGCGACGTGGTGGGCGAGATGGCGCTGGTCGACGACGGCGCCCGCTCGGCGAGCGCGGTGGTGGTCGGCGGAGGCCACGCCCACGAGGTGCTCGCCCAGGACTTCCACGCCCTGCGCGATGCCTTCCACCCGGCCGCCTTCAAGGTGCTGCGCCGGCTGTCGCTCGACCTCTGCAAGCGGCTGCGCGCCACCAACGATCGCATCGTCGCGCCCGCGCCGGCGCAGATCTCGACGCCGCCGGTGCCGGCCAAGGCCCGCCCCGGCGCCGAGGTGCTCGACACCTTCCCGGCCTTCAAGCCGCTGCCGGCGGTGGTGAAGCTCGCCCTCGCGCAGAAGCTCCAGCTCATCGAGGTCGACGGGGTGACGCCGCTCTTCGCCGAAGGCGAGCCCGGCGATGGCGCCTACTTCCTGCTGTCGGGCGAGGTCTCGGTCGGCCGCAACGGCAAGACGCTCGCCAACCTGGTGCCCGGCACCATGATCGGCCTGGTCGCCGCCATCGACGCCGGCACGCGCAGCGCGTCGTGCATCACCACCGGGCCTGCGACCCTGCTCAAGCTCTCGGCGCGCGACTTCGACGCGCTCTTCGCCGCCCACCACCGCTTCGCCTTCCAGCTGGTGGACCTGGTGGCCCGGCAGCTGGTGAGCCACCTGCGCCAGGCGAACGCGATGCTGCCGCTGCCCGGCAAGACCTCGGGCGCGGCGGCCAGTGCGCGGCCGATGACCCAGCTGCTCCACGCGCCGGCCGACCCCGAGGCCGACCTCGAGGTGCTGCCGCTCGAGCTGGAGATGGAAGTGCAGGACGAGGTGCAGCTGATGGGCGAGCTGTTGAGTTGATTTCGGCCTGCCCGGGCCTTAGGGACACCCAAAGAGGATCATGCCCATGGCCGTGAACATCCAGCTCGAGTGGACCCCCAACCCCGCGACCCTGAAGTACGTGGTCGACGCGCCCCTGCTGCCGCGCGGAGCGATGAACTTCACCACCCGCGCCCTGGCCCAGGAGCAGTCGCCGCTCGCCGACAAGCTGTTCGGCATCAAGGGTGTCACCGCCGTCATGGTGGGCACCAACTTCGTCACCGTCACCAAGGGCGACGAAGGCGAGTGGGACGAGCTCAACGACGGCGTCATGGGCACCCTCGACGCCCACCTGGGCGCCGGAGGTGAGGTGGTGAAGGCCGAGGTCCTCGCCGCGCGCGCTGCCGAGGTCGCCAAGGGCGGCGGAGACGTCGAGAGCAAGATTCGCGAGATCCTCGAGGCCGAGATTCGCCCCGCGGTGGCGATGGACGGCGGCGACATCACGCTCGACCGCTTCGAGAACGGCACCGTGTACCTGCAGATGAAGGGCAGCTGCGCCGGCTGCCCGTCGTCGACCGCCACCCTCAAGTCGGGCATCGAGACCCGCCTGCGGGAGCTGATTCCCGAGGTGGTCGAGGTGGTGTCCGTCTGAGCGGTGAGAGTGCGAAGGCCCGCCGCGAGGTGAAGCCGGGGCAGGTCCGCAAGGAGCTCCTGCCCGAGCAGTCGAAGGCGCTGCTCACCGCGCTGCACCTGCTCACCCGCGACGGCAAGCTGAACGCCGACAGCCTGCGCAAGCTGAAGCAGGTGAACCACCTGGTCGGGCTGCTCACGCCAGCGCTCGACGACGCCTTCGCCCGCCACGAGGTGCCGGTGCTCGCGGACCTGGGCAGCGGCAACGCCTACCTGGGCTTCGTGCTCTACGAGCTCTTCTTCCAGGAGCGCGGCGAGGTGTGGTGCGTCGAGAGCCGCGACGACCTGTCTCGCCGGGCGCAGGAGCGGGCCGAGAAGCTCGGGTTCTCGCGCATGCGCTTCGTCACCGCGCCCATCGCGCTCGACGTGCTGCCCGAGCGGGTGCACGTGGTGACCGCGCTCCACGCCTGCGACACCGCCACCGACGACGCGCTCTTCGCGGCGCTGCGGCGCAAGGCCGACCACGTGGCGGTGGTGCCCTGCTGCCAGGCCGAGGTCGCCCAGCTGCTCAAGGCGGCCCCGGCGAAGGACACCGGGGCGCTGGCCGCACTCTTCCAGCACCCCTGGCACCGGCGCGAGTTCGGCTCGCACCTCACCAACGTCATCCGCGCGCTGACGCTGGAGGCGCAGGGGTACCAGGTGACCGTCACCGAGCTCACCGGCTGGGAGCACTCGCTCAAGAACGAGCTCATCCTCGGCAAGCGGGTCGGCGGCGGGGAACGGGAACCCAAGGTGCGGCTCGCTGCGCTGCTCGCCCAGACCGGGGTGAAGCCCAAGCTGACCCGCCTGCTCGAGGGGACCTGAGGTGGAAGAGCGCCTGTTCGCCGCCACCACGCCCGGGCTCGAGCCGGTGCTGGGGCGGGAGCTCCGGGCGCTGGGGCTGAGTCCCCGGGTGGTGCCCGGCGGGGCCGAGGTGTCCGGGCCGCCCGGCACCCACCAGCGGCTCAACGTCTGGCTGCGCACCGCGACCCGCGTGCTGCTGCGGCTGGGCGAGGGGCGCGCGCCGCAGGCCTTCGGCCGCCTCGACCTGTCGCGGGTGCGGCGGCCAGGCCAGGCGGTGGCGGTCGAAGGGCCGGTGCGCCTGCGCGAGGAAGCCTCGCGGCGCTGGCCGGGACAGGGCGAGCCGCTCACCCTGGTGGTGAACGCCGCCGGCGAGGTGAGCGTCGACACCTCGGGCGAGCCGCTGTTCCGCCGCGGGTGGCGCCAGGAAGTCGGCCGGGCGCCGATGCGCGAGACCTTGGCCGCGGGGGTGCTGGCGCTCGCAGGGTTCGACCCCTCGAAGCCCCTGTGGGACGTGATGTGCGGCTCGGGCACCATCCTCATCGAGGCGGCGCAGTGGGCGAGGCCGCCGGGCGCCAAGCGCCCCTTCGCGTTCCAGCGCTTTCCGGGCGCGGTGGCGGGGGACCTCGCGGCCCTGCCGGGCCCTGCGCTCGCGGCGGGGACCGCGGCGATCCTGGGCACCGATCTCAACGCCGGCGCGCTGGGCATCGCCCGCCGCAACGCCCGCCGGGCCGGCGTGCTGGAGCGGCTCACCCTGGAGCGCCTCGACGCCACCGCGCTGGTCGCCCGGCCGGCGCTCGGTCCGGGGCTCCTGGTGGCGAACCTCCCCTACGGGAAGCGGGCGGGGGAGCGGGGCGACCTGCGGCCGCTGTACGGCGCGCTCGGCGCGCGGCTGCGGGCCCAGTTGCCGGGGTGGCGCTTCGCCTTCCTGCTGGAGAATCACCAGGAAGCGCTGGGGCTTGCGTTCGACGAGGAGCACGCGCTCGACAACGGGGGCCTGGGGTGCCGGCTCTGCGTGGGCACCGTGCCCCCTCTGGCTTGATCGCCGTGGCCCCCCTGCGGCTACAAGGAGGGGTGGACCGACGTCTGCTTCCCGTGGTGGCACTGGTGGCCCTGGCGCTCGCCTGCGGCCGCTCGGACATCTACCGCTACCGCGACGCAGGCGTGGTGCCCGACGCGGGGGCGGCGCCCGACGCCGGCACCGACGCCGGGGTCCCCTGCACGCCGGGGACGCTGACGCTCAACCGCGCGGTGCCGGTGGTGATGTTCGTGCTCGACCGCTCCGCCTCGATGCGCGAGTCCTTCGGGGGGCGCAGCCGGTGGTCGGCGCTGACCGAGGGGCTGGCGAAGGCGCTGCCCGCGGTCGACCAGTCGATCGCCATCGGCGCGCTGGAGTTCCCCGGCGGGGGCAGCTTCGACGCCTGCCTGGTGAACCCCATGGTGCAGCTCGCGCCGACCCGCGGCAACGTGACGCCGCTGCTCACCCTGATGCGCAACACCCAGCCCAACGGAGCCACGCCCACGGCGCTGGCCATCGACGTGGGCGGCTCGGCCGTTCGCACCGCCCGGGCGGCGGGCAGCGCGCGCGCGCTGGTGCTGGCGACCGACGGCGCGCCCGACTGCAACTCCGAGCTCGACCCGCGCCGGTGCACCTGCGTCGGCGGGGGCGGGCTGTGCACGGCGACCCGCTGCCTCGACGACGAGCGCACGGTGAGCCACATCGCGGCGCAGACCGACGCCGGCATTCCCACGTACGTCATCGGCATCCAGAACGCCGGGGAGACCGCGCTGGTGCGCACGCTCAACGCGATGGCGGTGGCCGGAGGCCGGCCGCGGCCGGGCACCCAGCGCTACTACGGCGTGTCCTCGCAGGACGAGCTCGACACCGCGCTGGTGGCCATTCGCGGGCAGGTGGGGGCGTGCGTGTACCTGAGCACCTCGGTGCCGGAAGACGACTCCAAGATCGAGATCGACGTCGCCGGTCAGCCGGTGTCCTTCGACCCCACGGGGGCGGAAGGCTGGTCCTGGAGCGACCGGCGCAACGGCGAGCTCGAGTTCCACGGCAAGGCCTGCGAGGCGGTCATCTCCGCGGCCTCGGCGGTCATCACCGCGAACGTGCAGTGCGAGTGACGCGCGGCCGCCGGGGCGGCGTGCCCTGCGGGCGGAGGATGCGGTAAGCAGCGCTCTCCATGACCGCTCAGAAGGCCCTCTCCCGCGTCGACTCCCAGAAAACGGCCTACCTCGAAGACCTGAAGACCCTGGTGCGCATTCCCAGCGTGTCCTTCGCCGGGTTCGACCCGGGCGAGGTCCGGCGCAGCGCGGAGGCCACCGCCGCGCTGCTGAAGAAGCGGGGCTTCGAGAGCGTGCGGCTCCTCGAGGTGCCGGGGGCCCCGCCCGCGGTCTACGGCGAGATCCTCAAGGCGCCGGGCAAGCCGACGCTGCTGCTCTACGCGCACCACGACGTGCAGCCCGCCGGCGACGCCGAGGCGTGGAAGAGCCCGCCCTTCGAGCCCACCGAGCGCGACGGGCGCCTCTACGGCCGCGGCGCCGCCGACGACAAGGCGGGGGTGGTGGCGCACACCTCGGCGGTCGACGCCTGGCTTGGGGGCGCGGGGGCGCTGCCGCTCAACGTGAAGATCTTCGTGGAAGGCGAAGAGGAAGTCGGCAGCGATCACCTGGGCGACTTCCTCAAGACCTACCGGTCGCTGCTCCAGGCCGACGCCATCGTGCTCACCGACACCTCGAACTTCGAGACCGGGGTGCCCAGCATCACCACCGCGCTGCGCGGCCTGGTGTCGGTCGACGTCGAGGTGCGGGCGCTCAAGCAGTCGCTGCACTCCGGCATGTGGGGCGGCCCGGTGCCCGACCCGGTGATGGCGCTGGCCAAGATGCTCGCGTCGCTCACCCACGCCGACGGGAGCATCGCGATCCCCGGGGTGATGGAGAAGGTGCGGCCGCTCACCGCGCAGGAGCAGGCGTCGATCACCTCGCTGCCCGGCGACGTGGCCCACTTCCGCTCGCAGGCGGGGGTGCTCGACGGCGTGCAGCTGCTCGGCAACGGCCGGCACCCCTGGGAGCAGAACTGGCGGCAGCCGTCGCTCGCGGTCAACGCCATCCAGGCGTCGTCGCGGAAGGACGCGCGCAACATCCTCTGCGAGTCGGCGTGGTGCCGCGTGGGCATTCGCCTGGTGCCGGACCTCGACCCCAAGACCGTGCAGGACGCGCTCATCGCGGCGCTGAAGAAGGCCGCGCCGTGGGGCGTGGAGGTCACCGTCAAGGCCGAGTCGCTCGCCGGCTGGTGGTACACCGACCCGTCGGGCCCCGCGTTCCAGGCGGCGTTCCGCGCGCTGGAGAAGGGCTACGGCGCCAAGGCGGTGGCCATCGGCTGCGGCGGCTCGATTCCCTTCGTGGAGCCCTTCGCCCGTGAGCTCGGCGGCGTGCCGGCGCTCCTCATCGGCGTGGAGGACCCGTACACCAACGCGCACAGCGAGAACGAGTCGCTGCACCTGGGCGACTTCGACAAGGCGATCCGCAGCGCGGTGCACCTGTACCAGGAGCTGTCCACCGCCCTGACGGCCAAGAAGTAGACGGTGCGCGCGCCCGCCCGGCCGTGTCCGCGCTGTCGGTTGCCGCTCCAGCCTTTCCGGCAGGGCGGCGTCGACGCCGAGTTCTGCGGCCGTTGCCGCGGCGTCTGTCTGCGGGGAGAGGCGCTGCAGCGGCAGTTCGGCCCGGCGGCTGACGAGCTGCGCCGCACCAGCGGTGCCTGGGACGAGGCGCGGGAGAAGCTCGAGTGCCCCGGAGGTTGCGGGCCGATGCGCACCCACGAGGCCAAGGGGCTGACGCCGGTGCCCTTCGACGTCTGCGCGGTGTGCACCAGCGTGTGGTTCGACGAAGGAGAGCTGGTCGCGCTGGGGAAGCTGATGCGGGCGCACCGGCAGGCCACGCCTCGCCCGCGCGGGGAGTCCGCGCTCGAGGCCGCCCGGCGCGAGCTTGACGCGGTGGAGGCGATGCAGGAGACGGAGGACGACCGTGGTCCTCCGCGCGAAGGGACCCGCTGGTGGCTCTTCGCGCTGGCCACCAGCCTGCCCGTCGAAGGCTACAACCCGGTGTACCGACGGCCGCTGATCACCTGGGCGCTCATCGTGGCGTGCACGGCGGTCGGGCTCCTCGAGATGGGGGGCGTGGTGGGGTTCGAGTGGGCCCTGGTCCCCGCCACGCTGGTCGACGGGCACGTCAGCGGGTGGCGCGGCCTGTTCGGCTCGATGTTCCTGCACCTCGATGCGGTGCACCTGCTGGGCAACATGTACTTCCTCAAGATCTTCGGCGACAACGTCGAGGATCGCCTGGGCCGCGTGCCGTTCCTGCTGTTCTACGTCGTGTGCGGGTTGCTCTCGGCGGTGGCCTACGTGCTGCCCGACCCCGGGAGCGTGACCCCGGCCGTCGGTGCCAGCGGGGCCATCGCCGGCGTCCTGGCGGCGTACATGGTCTTCTTCCCGCACGCCCGCGTCGGGGTGCTGGTCGTCTTCTACTGGGTGAAGGTGCGGGCGCTCTGGTACCTGCCGTACTGGTTCCTCTGGAACGTGCTCGCCGCGCTGGTGCTCCACGCCCCCGGCGTCGCGTGGTGGGCGCACATCGGTGGCTTCGTCGCCGGTGGTCTGCTCGCGGTGGCGCTCGGCCGGCTGCTGCCCGACGCGCGCCTGCGCGCCATCGTCGACCGGCCGATGCGGCTGCGCTGACCTCCCGGTCCGCTCGACCGGGAGGCTCTGGCCGCTTCACGCCGCCGTCAGGGCGCGCACTGGCCCATCAGGCAGCGCTCCCCGGCAGGGCAGTCGCAGTTGGTGGTGCAGGCCGCGGGGCCCGACGACGGCAGGCAGTAGCCCACCCGGCAGGTCTCGCCAGACTTGCACTGCGCGGTGCTGCTGCAGGCGGCGTGGCAGGCGCCGTCGACGCAGTCCTGACCGGTGGAGCACTGCGCGGCGGTGCTGCAGGTACCCGGCGGGCGCGGCTTGCAGAGGCCCCCCTGGCAGCTCTCGGTCTGACCGCAGTCGCCATCGGCCGAGCAGCCCTGGAAGCAGGTCTGGTTCACGCACCAGCAGCCGCTGCCGCATTCGACGTTGTGGGTGCAGCTCGAGGGGAACGGCGGGCGGCCGGCGTCGGGCGCCGGCGGCTTCCCCGCATCGGGCGCGCCCGCGTCGGGCGACGAGGCGCCGTGGGTGCCCGCGTCGGCCGGAGTGGCCGGCACCGGGCTCTGGCAGAAGCCGGCGTTGCAGTGGTCACCGGGGTCGCAGTCCTCGGCGCAGGTGCACGGGCGGGTGCAGAAGCCGTTGAGGCACATGTCGTAGCCGCAGGTGGCGCTGGTGCGGCAGGTCTTGCCGCCCGAAGGCTGCGTGCGGCACGCGCCGGCGACGCAGTACTCGCCCGCGTGGCAGTCGAGGTCGGCGGTGCAGCCCCCGGAGCAGTAGCCGTTGGTGCAGCTCTGGCCCGACGCGCAGTCGCTGTCGCGCTGGCACGACGGCTTCAGCGTGCAGGTGCCCTGGCGACAGCTGCAGGAGGCGTGGCAGTCGGCACTGCTGGAACAGGTCGCGCCCTCGCACCCGGCGGTGCATTCCGAGGCGGGGTCTCCTTCGATGTGAATGATGTGACAGCCGGCGAGTGACAGCGGCAAGAGCAAGGCGGCGAGGCGGCGCATGCGGGAAGCTCCTTCACGACGGGTTCGATGCCCTTCGATGCCCGCGCCCGCCGCGGCGATCACCGCGAGAAAGTGGTGATCACCCGGCGCCGGTCCGGCAACCAAGGGCCGTGTGGACGCCACCGCTGCGCTGCGAAGTGAATTTCCGGGCGGGTCCCTGCGTCTCGACCACGTACGCCGCAAGGAGCCGTTCGTGAGCGCTGGGGCCCTGTCACTCTCGAGGCTGGTCCCCACGCCGCCGCCCAAGACGGCGCAGCAGCTGCGGCTCGACCGCCTCGTCGGCCGGCTGCAGGCGGACGATCTCACCGCCTTCGACGAGCTCTACCGCCTGACGCGCGACGACGTGGCCCGCACGCTCTGGCACCTGCTCGGCCGCCGCGCCGACCTGGAAGACCTCATCCAGGAGACGTACCTGCAGCTGCTGCGCTCGGTGCGCGGCTTCCGGGGTGAGGCGCAGTTCCGCACCTTCCTGTACCGGGTGTGCGCCAACGTCGCCTTGATGCACCTGCGCTGGTGGCGGCGGCGCAAGGAAGAGCCGGTCGAGGTGCTGCCCGAGGTGGCCTCCAGCGGGCGCGACCCCGAGGCCGAGGCGCAGGCGCGGCAGGCACGGGTGCTGGTGGAGCGCGCGCTCGAGGGCCTCTCGGCCAAGAAGCGCATCGTCTTCGTGTACCACGAGCTCTGCGGGCTGGGCCCGGAGGAGATCGCGGAGTTCACCGGCGCGCCGTACAACACCGTGCGCTCGAGGCTCTTCCACGCCCGCGAGGAGTTCACCCGCGCGCTCGAGGCGCTGGTGGGGGAAGGCCGCCCATGACCTGCGCCCACGCCAGCAAGCACTGGGCTGCCCAGGTGCGCGAGCTCGAGCTCGACGAGCTGACCTTCCTCGCGGCGCACGGCGACGGCTGCGTCGACTGCACCGCGGCGGCCGAGTCGGTGGCCCAGGCGCGGGCGGTGCTCGCCGAGGCCGCGGTGCCGGCGCCCGCGGTCGACTGGGCCCGGGTCGACGGAGCGCTGGCCGACGCGCTCGCCGCGCGGGCGATGCCGCGGTGGTGGTCGCCGCGCCGTCTGATGACGGCCGGGCTCGTGCTCGCGGCGGCGGCGGCGGTGGCCTTCGTGGTCACCCGCCCGGCTGATCAGGCCGCGCCGGCCGCGGTGCCGGCAGTCGCGAGCGCGGTGGTGCCGGCGCACCTCGCGCGCGGCGAAGGCGTGCGGCGGGCGGGCCTGACCCTGCCGCCGGGCGCCGAGGTCGCCGCGGCCGACGTGCTGGAG